>CAZHTI010000237.1:0-1001 GCA_964535755.1 uncultured Salinisphaerales bacterium | reverse complement strand
AATCAACCGCCCGACCCCGGCTCTCCGGCCATCCTGACCCCGCCCACCGGTGTCAAGCGCTACCGCGCCGCAACCATGCGCTGGCGCGGCGGCAGCAATGCGGTGGATCAGCCCGTCGTCACGGTCGAGCGCATGGTGAACGGCGCTTGGACCTTCTTTGCCGACCAATCCGGCGAGGTGCAATCGCGGCTGGAATTCCCGACGCCGCAGACCCTGACCCAAGCGCAAGCTGGGCAGTTTGAGTGGGTGTGGACGGCGAACTTCGAGGCCTTCATGCCCTTCCCAGCGCGCATGAACAACGGCACGCCGAATGGCCAATACCGCTTTGTCGTGCAAGGCCAGCGCTTGGTAGGCCCAGCCGTGCCGCCGCAGGCCTACCGGCTAGAGAGCCCAGCCTTCGACATCCTGCCCTGGGATGAAATCGCGGTGACGGACTTCGCCTTCGCCGCAGGTGGTGTCAGCTTCAACATCCCAGCCTATCAGTACCCCATCACCTATCCATCACCCAACAGCTTCCACGTCTTGGCCGATGACAACCGCCGCCCGAACTGCAAGACCTGCACATTCCGCCCTTGGGCCAGCACCGGCACGCCGCAGACCGCAACCCTGACCGTGACCCGCGCCGATGGCAGCACCGAGACGGTGAGCGCCAGCAAGCAAGCAGGTAACACTTGGTTCGCCGCTGTAACACTGCGCTCGGGCGATCGCATCAGCCTGCCGCGCGGCGGCGTGGTCGATAACAACGGTGAAATCAATGGCAGCGAGATAAGCCTCACAGTGCCGGTCACCGGGCTGCTGCCGATTGCCGTTCTCACCGTGACGCCCGAGCGCGGCCTGGCACCCGTCACCGTAACGCTGGACGCCAGCGGTAGCAGCGACGACGACGCGGGTGACGCCGTGGTGTTTTACGAGTTCGACCCCGGCGACGGCAGCGCCGTAGTCGCCACCATGGCCAATCGCATCAGCCACACCTACCAGAACCCCGGCCGCTATACCGCTAG
>CAZHTI010000236.1:0-1055 GCA_964535755.1 uncultured Salinisphaerales bacterium | reverse complement strand
CTCAAAGACCCACGGGCGATGGCGATCTTCCTGAAGTTGGTTGAGGGCGCGGACGTCATCCACCACAACATGCGCTACGACGCCGCCGAGCGCTTGAAGATTGACTACGAGAGCCTCAAGGCCATCAAGCCGGACCTCATCTACTGCCACACCCGTGGCTTTGAAACCGGCCACCGCGCGGGCCTGCCCGGCAACGACCAAACCGGTGCCTGCCTCTCCGGCATCCAGTTTGAAGACGGGGGCATGGCACGCGGCGGCAAGCCGCTGTGGAGCCTCACCAGCTTTGGCGATACCGGCAATGGTTTCTTGTCCGCGGTCGCGGTCATCAACGCGATTGCCCACCGCGATGCCACCGGCAAGGGGCAGATGGTCGATACCTCCATCATCAACGCCGCGCTGCTCAACACCAGCTATGCGGTAGCAACCCCGGACGGCAAAGGCTTTGCCCGCCCGCACATCGATGCCGACCAAACCGGCTACCACGCCGGCCACCGCATCTACCCGACTGCCGATGGTTGGCTGTGCTGGGTGCTGAGCACGGATGCCCACTGGCAGGCCGCACTGACCAGCTTGGGCCTGCAAAGCCTCGCCAACGACGCGCGCTTTGCGACAGAAGCTGCGCGTGCTCAGAACGACGCGGCACTCGCCGAAGCCGTCGCGGCCGCCCTCAAGCAGAAACCTGCGGCGGATTGGTTTGCCGTACTCGATGCCGCCGGCCTGCCGGTAGAAGTCGTCAACACGGAGTTCTCGCGCCAGTTGCACGACAACCCCGAGTTCATTGCCCGCCAATGGGTGACCAGCTACCCGCACCCGCACGTCGGCAAGCTCGACCAAATCGGCCTGCTGTTTGGGCTCTCGGATACTCCCGGTGTGATCCAAGGGCGGCCCGTCATCGTCGGCGAGCACACCAAGGAAATCCTCACGCGCTTGGGATACAGCGCCGAGGACATCACGACGATGGAAGAACAAATGGCGATTGGTTTTGCCGGCATGCCGCGCATGCCCAACCGCAAGCCCAATGCGCCCCCGCCGATGACGCCATCGGCGGCTAAGGA
>CAZHTI010000235.1:0-1064 GCA_964535755.1 uncultured Salinisphaerales bacterium | reverse complement strand
CAAGGCCTATCGACGCACGCTCAGCACTCACCTGCACGCCGAATTCAGCGCGCAGCCAGTCCGCCCGCTCGGATACCGGCTCCACCACGCGCAGCTTGCCAGCGGGCCAGCCCTTGGCGAGCAGGCCAGAGATCATCGCCGCGGCCATATTGCCGCCGCCGAGGAATGCCACGGTGGGAGTCTGAGGATGAGCGGGTGTCACTGGCGTCACAGGCGTGGGGCTTGGGGCAAGGGTGGGCGGCGTGCGGCGCGTATGATACGCGCCGCTTTTGCCCCTGTTACTTGTCCTGTTTAGGACTTACGCAGAACCTCAAAACAGCAGTCATTCCCGCGCTTAGCGGGAATCCAGGTAGCTTTTTTGTTTTCTTTAGAAGATACAAAGCACTGCGCTTCGCGCATCCTAGATTCCCGCCTTCGCGGGAATGACGTAGTTTGCCCATTTGCATGAGTCCTACTTTAGTTCGCCCAACGATTGCTGAAAGGTTTTACTGCGCATGCTGCCCCAGCCGAAACAAGACTTTGATGCCGCGACCCAGCGTTTGCTCACCGACTATCGGCGGCGTATTGAGGCTGCGAATGTCTATGACGTGGCCATCATTAGCCCGCTGCAATTGGCGAAGAAGCTCAGCCACAAGCTGGGTAATCAGGTTTGGCTCAAGCGCGAAGACCTGCAGCCGGTGCACTCCTTCAAGCTGCGCGGGGCCTACAACAAAATCGTCCAATTGCCGGAGGCTGAGCGCCAACGCGGGGTGATTTGCGCCTCCGCTGGCAATCACGCGCAGGGCGTGGCCCTCGCAGGCAAGCGCTTGGGCATCCCCACGCTCATCTGCATGCCGCGCACCACGCCGGCCATCAAAGTGGATTCGGTACGCGCTTTGGGCGGCAAGGTCGTGCTGCACGGCGATGCCTATGACGATGCGCGGGAACACGCCGAGCAACTCGCGGCGGAAAAGGGCATGAGCTTCGTCCATCCCTACGACGACGCCGAGGTCATCGCCGGGCAAGGCACGGTCGCCAAAGAATTGCTGGAGCAAATCGGCAACCGGCATTTGGACGCGGTGTTT
>CAZHTI010000234.1:0-1224 GCA_964535755.1 uncultured Salinisphaerales bacterium | reverse complement strand
AGCTCGCGGAGCTTTATCAGAGCAGCCCTGAGCAGGCGGTGGCCTTGCAAAAGCGCCTATCAGCATTAGAGGCAGACTTAGCCAAAGCCTATGCCCGTTGGGAGCAGTTGGAAGCGCAGCGGTAGGGGCAGGGGTTAGCGGCAGGAGTTAGGGGCAGGGGTTAGGGGCGAGGCATGCCTCGCCCCTACATCACGTTTCACGTCCAACGTCCAACGTCCAACGTCCAACGTCCTAATGGTGATGCCCACCTTCACCATGCACATGCCCGTGGTCGAGTTCTTCGGCCGTGGCTGGGCGCACACTCATCACTTGCACCGCGAAATTGAGGGCCACACCGGCTAACTCATGGTTGCCATCGAGGGTGATGTCGTCACCTTCGACCTTAACCACCTTCACCGGCATCGCGCCTTGCGCGCTCTGGGCGGTAAAGCGCATGCCTTCTACCAGCGTGACATTGGGCGGGAACTGCGCGCGTGTGGCTTTGAGGATGAGGCTCTCATCGGGCAGGCCGTAGCCATCCTCAGGGTTGACGCGCACGGAGAAGGCGTCGCCCACTTTCTTGCCGCTCATGGCGGATTCCAGACCGGGCACGATATTGCCCATGCCGTGCAAGTAGGCGAGGGGCTCGTGGCCTTCTGAGCTGTCGATGACGGCGCCGGCATCATCGGTGAGGGTGTAGTGGAAGCTCACCGCGCATTGGTCGGCAATGTTCATGATTCAAACCGGGTTTAAAGGGCGCGCAGTTTAATCAAAACCCGTCTGGCGTAAGCGCGTAGGCTGCATGTCGACGATCTATTTGGAGACTACTCATGATTCGCTTTCAATCCGACGCCGCTGGCGACGTGCTGATGCTTGACGCCCCCGCGGCGGAAATCCTGCGTGCCATTGGCCGTAACGGTAGCAGTCAGGGCGTGTTGATGCCCGAGCAATTGCAGGGCGCGATCTTGGCGCTGGAGGCCGCGGTAGAGCGCGCCGAGGCCGAGGTGAAAGCGCCCGAAGCGATGGAGCCGGAAGCAGCCGACGAGAGTGCCGACCCTTGGCCGCCACAGCCTGCGGTATCGCTACGCCAGCGCGCCTACCCCGTGCTGGAGATGCTGCGGCGGGCTTTGGCGCAGAAAAAGCGCATCACTTGGGGCGTCTAGGGCATTACGCCCCACGCCCCACCTCCTACGTCCTAAGACCGCTTGAGCGCATCCCCAAAATAGGCGCGGAGCTTCTCCACCT
>CAZHTI010000233.1:0-1252 GCA_964535755.1 uncultured Salinisphaerales bacterium | reverse complement strand
GCCGCATGCCTAGTCCTCCAGCGCTTCCAACTGCGCGCGCAACAGGTGTTGGATGCCACCGCTGGCTAAGTCGAGCAAGGCGTCCAACTCATCGCGACGGAAGGCGTGGCCTTCTGCCGTGCCCTGCACTTCGATGAACTGGCCGGCTTCGTTCATCACCACGTTCATGTCGCACTCGCACTTGGAGTCTTCGAGGTAGTCCAAGTCCAGCACCGGCGTGCCTTCGAATATGCCCACGCTGATCGCGGCGATCTGGCCGTGCACGGGGTCTTTCTTAATCTTGCCGTCCTTGCGCAGCTTGCGCAGGGCATCGACCAAGGCGACGTAGCCGCCGGTGATAGCCGCCGTGCGGGTGCCGCCATCGGCCTGCAACACGTCGCAGTCGATGGTGATGGTCAGGCCCGGCAGCGCGTCCAAATCGACACAGGCGCGCAGGCTGCGGCCAATCAGCCGCTGGATCTCTTGGGTGCGGCCCGTCTGCTTGCCGCTGGCCGCTTCGCGCTTGCTGCGGGTGTGGGTGGCGCGCGGCAACATGCCGTATTCCGCCGTCACCCAGCCGCCGTCCTTCTTCCAAGCAGGGCCGCGCTCTTCGACACTGGCGGTGCAGAGCACGCGGGTATCACCAAAGCTGACCAAGACCGAGCCCTCAGCGTGCTTGGTGAAGTTGCGGGTGAGGGTGACCTCGCGGAGTTGGTTGGGCGCACGGCCCTGACGACGTTGCATAGGAAGACTAGAAAGTTAAGACGACGAAATGCCTATCGCGTAGCAGCCAGCGGTGCATGCGAAGACCCAACGTGCGCCGCTGCCAGCGCCACGAAACGGCAGAACTTCGTAGCGCCGCGCAGTATAGGTGCTGCCCGTAAAATGGCCGGATGAACATTGACGACGTCATCGAAACCTTTGACTTTCTGGGCGACTGGGAAGAGCGCTACAAATACCTCATCGACCTAGGCCGCAAGCTGGAGCCGCTGCCGGAGTCCGAAAAAACCGAGGCCACCCTCGTACGCGGCTGCATGAGCCAAGTCTGGATGACCGGCGGCGTGGCAGACGGCAAGCTCGCGGTGCGGGGGGATTCCGACGCCCACTTGGTGCGCGGGCTCATCGCCCTTTTGCTGATCATGGTCAACGGCAAATCGCCTGAGGCCGTGCTCGCCACCGACGTCGCCGCGCTGTTCAAGCAATTGGGGCTCGACAGCCACATCACCGTCAATCGCCGCAACGGCTTCTTCAGCATGGTCGAGCGCATTCAGCA
>CAZHTI010000232.1:0-1285 GCA_964535755.1 uncultured Salinisphaerales bacterium | reverse complement strand
CCGCCGCTAATGGCCCCGACACTACCAATGCCGTTATTGACATTGCCTCCGCCGGAGCCAGCCAAGCCGCCAGTGCCCGAATTTTGGCCGGCGATGGTTCCTGCTCCGACCAAACCGCCGTTGCCCGATTGGTTGCCAGCGATCGCCCCAGCGCCAGCTACGCCGCCATTGCCAGATTGATTCCCAGCGATCGCGCCAACGCCTGCAACGCCGCCGTTACCTGATTGACTGCCGGCAATAGCACCGACGCCGGCTACGCCACCATTACCCGATTGATTGCCCGCAATGGCCCCAACACCCGCCAAGCCACCGTTGCCGGACCGCGTGCCCGCGATCGCCCCCACACCGGCCAAACCACCGTTGCCGGACTGGTTACCTGCCACCGCGCCAGCACCGAGCACGCCGCCATTGCCTGAGTTGTTGCCAGCGATCGCACCCACACCGGCAATGCCGCCACGGCCAGAATTGTTGCCGGCAATTGCACCCGCGCCGACCAAGCTACCGCCGCCGGAGTTGTTGCCGGACACCAAGGCCAATCCGATCAACCCGCCGTTCGCCGCGTTATCGCCGCCAATCAGAGCGACATTGGCGACTTGGTTGCTTTGGGTAGGGTTCACCCCGACGCCCGGCAGCACTTCAACGCGTGGCGCATTGCTGCGCGCCGTGTTGGAAGCACTACCGCTGCTGATGCCGTTCCCAGCCACGGTCAAAGAGACTGGGTCACCCTTGTTACCAAGGCCGACGCCGAGCACGCCGCCGTTACCCGAGTTCTGCCCAGAGACCAGGCCAAGCCCGATCAAGCCGCCGTTGCCGGAATTGTTGCCAGAGCCCGCCGACAAGCCGATCAAGCCCGCATTGCTGGTGTTGTTGCCGGAGACCACACCCGCACCGATGAGGCTGGAGTTACCACTGTTCGCGCCCGTACGGCCCGCGACCCCGATCGCCGAGCCATTGGCATTGCCCGATCCAGAGAACAAGGCGCCGCCGACGAGCCCACCCGGCGCGCCGACGGTGCTATCGCCATTAAAAACGCCAAGGTCGACCACGGTACCGTTGCTGCCACGGCCCAAAGGCCCACCTTGGACGACGTTGGGGATGAGATTAGCCGCCGGTGCCAGCACACCTAGGCCGAGAATTTGATTAAAGCCGCTACCGTTGAGCCCGGTTTCGAGCACCGAGACCCCGACCGGCCCTCCGTTGTTCAAACGCGGCAGCCCCGCCAGCACGCCGGTGCCGATTGCACCGACGGCGGCCAGGCCGGGCAGACCGCCCGGCGGGCTATTGG
>CAZHTI010000231.1:0-1307 GCA_964535755.1 uncultured Salinisphaerales bacterium | reverse complement strand
TGACCCGTCCTACCCTGTGTTGACACCTGGTGGGTAGACTTTTGGACGGAGTTGTTCCGTCACGGACGCCCGATGGACTACATTGGGCGTTTTCATTTTAAGCGCCAGATGCGGTCGCTCGCCGTTGTAGATGGCGATGGACTCTTTCACCATCGTTCTGGCCTGTTCCAGATTCTGGGGCCGGTGCAGCAGCAGCTCACCTTTCAAGATGCCGTTGACCCGCTCTGCCAGTGCGTTCTGGTAGCAATCGTAGCCATCGGTCATCGAGCAGGTCAGGCTTTGTTTCTGGTGGATGCGCTGGTAGTGGTCTGAGGCGTATTGGATGCCCCGATCTGAGTGATGCACCAGCGGTTGCCGCGTCGTGCGAGTGCTCAAAGCCCGCTTCAGCGCCTGGCCGACCGGCTCGGCATGCAGGCTGTCATGCACCTGCCAGCCGACGATCTTGCGAGAGTAAGCGTCCGTCACCAGGCTCAGGTACACCGGCTTGCCCTCTCTGGTGGGCAGATAGGTGATGTCTGCCACCCAGACCTGTTCTGCGGCGGTTGCAATGACTTGATCGGCACCCGTCTTCAGCAGATTGGGATGACGGCGGTAGTGGTGGTGGCTGTCGGTGGTCTTGTGATAGGCCCGTTGGCGCGGCACCAGCAGACGCCGCTGGCGCAGCAGGTCGAACAAGGCATCGCGGCCCAAACCCGCGCCGGCCGCCTGCCATTGCGGATGCAGGAGATGGTGCAGCTTGCGGGTCCCCAGCCGGGGCTGGCGGATGCGCACCCCTTGGACGGCAGACACCACCTGGTCGGCCTGCACCTGCCGCGCTTGCTGGCGCTGCAAGCCCGCGTAGTGCGCCTGACGGCTGATTCCCCAATGACGGCAAGCCCTCAGCACGCTCAAGCCTTCGACGCGCTGTTCTTGGAGGACTTGCCCAAAGGCTTTTTTACGACCCGCACTCCGTAGTCGCGTTGGAGCACGTCAATCACCGCTTCAAAGAGACGGGCTTTCTCCTGCGAAGCCTTGAGCTGGACTTCGAGGGCTTTGATGCGCTGATCGGGGCTGAGCACCGAGGGCGGCAGGGGGACACGGGGGGCTTTGGTGGTCATGGCACCAGATGCTGAACCATCCCGACCGCTCACGCGACCGTGCTTGCGCAGCCACACCAAAACCGTAGAGCGACCCTGTATCCCATACCGCTCCTGAGCCGCTTTGTAGCTCAGCTCGCCCTTTTCCACTTGATCCACGACTGCCAGCTTGAAAGCCAGACTGTAGTCCCGCTGCGTGCGCTTCACTCCTGATACTGCCGACATCGCCTT
>CAZHTI010000230.1:0-1323 GCA_964535755.1 uncultured Salinisphaerales bacterium | reverse complement strand
GGCACGCTGACCTCCGCACCCAGTGCCGATTCCCACGGCGTGATGAGCACGGTGGAGGTAACGTCCCGGCCTTGGACGGCAAATGTTGGATGTTGCGCGTAGCGAATTTCCAGTAGTAAATCGCCGCCGAAACGCCCTTGCTTGGCGAGGCGAATACTCTTGCCCTCCTGTATGCCCTTGGGGATTTTGATCTCCAAGTTTTTGCCGCCGTGCAGGCTGACGCTGCGGCTACCGCCGTTGAAGGCTTCTTCGAGCGTGATGGTGAGGGTGTCGCGGGAATCTTCTGCAGGAGCTGCCTGCTGAGTACCGCCACCAAAGGGCGAACCACCGCCACCAAACATCGACGCGAAGAAGTCCGAGAAGTCAGCCCCGCCCCCGCCCGCACCAAACTGCCCACGGGAGCGACCACCACCTTGGCCGAATCCACCCCAGCCGGGCGGCGGCGAGAAACTCTGCCCGCCCTGCCAGTTCTCACCTAGGGTGTCGTAGCGTTCGCGCTTCTCTGGGTCGCTCAGGACCTCGTTGGCCTCATTGATTTCTTTGAATTTGTCCTCAGAGCCCTTAGCCGCATTTTTGTCTGGGTGGTACTTGGCAGCGAGCTTGCGATAGGCGCGCTTGATCTCCTCCGCCGTGGCAGAGCGCTCAACGCCCAGAATTTTGTAGTAGTCCTTGTATTTCATAGGGGTGTTGCTAGAAGCGGTGGGGTGGCGAGATTAGTGGCTTCGGTGTCGAGGTGCAGGCAGTTAGCAGCTACATCAACCGTTCTTTTATTTGCGTGGCATCGGCCTAAACCAACAATAAGGGCCGCCCCACTACCGCAGGCGGCCCCCGACCTCTGGTCTACAACTTAGTGGGTAACGGTGATCCGACGGGGTTGCACGGCGGGCCGCTTGGGGATGATCACCTCCAACACGCCGTGGCGGTGCGCGGCCGTCACCGACTCACCGTCCACGGTGTCCGGAAGCGCGAACCGGCGGAAGAATCGACCCGTCGCGCGCTCTTGCCGCTTAGATTCGACACCTTGAGCTTCAGCGAGCTGCTCGCGGCTACCGGACAAACTCAGCACGCCTTTCTCCAAGCTCACCTCAACCTTGCCCGGATCCACGCCGGGAATATCCGCGGTGAGCACGAAGCGATCGGCATATTCCAAAATATCAACGGGAGGCATCCAGTCGGCTGTAGCGGCGCTGCTGGTGTCGCCGTGCTGCGCAGCCGATCCATCAAACCAGCGGCTGAGTTCTTGGGCGATCTGATGCGGCAATGCCGTCGGGTGAAACGCAGAAATACGATGAAGGTTCATGAGGTTCTCCTTGACTTGAACTG
>CAZHTI010000229.1:0-1328 GCA_964535755.1 uncultured Salinisphaerales bacterium | reverse complement strand
GCCATGCTGTTGGAGTAGTTCATCGCCCCCAACAGCATCACCAACAGCAGCAGGCCAAAGCCGTAGCCGAAGCGCGTCGGCACGATGTAAATGCGCTTGCGCTCTATGCAGACCGGCCCAGCTTGGCGGCGGGTGCGGCTGGCTATCCATTGCTGGATGCGCTGGCGCAGATAGCCCAGCCCAAACCAGCCGTGCGCGGGGGCCAAGGCTTCAGCCGCTGCCCGCTTGCCGCTCTGGCCCAGCGCCGAATTCACGGGATGGCAACCGCATCCAGCAGGGCTTCGGCGCGCACGGCGTGCTTGTCGTGGCCGGTGGACACCAGCCGGTGCTGGGCGACGGCGGCAAACACCGCTTGCACGTCCTCGGGGATCACCGCGCTGCGGCCCTCCAGCAGCGCCCAGGCCTGTGCTGCGCGCTTGAGTGCCAAGCCCGCACGGGGTGATAAGCCCTGCTTCAAGCTTGGGTGACGGCGCGTAGCGTCGACGAGTGCGAGTAGGTAGTCGACCAAGGCTGGGGCGGTCTTCACCGTCGCCACCTTGGCTTGCAGGCTGCGCAGGGTCTCGGGGCTGAGCACAGCAGCTTGCTCGCGCAGCAGGCTGCGGCGGTCTTCCTCCATCAGCAGCGCGCGCTCGGCGGCCTTGGGCGGGAAGCCCATCGACAAGCGCATCAGGAAGCGGTCGAGCTGGCTCTCCGGCAGCGGGTAGGTGCCGATTTGCTCGGCGGGGTTTTGGGTGGCGAGCACAAAGAATGGGTCGGGCAGCGGGCGGGTTTCGCCCTCAATACTCACCTGCCGCTCCTCCATCGCCTCCAGCAGTGCCGACTGCGTTTTGGGGCTAGCGCGATTGACCTCATCGGCGAGCAAGACCTGCGTGAAGATCGGGCCGGGGTGGAAGCGAAACACCTGCGCTTCGCGCTCATAGACCGATACCCCGAGCACGTCGGCAGGCAGTAAGTCCGAGGTGAACTGCACGCGCTGGAAGCCCAAGCCGAGCACCTTCGCGAGTGCCAAGGCCAGCGTCGTCTTTCCGACACCCGGCACGTCCTCCACCAGCAAATGCCCGCGCGCCAGCAAGCAGGCCAAGGCGAGTCGCAACTGCCGCTCCTTACCGAGGACGATGCGGTTGAGGGCTTCCAGCGTGGCGGCAATTTCTGAGGACATGAGCAGTGCGGGTAGTGGGATGCGCGGCGCAAAACGGCAGGGCGGCCTCGCATGCGTCGGACTCAGACAGTGCCGCAGCTTGCGACGTACTAGCAGCCTAGAAGCCAATGCTTGCGACGCGCTGAGCCATCTTAAAGGCTCGGCTTCTTGGCAAGCATTTCTTGTTCCA
>CAZHTI010000228.1:0-1421 GCA_964535755.1 uncultured Salinisphaerales bacterium | reverse complement strand
GAACGGCAAGCTCTTCGCCCAACTGCCTGCCGACTTGCAAAACGTCGTCCCCGGTGAGGCGACGGTAGAGGTCTGGGCTGCCGATGGCCGCCGTAGTGCCGCAGAGACCATCGCCTTTGAGCCCAATTGGGCCTTGCGCCCACTGCCAGAGCTACCCGCCCGCGTGCGCGACTGCCAAGGCGAGTTCGCCCTGAGCCGCTGCAAAGCCAACGACGACAGCGAGGCCAGCCCGAATTTCTCTATGCCCAAGAACTGCCGCAACGGTGGTCTGTTCACCTGCTTTGGCAGCAATGCACAAGACCCCGAAGCCCCGGCGGGGGAATCCTTCATCTTCGGCCAGCACTACACGCAGGACGTAATCCGCTTCCGCAAAGACAAACCCTCGCCACGCGGGCGCGATCTCTACGAGCTCAACCTGCCGCCCTACCTCAAGCCCTCGCACTGCGCGGCCAGCGTCACCGCCTTCGAGACTGAGCCGGGCACGCAGGACTCCTCCGCCAGCGCCCGCTTCGCCGATAACAACGTCGTGGTGGATTGGTCGTTCAATCGCTACGGCGAGCGGGGTTGGCTGCAATACCAAGTGCGCTGCCAAGTCTGGGCACCGATTGGCGTGGTGCTGCCATGAGGCGGCTACTGCTGCTCTGCTGTCTTGCGGGGCCAGCGCCCACGCAGGCGCAGCCAGCCCCGCCTGCCGTGCCGGTGCTGATGGCACCGTCCAGCCTGCCGCCGGACTGGAGCTACGGGTACCGATATCCGCAGCCGCTGCTATTGAGCGCGGGCCTGCTGCCGCTGGAGACCGCAGCCTACCTAGCCGCCTGCGCTTGCCCCTCGGGTCAGGCCAGCGGCATTGATTGGCAGGCGCTGCCGCCCTATCTGCCGCGCTATGCGCCGCAGCGGCCGGCACCGCAGTACTGGCTGGGCTTGCCCTACCCAGAGCCGCGATGAAGCGCGCCCTGTGCAGCACCGCCAGCCTCGTCCTCGCCGCGCTGTTGCTGCTGCAAGTTTGGCAACTGGGGCGGGCGCTGCTGGCCTTGCAGGCACCGGCGCTGGGTGTCAGCGCCCAGCTAGGCCCAGCCTTGGTGCTGAAGGCGAGCTTGGTCGCTGGCAATGCCGCGCTGCTGTGGTGCTGCGTGCGGAGTGCGCGCAGGGCTTAGTCGCAAATGTCTGCATGAATGCCCTGCGCATCCCGCAGCAAGGCATGTCCGCTTAGCCGCCGCAATTCCGTTTGGCGGTATGAACCCCCTCACTCGGACCGACACCATGAAACTGCCCCTGCTGCTTGCCGCTACCACTGGCCTCTTGTGCAGCCCTTCTAGCCACGCGCTTGAAGCCAACTGCGAGGCCTATCTCAAAGCCGTGGAGAAGACTACCGCCCAGCCCGCGCGCCACAGCGTCACCGACTTAGGCGGCGGTATGCGCGC
>CAZHTI010000227.1:0-1454 GCA_964535755.1 uncultured Salinisphaerales bacterium | reverse complement strand
GGGGGAGGGGTTGGGGTGGGGGCGCTTGAGAGAATCACCACCGGCTTCGGCAGCCCATAAGCATCTGCAAACTCGAAGTCGCGCTGATCGTGCGCGGGCACCGCCATCACCGCGCCGGTGCCGTAGCCCATCAGCACAAAGTTGGCAGCCCATACGGGAATGCGCTCGCCCGTGAGCGGATGAATGACCTCGACTCCCAGCGCCACGCCCTTCTTCTCAGCCACCGCCATGGCGGCTTCTGCCGTGCCCGCTCTCTTCGTCTCTTCAATAAAGGCAGCCACCGCCGCATTGTCCGCACCAGCCTTCAAGGCTAGAGGATGTTGCGCGGCCACACTCACAAAGCTCACACCCATCAGGGTGTCGGGGCGGGTGGTGTAGACGGTCAATTTCTCGCCGCTGCCATCGGCCAAGGCAAAGTCAATCTCTAAACCCTGACTCTTGCCGATCCAGTTTTCCTGCATGGTCTTGACGGCGTCCGGCCAGCCGGGCAGCTCGGTTAGCCCCTGCAAGAGTTCCTCGCTGTAGTCGGTAATGCGCAAAAACCACTGCGGAATCTCACGCTGCTCAACCAGTGCGCCGGAGCGCCAACCACGGCCATCAATCACCTGCTCATTGGCGAGCACGGTGTTGTCCACCGGGTCCCAATTGACGACGGAATTCTTGCGGTACACCAAGCCCTTCGCCATCAACTGGGTGAACAGCCACTGCTCCCAGCGGTAGTACTCGGGCGTGCAGGTGGCAAGGCTGCGGCTCCAATCAAACGAGAAGCCCAGCTCGGTGAGCTGCTGCTTCATGTAGTCCATGTTGGCGTAGGTCCACGCCGCAGGTGCTACCCCGCTCTTGATGGCCGCGTTCTCCGCCGGCAGGCCGAAGGCATCGAAGCCAATCGGATGCAGCACATTTTTGCCCAGCATGCGCTGGTAGCGCGCCATCACGTCCGACAAGGTGTAGTTGCGCACATGCCCCATGTGCAGCTTGCCGGACGGGTAGGGGAACATCGACAAGCAGTAGTACTTCTCCACCCCCGGCTTCTCTACCGCGACATAGGCCTTATTCGCCTCCCAATGGCTTTGGGCGGCACGTTCAACGTCGGCGGGGATGTATTGGGCCTGCATGGCGGCAAATGGGGGCGAAATCTAGGGGGTGCGGAGTGTAGCAGCGGCCCCTGAGGCGTCAGCATCTGACAAGCAGCCGGCGCAAAAGTGACAAATCACGTCAGCTGACGCCGCCGTCAAAAATCTGAACGCCCAATCATACGATTGATTTATAAAGAAATAATCCCTAATCCGGCTTGGGCACGGCCATTGCAATTTACAACTCAGGCAGCGATGCCCCATCCCAACCCAAGGAGTACATCCCATGCGTAACGTGCAAAAAGGTTTCACCCTTATCGAACTGATGATCGTTGTCGCCATCATCGGCATCTTGGCGGCCATCGCCATCCCTGCTTATCA
>CAZHTI010000226.1:0-1476 GCA_964535755.1 uncultured Salinisphaerales bacterium | reverse complement strand
ATGGCTTCACTGATCACCGGCTCGTTCGCTTACGACACCATCATGGTCTTCAGCGGGCAGTTCAAGAACGAAATCCTGCCGGACAAGGTGCACATGCTGAATGTGGCCTTTTTGGTGCCCAAGCTGCGTCGCGAGTTTGGTGGCTGTGCCGGCAACATTGCCTACAACCTCAATCTCTTGGGGGGCGACGCGCTGCCTATGGGTACGGTTGGCCACGACTTTGCACCGTACGCGGCGTGGATGGACCAATGTGGCATCAGCCGTGAATTGGTGCGGGAGATCCCCGATGCCTTCACCGCGCAGGCCTATATCACCACCGACCTCGACGACAACCAAATCACTGCCTTCCACCCCGGCGTGATGGCTTTCAGCCACTTGCAGAAGGTCCCGCAAGACCCCGCGCGCATTCGGTTTGGGACGGTTTCTCCCGATGGCCGTGACGGCATGATCCAGCACGCCCAGCAGTTTGCAGAAGCGGGTATTCCCTTCCTGTTCGATCCCGGTCAGGGCTTGCCGATGTTCTCGGGCGCTGAGCTCAAAACCTTCATCGAGCAGGCCAGTTTCATGGCCGTCAATGACTACGAGAGCGAAGTGGTGATGAGCAAGACCGGCTTGTCTCTGGACGAAATCGCCCAGCGCCTGTCTGCCCTCATCGTCACCCGCGGCGGCAAGGGTGCGCAGATTCACACCGGCGGCAAGGTGTTGGAAATCCCCGTCGCCCATGCGGAATCACTGACCGACCCCACCGGCTGCGGCGACGCCTTCCGGGGCGGGGTGCTTTATGCCTTGGAGCAAGGCATGGACTGGGAAACCGCAGGCCGCATCGGCTCGTTGATGGGGGCTTACAACATCGAGCGCCCCGGCACGCAGAACCATAAGTTCACGATGAGCAGCTTCCACGAGCGCTTTGTCAAAGAGTTCCGCTATAGCTTTCGGTAGTTGATGTGGGACGTGGGAGGGCAAAAACCGACTGCGTTAATTGATCGCGTCAAGCGTATGGTTTTTAGAGTTTTTCGGATTGAAGTGAGGGGGTCGTTTCTCCCACTTCTCGCAAGCGGGCCAGCATCATTTCCCTCTCCCGGCCCTTCGGGCCACCCTCTCCCGCTTGCGGGAGAGGGGAAAGCCTAGCTCCCGCTTGCGGGAGAGGGGAAAAGCTGGCTCCCGCAAGCCGGAGATACAAAGAGGAGTAGCCTTTTCGTCCCACGTCCCACGTCCCACGTCCCACGTCCCACGTCTAAGCTTCCAGCAACAACTGCCGCAGACCACTGCCGCGCAAGGTGCGGGTTGCCAGCGCATGTTCGAGGGCTTCTCGCTGCGGGGTGATCAACGTGAGGTGCGTTTTAGCGCGGGTGATGCCGGTATAGAGCAACTCACGGCTGGCGATGCCGCTAGCCCCTGGCGGCAACACCACGAGGCAATGAGCGAACTCCGAGCCTTGGCTTTTGTGCACGGTCATCGCAAAGGCAGTCTCGATGT
>CAZHTI010000225.1:0-1602 GCA_964535755.1 uncultured Salinisphaerales bacterium | reverse complement strand
CCCACCCTACGCGTCGTCGCCATTCTTCTAGCGGCAGCGCCACTGGTGACGGCCCAAACCCTTGCCTGCCAGCACCACCACATCGCCCGCCTGCAAAGGTCCCACACCTTTGGGGGTGCCGGTGTAAATCAAATCGCCCGGCTGCAATGCCCATGTTTGGCTGAGGATGTGGATTTGCTGGGCGACGGGGTAGAGCATCTCGGCGGTCTTGCCGTGCTGGCGCAATTCGCCATTGACGTGGCAGGTGAACTCCAGCGCTTGCAGGTCTTGCTCCAAAAACGGCTGCATCTCGCCCAGCACCGCAGAGCCGTCGAAGGCCTTAGCCAGCTCCCAAGGCGCGCCTTTTTTTTTGAGCTCGGTCTGCAAGTCCCGCAGGGTGAGGTCTAGGCCCAGCGTCATACCCGCGACGCAATCCAAGGCCTCGTCCATCGAGATGTCTCTGCCGCCGCCAGTGAGTTGCACGACCAACTCCGTCTCAAAGTGCACGCTGCCGCGCCCTTGGGGCAGCACGATGGGCTCGTCTGGGCCCACCACACTGCTCATTGGCTTCATGAACACCACGCAGCCATCGGGTGCATGGCCTAGGTGGGCAAGCTCGGCGATGTGTTCAGCGTAGTTTTTGCCAATGCAAAAGATGCGGGCAGAGTTCATGGGAGGTGTCGTTGAATGGGCCAGACTATTCTTACCTACTAACCTAATCCAGTACGCGTTTTTGCGGCGCGAAAGATAAGGATCCGAAATGCTCGCGCAGCAGATTCACCGACTCGACGCTTGGTTGCTGGACGAGCGGCCTAGTGCTCTGGAGGGCCCGGCGCGCTGGCTGATGGAGTTTTGGCGCTTTGGCATCAAGCAGGCACGGGCTTGTATCTTTGCGGGGGCGTTTTTCGCGGCGGTGTTTCTTACCCATGAGTTCCGCTTGCCGTGGATCCCCCGCTACGACTTGTTGCTGCTGATCGCGATAGTCCTGCAGGCTTGGCTGTTGCGCCATGGCTTTGAGACTTGGGATGAGTTCAAGGCCATCATGGCCTTCCATGCGGTGGGTTTTGCCTTAGAGGCATTCAAAACCTCCGCCAGTGTGCAGAGCTGGGCCTACCCAGAGTTTGCCTACAGCAAAGTGCTGGGGGTGCCGTTGTTTAGCGGTTTTATGTACTCCGCCGTGGGCAGCTATGTGATTCAGGCTTGGCGATTGATGAACGTCCGCATCATTCGCGCGCCGCCGCACTGGATGGCCGGCCTGCTGGCGACACTGATTTACCTGAACTTCTTCACCCATCATTTCGTGATGGATATACGCGGCTATCTGGCCGCCGCAGCCTTGGGCCTGCACGCCAACGCGCTGGTGCTCTACCAACCGATGGACCGCGACCGCCGCATGCCCTTGCTACTGGCCTGGGTGTTGATTGGCTTCTTTTTGTGGCTGGCAGAAAACATCAGCACCTTCTTCGCGCTCTGGCAGTACCCCGACCAAGTCAGTCGTTGGGCGCGGGTTGGCTTCGGCAAGTGGGGGGCGTGGACGCTCTTGGTAATGATGACGTTCTACTTGGTGAGCTGGCTTAAGCACATCAAGGAGCGCATTCGGGTGATTGCCTAGCAGCGCCCGCC
>CAZHTI010000224.1:0-1612 GCA_964535755.1 uncultured Salinisphaerales bacterium | reverse complement strand
GAGTCCGTCGTCGCAATCGGTGGGATGCGGATGGGCTTGGGCGCGGGTGCTGCGGGGTCGGTGCTCATAGGGCTTGCAGTCGGTGGCGAAGTACCAAGACCTTAGCCTTTGCGGCAGTGAAAGGGCCTGCCACAAAAGGATGAGCATGGCGGGGCCATAAAAGCGCAGACATCGACCCTTACTTATTGCTGCCGTGCCATTAGTGCCGCCAACCGCTCTAGCAACTGCGTGCGGAATGTAGTGGCGTCCGCGCCAAAGTGCGCACGTCGATGATCGTTGGCGCACAACGCTAAGACATTCAATGGGTGATCAGCACCCTGCTCACACAGTGGCACCACATGGTGCGTCTCTAAATAGAGCGCACCACTAGCCGTCTCAAACCCTCGTAAGCCGCACCACTCACACAGCCCTTGGCTGCGCTGCAGCACCTGCCGCCGCACCTCAGGCGATCGCACATACACCTGCCCGGAGATTTCTCGGGTGGCCGAATCAACGCTCAATACAAATTGGTCGATTACCGGTGTCTGCTGGGTTGGGCGCGATTGCGTTTCAGTGCCCTGCGGCTCCGCCTCATCGTCAGGCGCCTCGTCCTCAGATACCGACAATGCGCCAAACCCGGTGGTCGGGTAGCTACTCGCCACCTCGCCGCGCAGCAATACAAACCGACCATCGTCGCCATCGTCTCGGTGCTCGTAAGACGCAACCCGCCATAGCGCGGAGTCGAGTTGCCGATCACTCACCTTCGAGGCATCCAAACCTAGTTCGCTCTCAGCCCTGCCCTCCCCCACCAGCAAAATCACTCGCAGCGGCAGCCCGAGTCGATGCGCGCGATGCACCACATAGTCAAACTCCTGAGCCCGTTTTTGCTGGTTCTTTGCTCTGGATCGCACGTCGGGCAAGCGCCAAGGCTCCCTCGCTATGACCCCCAGCTTCGCCGCCAAAGCCTTCATGTTGCCGCGGTACACCACGCCCTGCTCGGCAGTTGCCAAATCCCCGTGCCAGACGCACACCACCCGAGTCTCGTTGCCCTGCCCGAACGACCACTCGTAGCAGTAATGTGGATTGGCCCTAGGATTTGCGACCGCCGCGCCCCCCTGCTTGCGCGCCCAGCCGCTGACATCCACGCCCGCCTCGGCAACCAAATCCATCACCGCGCGCGCCATGCTGGGGCGCAGGCTGGTCAACAGCGCATCGCTTGCCATTGCCTCAGACCCTAAACACCTTCATCACCTCATCCCCAAGATGATTGATGACCTTCACCGCAATCCGCCCGCTCTTGGGCTTGTCGAAGGCGCGTGAGGTGTCGCTGTTGAGCGTGGCCCAGGCGGCCTCAACGATCTCGGCTTTCAGCGTCGTCTTCAGTGCCTTGTAGGGGTCGTTGGCACCCAGGAAGTAGGCGTGACGGACGAAGAAGCTTTCTTCGTTGTAGTCGGTGTCGATAAACCAGCAGGCGATGCCATCGGCACCGTCGCTGCGCACTTCGCCGGTGTTGGGGTGGAACACGTCCACGCCGTTCACCTTCACGCGCAACTGCCCGGCATCAGCGGGCAGGATGGTGATGTCCGGCTCGCCGAAGATCACGAACAGGTTGCCCTTGCCGGTGTTCTTGAGG
>CAZHTI010000223.1:0-1626 GCA_964535755.1 uncultured Salinisphaerales bacterium | reverse complement strand
CCGCAGCACCCGCGCCCAAGCCCATCCGCATCCCACCGATTGCGACGACGGACTCCAAGTTTTTTTGGGACGCGGCGAATGAGGAGAAGTTCGTCGGCCAAAAGTGTGGCGATTGCGGCGCGTATAGCTTCCCGCCTCGGCCTATGTGCCCGCAGTGCTACAGCCTCAACCGGCAAGTGGTGCCGCTCTCGGGCCGTGGCCGTGTGCACGCTTGGGTCATCCCCCGCCACCCCGCACCGTTCGGCTTTAGGGATGCACCCATCGTCGCGGTGATTGAGCTGGCAGAGGGCTTCCGCTTTGTCTCCAACGTCGTCGGGATTGCTCCTGAAGCGCTGGTGCCGGAGCTGGAAGTGCAGGTGGCTTTTGAGGACACCATGAACAAAATGAAGGTGCCGGTGTTCAAGCCCTATGCGCCGGTCGCAGGAGATCAGGCATGAGCCGGACATTTAAAGACGCGGCCATCGTCGGCATTGGTGCCACCGAGTTCTCCAAAGCCTCTGGCCGCAGCGAGTTGCAACTGGCGGCGGAATGCAGCAAGGCCGCCTGCGACGATGCCGGTGTGAACCCCGCCGACATCGACGGGATGATCACCTTCACCATCGACAACAGCGACGAGGTCAACCTCGCCCGCTGCTTGGGCGTCAAGGACCTAGCCTTCACCACCCGCATCCCCGGTGGTGGCGCGGCTGCCGCGGCAACGCTCTACCAAGCGATGGCCTTGGTCAATGCCGGCTTGTGCAAAAACGTCTTGATCTGGCGGGCGATGAACGAGCGCAGCCAGTATCGCTTCGGCCAGAACCAGAGCACTTCAGGCGGCTACACGGCCGCTGCTGCCAACGGTACCGGCAGCTTGCTGTGGTGCGTGCCGTTTGGCGCGATGACGCCTGCAAGCTGGGCGGGTTTGTCTGCCCACCGCTACATGCAAAAGTACGGCGTGACCAACGCCGACTTCGCGCACATCAGCGTGCAGTCCCGCGCCTATGCCGCGACCAACCCCAACGCTTGGTTCTACCAAAAGCCGATCACATTAGAAGACCACCAAGCCAGCAAGTGGATCATGGAGCCCGCGCTGCGCTTGCTCGATTGCTGCCAAGAGAGCGACGGCGGTGTGGCGATTTTGGTGAGCTCGCTGGAGCGCGCCCGCCACTTGCGGCAGCCGCCAGTGCGCATCGTCGGGGCGACCCAAAGCATCCCCTACAACACAGAAGTCATCACCAACTACTACCACGATGACCTCACGGTAATGCCCGAGGCGCACGCCACCGCCAAGCGCCTGTATGCGATGACTGGCCTGAGTGCGGCGGACATGCAGGCGGCAATGATTTACGACGCCTTCAGCCCGCAGGTGATGATGCAGCTAGAGGGCTTCGGCTTCTGTGGCGTCGGCGAGGGCAAGGACTTCGTCAAGAGCGGTGCTTTAGCGCTCGATGGCAGCATCCCCTGCAACACCCACGGCGGGCTTTTAGGCGAGGCCTACATCCACGGCATCAACTCGATGGCCGAAGGCGTGCGCCAAGTGCGTGGCACGAGCGTCAACCAAGTCGCCCAAGTCGAGAACGTGCTGGTCACCTCCGGCATGGCCGGGGCGATTTTGTCGCGGGCATAACGAGCGCCTGCCACCCCTCC
>CAZHTI010000222.1:0-1681 GCA_964535755.1 uncultured Salinisphaerales bacterium | reverse complement strand
AGCGTGACTTCGTAGCCGATGGCAGCACCCTCCAGCTCCACCGTCGCAGGGTCGCGCGCAAAGCTGCCGCCCGCTGTCCATTCGCGACCATCGAACTCCCAAAACACGGGGCCGCGCCAATACATCTGGTTACGCGGCGGTGGGGCTTGGTCAAAGCGCACGCGGAAGGCGAGTTCGTCACTCAAAATCAGGCCAGCGATATCGCCCGGCGACATGCGGTCGGATAGGCCTGAGCGCCCCGCCCCGGCATCGCTCGGCAGGCCCCAGAGCGGGCCCGGCACGCGCGGGAACAGCACGAACATCAGCAGCATCAAGGGCAGGGCCTGCAACAACAGCCGCCCAGCGAGCGCCCCGGTGACTTTTACCGGCAGCGGTGCGCCCGCGTGGTTGGCCTCAATCAGCACTGCGGTGATGCAAAAACTCGCCGCGAGCAGGTACAGCAGCGTCCAAAGTTCTTGCGAGAACAAGAAGTGGGTGACGCAGACGAAGTAGAGCAAAAACACCGTGACCATCACATCGCGGCGCTGCTGCAACTCGCTGAGCTTGAGCGCGGTCATCAGCACCAACAGCGCGACGCCCGCGTGCTGTCCGCTCACCCGCCCATAACTCAAATACACCGCGCCAAAGGCGGCGAAGGTGAGCGCTGCCTTCAGCCACTTGTTGGGCATCGGCCAGGACTTCAGCGCGGCTGCTGCGCGCCAGAGCATCACGCCAGCACACAGCAGCGTCTCCCACACCGGCAGGCGCAGCGCGTGCGGCGCGAGCACCAATGCCGTCACCACCAGCAGGCGCAGCAGGGTGCTGACGTGCAGCCAGGAGCGGGCGGTGATGGCCTCAGCAGTGCGCTTGCTCATCGCTTACAGGCCGTAGAGCGCGAGTGCCGCGAGGCAATCCGCCGCATGGGCGGGGCCAACAGCGGGGCCAAAATCGGCGTTGGGCAGCCGCAAGCGGTAGGGGGTATGCGCAGCCTCGGCGGCCAAAACCCAAGCCGTCAGGCGGGCGATGCGCTCATCGAGGCTGCCGAGGGTGGCGTCAAAATCCAGCACTTGCTCCTCGGCTTGGGCATCGGCAAAGCGCTTGACCTGCGGCGTGCCGGTCTTGGCAAAGCTCTTCCAGTGGATGCTGTGCGCGGCATCGCCCGGCACATAGGGCTTGAGGCCGGCGAATTCTTCCACCCCCGGCATATCGGCGAGACCGTGGCCTTGGCCGCCGATGGCCTGCGGCGGGTTGCCGGGTGCAGGGGCAGGGCGCGGATAAACGATGGTCTTGGCATCCAACTCCACCCAAGTCCAAGCGTGCAGCAGGCCCAGCGGGAACTCGGTGGCCACCGCAAAGCGCGGTGCCGCCAGCCAGCCGCGTCTGTGGCTGGCGAGCGGCAGTGCTGCACTGGTCTGACCTTGGGCGGGCACGTCGACCACCGCGCTCGGTGGGGCATCCGGCCAGCCCACGCTCACCGCATAGCGCGCGGTGGCGCTGGGGTTCTCCAGCAGCACGGCAAATTGGGCCTCCTCACCGGCGAACACCGGGCTGGTGGCTGCGCGGTGCACACGCAGATTCAGCAGATTGGCGTGCGTGTGGTGCATGCCCAACAGCCCCATGCCGGCGAGCAGAAACGTCATCGCAAACGCCATGCTGTTGGAGTAGTTCATCGCCCCCAACAGCATCACCAACAGCAGCAGGC
>CAZHTI010000221.1:0-1737 GCA_964535755.1 uncultured Salinisphaerales bacterium | reverse complement strand
TCAAAGTGCAGCGCGGGGCTAAGTCCATGCGGGTGTCCGAGACCATCACGGCGGAGAAGGGCAATGCCGTCGCCAAGGGCCGCTACCGCTTAAAGCTCGACCTCTGCAATCCGGCGGGCGCATGTTGAGTTCTTTTTCCATGCCTTGCGCTTGGCTGCACGCACCCTCATCCGGCCCTGCGGGCCACCTTCCCCCGAGGGGGGAAGGGATGATCACCCCCTCTCCCTTTGGGAGAGGGCAGGGTGAGGGTCGCGCCCACAACCGTCTGGCTTGGGGTTGGCAGCTGATTCCGCTTCTGCTGCTGGCGATGAGCACCGCTCAAGCGGCAGAGCCTGCGCGCATCCCCTTGGTCGCGGGCCTGAGCGTCACCACCGCCATCGCTGAGCCCAGCGGCGATTACGAGAGCCGCAAGCGCCTGCTGGAGCGCGCAGGCGCGGGCTGGCGGATGCGCTACAACACCGAGCAAGTTAGCGCCAGCGGCAAGATCGAGCGCTACGAGAGCGAGCGGCTGATCCACGACGCCGACCTCGCGACCGCCCGCAGCTACCGCAGCCGCTTTGAGGCGAACACCGAGGAGGACTACCCCGGCACCACCGCGCTCGGCGCGTCCGCATTGGTGCTGCAGGATCTGCGCAGCAGCGGCAAGAGCCGCTTCACGCTGGTGGGCGAGGACCGCTTCATCGCCACCGCACTCGCCGCAGTGCCGGGCGCAAAAGCCTCGGTGCTCGACCTCGCGGGCGCGCTGATGGCGGGCAGCGGGCTGAGCTTCAAAGGCGAGCTACAGCGCAAATCCAGCGGCCAGCTCAGCGTGCTGGTCAACGGTGTGGCGCATGCGCTGCCGGTGCTGGTGGCGAGCGGGCGCTTCGTCGCCAACAACGGCCAGAGCATGGACGCCGAGCTGTCGCTGCTCGACGACCCCGCCAACCCACTGGCGCTGCAATGGCGCATCGGCAACAGCCAACTGCGCGCCGTGCGGATCGACTACCCCGCGCCGGCGGCAAGCCTCGCGACTGCGTTCCAGCAGCAGAAGCGCGTTGTCCTGCCCGGCCTCTACTTCGACTTCGGCAGCGCCGTGCTTCGCGCAGAGTCCACCGCCGCGCTGCCCGCCATCCTTGAGGCCATCCGCAGCGCGCCCAAAGCCCAGTTGCTGCTCGAAGGCCACACCGATGCCATCGGCGACGCCAGCCGCAACCAAGCGCTGTCACTCGCCCGCGCCCAAGCCGTGCGCAGCGCGCTCATCGCCCGCGACGCCACTCTGGCGCCGCGCCTCAGCGCCCGGGGCTTGGGCAGCGCCAAGCCCATCGCCAGCAATAACACGCTGGAAGGCCGCGCCCAGAACCGCCGCGTGGAGCTGGTGGCCCGCGTTTCTCACGGGGGAATCGAGTGATGGCCGTATATCGAGGTGTGCAGGGCGTGGAGGTGGAGCGAGTCCCTTGGTCGTCCCAAGGGGCGAGAGAAGCTCAAGCGCTGCGCACCGCAGATAGGCCAGCGCCGATTCAGTCGGAGAATCTGGCAACAGCTTGCAAAAGGAGATGACATTGCCCAACGGCCGTACCACCACAGGAATACACGGATTCTCCGGCGGCCCTGTGAGAAATGCGGGCTAAGCCATGAGGCCAAGACCCTTCGTGATGCCGCGCACCGCCAAAGGCACCGAGGTGCATCGGGTGATTCTGCTCTGGTGCGCGGCAGCGGCACTCGGGCTTGCCGCGCTACAAACCAGCTACCGGCTATGGC
>CAZHTI010000220.1:0-1755 GCA_964535755.1 uncultured Salinisphaerales bacterium | reverse complement strand
CTGCCCGCGATCATCGGCGTGGTGCTCGCCATCTTCGGCGCGCTGGGGCCGACGATCATCGACAACGTGTTCGGCTCGGCAATCATCTGAGCCGCGCCGTGGACGGTCGCTTTGTCATCCCGCGCACGCTCGACGATCCGCCGCTGTTCTTCATGTGGAACTTCGACGAGGCGATCATCGTGATCGTCGCGGGCATCCTGTTCGGCATTCTCGGCCAGCTCGTGCCGGGCCTGTTCGTGGGCTATCTGCTGGCCCGCGCCTATGCCCGGCTCAAGGCCCAGGGCGGGCGCGGGCTGCTGATGAAGGCGCTCTACTGGATGACGCCCAGCGACTGGTGGCTGCGCAGCCGCGCGCCCTCGAACATCCGTGAGTATGTCGGGGGCTGACGGTGGAACGCAGACGCTATGTGTCGGCCCTCGCCGAAGCCGTGTATCGCCGCAACGTGTGGATGGTGGCGGCACTCGCAATGGTGCTCGCCAATCTGCTGCTGTCGTGCAAGGTGCTGACCACCAGCACGCAGGAAAAAACCATCGTCACGCCGCCGGTGATCGAGAAGGCGTTCTGGGTGCAGGGCGACAAAGTAGCGCCCGAATACCTGGAGATGATGGCGACCTTCTTCGCGGGGCTGGCCTTGTCCTACACCAAGGACAACATCGAAGGCCAGGTCGCGCTGTTCCTGCGCTACACCGACCCCGAAGCCCACGGCGAACTCGCCACGCGGCTCTCCGCAGAGGCCGAGAAGATCAAGCGCAACAACCTCTCCTCGGTGTTCTACCCGGTGGAGGTTCGCATCCGCGACAAGCAGCAGCGCATCGCCATCACCGGCGACCTGGTGACGATGGTCGGCGAGCAGGTCACGGGTCGTCGGCGCGCGGTATTCGCCATGCGTCTTTCCTACCGAAACGGGCGGCTGTTCGTCGCCGAGTTCAACGAGGCTGCCAATGAAGGCAATCCTTTCACTCCTGCTGCTGACCCTCAGTAGCCTCGCGCAGGCCGCGCAGGAAATCGCGGTGCGCGATGGCGCGACCGTGCCGGTGACGGTCTCGCAGCGCGAGCTGACGCGGCTGGCGCTGACCGATGGCGGCAAGCTCGCCCGCGTTTGGGGCGTGGACGGCCAGTTCACCGTGCAGGCCGACGACGAGA
This sequence comes from uncultured Salinisphaerales bacterium, assembly GCA_964535755.1. Taxonomy (GTDB): domain Bacteria; phylum Pseudomonadota; class Gammaproteobacteria; order Nevskiales; family Nevskiaceae; genus Stagnimonas. The sequence continues at coordinate 612 of CAZHTI010000220.1, read as the reverse complement.
GCGGCGAAGCCTTCATCCGGCCCGTTGAAGGCGCACCCGTCGGGCAAGCCTTCAGCCTGTTCGTGCGCGATGCGGCGGGCGCGGTCTACACGCTGACGGCGACGGTCGCCGATCTTCCGGCGCAGACCGTGTTGCTGAAACCCCAGAGCAGCCACAAGGCCGCAGCACCCGCGAGCGGCCCGGCCACGCCCTACATTGAGAGGATCAAGATGCAGATCCGCGCGATGCTCGATGGCAGCCGTGAAGCTGCCGAGGGCTGCACGCTGGAGGACGTGGGCCGCGCCATTCCGCTGTGGCGCGAGAGCTATGTGGAGATTGTTCGCCGCTGGCGCTGCGAAGCCTTCATCGGCGAAGAACTCTCGCTGCGCAACGTCTCATCGGCTGAATTGCGATTGGACGAGCACGAGTTCGAGGCGCTGTATCCAGACGTGCGCGCCGTCGCCGTGCCGGTGCAGGTGCTGGCCCCGCAGGACGCTACGCCCATCCTGCTGCTGCGGGACGCCAAGCCGTGAGCGTCTCACTGCCACGGCTGGAAGGCGGCTCGCCGATCAAGCGCAAGCAGATGGTGCTGGTGCTCACGGCCATCGGCCTGCTGGTGGGCGTGGTGGTGTT
>CAZHTI010000219.1:0-1782 GCA_964535755.1 uncultured Salinisphaerales bacterium | reverse complement strand
CCTTGGAGGCCATCAACATGGCGACCATGGCGGGCTACTCCAGCGTCGTCAGCCACCGCTCCGGCGAGACCGAAGACCACACGATTGCGGACATCGCCGTCGGCACCAGTGCCACACAGATCAAGACCGGCTCGCTTTGCCGCTCCGACCGCATGGCCAAATACAACCAGCTGCTGCGCATTGAGCGCGAGCTCGGCAGCCGCGCGCGCTACCCCGGCAAGTCGGCGTTCCCGATTAAGCTCTAGTGGTTTGCTAGACAGTCGCAGCCATGGCCAGACGCACTTTGCTTCTGCTCTTGGCTGCGCTGTGGGTGGTGCTGCTCTACCGCATCGCCTTGGGCGATGGCGGGATGACTGACTACCGGCGCTTGAGCCAAAAAGTGGATAGCCAGCAGAAGGAAGTCGAACGCCTGCGCGCGCGTAATGCCGCACTCGCCGCTGAAGTCGCGGACCTCAAAAGCGGTGTGGCGGCGGTGGAAGCAAGAGCTAGGGCAGACCTCGGCATGATCCTGCCGGAAGAAACCTTCTACCTCATCACCCCGCGCTACTAATGCAGCGCTATTGGGCGGTGGTGCCAGCAGCGGGCGGTGGTACGCGCATGGGCGCGCCCCTGCCTAAGCAGTATTTGCCGCTGGCCGGGCGCAGCCTGCTGGAATGTAGCGTAGCCCCGCTGCTCGCCTGCGGCTGGATTGACGGTGTGGTACTAGCCCTTGCGCGCAACGACAGCCACTTCGCCACGCTGCCGATGGCCGGCCACCCAAAGCTATTCACCACTTTTGGCGGGGCCGAGCGCGCAGATTCCGTTGCGGCTGGCTTGGCGGTGGTGGCACAACGTTGCCTAAGCCAATCCTCAACCCGAGTGCTGGTGCACGACGCCGCGCGCCCTGGCCTCAACCAGCGCCTGCTCGATGCGCTGCGCGAGGGCGACGACCTGCACCACGGCGCGCTCCTCGCCTTGCCCTCCACGGATACCCTAAAACGTGCCGACGGCAAGCGCAGCGTGGCCACCATCGACCGCAGCTGCGTTTGGCGCGCGCAGACCCCGCAACTCTTCGGCCTACAGCAATTGCAGCAGGCGCTTGCACAAGCCAAGGCAGAGAACTTTGTGATTACCGACGAAGCCTCAGCCGTTGAGCGCCTCGGTGCGACGCCGCGCTTAGTGGTCGGCGCCGAGCGCAATTTGAAGGTCACCTATCCAGAAGACCTAGCCCTTGCGGGCTATTGGCTTGCACAGACTGGCTAGTAGGCTCTGAGCCCCCAGAAACCCGCGCTGCGTCGTTGCAGCGGACACACCGCAGCACTGCCAGATCCCTATGAACCCCATGAACTTCCGCATCGGCCACGGTTTTGACGCCCACCGAATTGAGCCCGGCGACGGCGTGAGCCTAGGGGGTGTAGCGATTACCTGCCCCTGGCGGATCATTGCCCACTCGGACGGCGACGTGCTGTTGCACGCGCTCTGCGACGCCCTGCTGGGGGCCATCGGTGGTGGCGATATTGGCAAGCTGTTCCCCGACACCGATAGCCAGTTCAAAGGCATCGCCAGCCTCAAACTGCTGGAGGTGGTGATGCAGCGTGTAAAGGCGGCGGGCTTTCAGGTCGTTAATGCCGATCTGACCTTGATTGCCGAAGTGCCACGCGTTGCCAAACATGTGCCGGCGATGTGCGCAGCACTGCAAGCGGCACTGGGCACGCCTGCCGTGAACGTCAAAGCCACCACCAACGAGACCATGGGCCACATCGGCCGCCGCGAGGGCATTGCGGCACATGCGGTGGTGTTGCT
>CAZHTI010000218.1:0-1791 GCA_964535755.1 uncultured Salinisphaerales bacterium | reverse complement strand
ATCGCACCCGCCGTGCTGCTCTACGCGTTCTCGCTCAAGTATTTGGCCGACTACACCTGGCTCGGCGGCAAGCTCGGTTGGGTGATCGCCTTCACCTACGCCGCCTGTGCCGCGCTGCGCTTGGCGCGCTTCAATGTGCTGGCGGCAATCGCTAGCTCCAACAAAGATTTCTTCGGCGTGCCTAGTCCAGCGGCGGCGGCCATCGTGACGTTCTTTGTCTGGAGCTGTGTCGATGAGAGCCGCAGCCTGTTCGCTTGGCTCACCGGCACGCCGCCGTTTTCGGGCGAAGGCATGCTCTGGGCAGCCGCACCGTTGACTCTCGCTACCGCCTTATCGATGGTGAGCAGCATTCGCTACAACAGCTTCAAGAAGATCAACGCCGACGCGCGGGTTAAGTTTTTGAGCTTCGCGGCGGTTCTGGGCGTGTTAGCACTGGTGGCGATTGACCCACCGCGCGTGTTGTTCTTGGGCTTTTTCTTCTACGCACTGTCTGGCCCGGTGGGCATGCTGCTGCGCCGCCGCAAACAGAGTGCCTAGGCCGTTCGCCGCCGCCAAAGCGTGCTGCCGCACGCTGGCTGGCTGGGTTTGAGCACCTACCGCCAACGGCTGTCGCGCGTAGGGCGCGGCTGGCTAGAATACTGTGATTCATCTTCCTCCTCGACCGTCCTCGCTGCCCTAAGCACCTATGTCCAAAATTGCCAAAGTTACTGCGCTAGAAATCATTGATTCCCGTGGCAACCCCACGGTGGAAGCCGTCGTGGAGTTGGAATCTGGCTCCATCGGCCGCGCAGCAAGCCCATCGGGTGCTTCGACCGGCTCGCGTGAGGCCTGCGAACTGCGCGATGGTGCGGCCAAGGGCAAGGGTGCTCGCTACCTCGGCAAGGGTGTGCTGAAGGCGGTCAAGAATGTCGAGGGCGAAATCGCCAACTTGCTCGTCGGCCAAGAGGCCCAAGAGCAGGCGCAGATCGACGCCGCCATGTGCGCGCTCGACGGTACCGAGAACAAATCCCGCCTAGGTGCGAACGCCATCCTCGCGGTGAGCCTTGCCAACGCCAAGGCCGCAGCGGATGAGAACTTCGTCCCGCTCTACCGTCACTTGGGCGGCATCAATGCCTGCACGCTGCCAGTGCCGATGATGAACGTCATCAACGGCGGTGCCCACGCCGATAACAACGTCGATGTGCAGGAGTTCATGATTCTGCCGGTCGGCGCGCCGTCGTTTTCCGAGGCAATGCGCTGGGGCGCTGAGGTGTTCCACACCCTCAAGGCCGTGCTCAAAGCGCAAAAGCTCAACACCGCAGTGGGTGATGAAGGCGGCTTTGCCCCCAACCTCGCCAGCAATGTCGCTGCCTTGGATTGCCTGATGCAGGCCATCGAGAAAGCGGGCTTTAAACCCGGCAAAGATATCTACCTCGGCCTCGACGTCGCCTCGACTGAGTTTTATGAGAAGGGCAAGTACCACCTGCACGGCGAAGGCAAGAGCTATAGCAGCGAAGAGTTTGCGGATTTCCTCGCCAGCATCGTTGCCAAATACCCGGTCATCAGCATCGAAGACGGTATGGCCGAAGGCGACTGGAAAGGCTGGAAGCACCTCACCGACAAACTCGCCGGCAAGGTGCAGTTGGTGGGCGATGATCTCTTCGTCACCAACACCAAGATCTTGGCGGAAGGCATCAGCAAGGGCATCGCCAACTCCATCCTGATCAAGCCCAACCAAATCGGCACGCTGACGGAAACCTTGGAGGCCATCAACATGGCGACCATGGCGGGCTACTCCAGCGTCGTCAGCCA
>CAZHTI010000217.1:0-1815 GCA_964535755.1 uncultured Salinisphaerales bacterium | reverse complement strand
TGCCCCATGTCCGAGCCGCAAGCCGCATACGCCAAAACCGCCTGCATCCTGTGCAGCCTGAACTGCGGGCTGGAGGTGCAGACCGAGGCCGGTCGCATCAGCAAAATTCGCGGCGACGACGCTCACCCGGCCTCGCAGGGTTATGTCTGCGAGAAGTCGCAGCGCATGGACTACTACCAGAACGGGGCCGACCGCCTGAGCAGCCCAATGCGGCGCCAGCCCGACGGCAGCTACGAGGCCATCACTTGGGACTTAGCGATTGCCGAGATCGCCGCCCGCTTCAAGGCGATTACCAAGGCGCACGGCGGCGAGAGCGTGCTCTATTACGGTGGCGGTGGGCAGGGCAATCATCTGGGCGGCACCTACGCCGATTCCTTCCTCAAGGCCTTGGGCAACCCCTACCGCTCCAACGCGCTGGCGCAGGAGAAAACCGGCGAGTTCTGGGTGCAGGGCAAGATGCTCGGCGTGGGTGTGCATGGCGACTTTGAACACGCGGAAGTGGCCTTCTTCATCGGCAAAAATCCTTGGCAGTCACACGGGTTTGCACGCAGCCGCGTGGTGCTGCGGGAGATCCAGAAAGACCCGAAACGCTGCCTCATCGTGCTCGATCCTAGGCTGAGTGAAACCGCCGCAATGGCGGACATCCACCTTCGCAACAAGCCCGGCACCGATGCCTGGGTGCTGGCGGCATTGGTTGGCATCTTGGTGCAGCAGAACCTCGTCGCCCATGATTGGCTTGCGGCGCACACGCGTGGCTATGAGGCGGTCGCGGCGGCGTTCAATGCGATTCCGGTGGCGGACTACGCAGCGCTGGCACAAGTGCCGCTCGCGCAGTTGCAGGCTGTGGCGGAGCGCATCGCTAGGGCTGAGAGCTGCTCGGTATTCGAGGACCTCGGCCTGCAGATGAACCGGCACTCGACGCTCGGCAGCTATTTGCAGCGGCTGGTCTGGCTGCTCACTGGCCACTACGGCAAGCGCGGCGCTAACAACGCCATCACGCCGTTCCTCGCCCTGTCAAAGGCCAGCAAGGGCGATAACAGTGTCGGCAAATCCACCAAGGCGCGCGTCGAGCGCCGTAGCCCGGTGGTGGGGGCAAAGATCATCATCGGCCTCATCCCGTGCAACGTCATCCCGGAGGAAATCCTCACCGACCACCCCAAACGCTACCGCGCCATGCTGGTACACAGTGGCAACCCGGTGCACTCGCTGGCAGACAGCCAACGCATGCGTGCGGCGATGCGCGCGCTGGAGCTCTCGGTGGTGGTGGACGTGGCGATGACCGAAACCGCGCAGCAGGCGGATTACGTGCTGCCCGCCGCCAGCCAGTTTGAGAAGGCCGAGTGCACGTTCTTCAATAGCGAGATTCCGCGCAATGTCTTCCACCTGCGCCAGCCCTTGTTTGCGCCGCGTGCTGGCACGCTGCCAGAGGCGGAAATCTACGCGCGCCTGCTGGAGGCGATGGGCGTACTAGGCGAGGCCGACTACCGCCCGTTGCGCTGGGCACTCAAGCTCGGGCGCACGGCCTTCGCGCTGTGCTTTTTCGCACTCGCAGCCAAAAACCCCAAAGTCATGCGCTATGCGCCGGTGCTGCTCTACCGCACGCTGGGCCCGACGCTGCCCGAGGGCATGGCGAGTGCTGCGGCACTCTGGGGTGTCGCACAGTTGTACGTCGCCGGCAACCGCCGTGCTGCCGCCCGAGCGGGGTTTGCCGGTGTGCCGCCGTTCGGGGGCGAGAAGCTCTTCCAAGCAATCATGAACAGCCCGAGCGGGCTGGTGTTTGCCGATGGCGACTATGCCGATTCCTTCGCGGCCATT
>CAZHTI010000216.1:0-1846 GCA_964535755.1 uncultured Salinisphaerales bacterium | reverse complement strand
CCATGTTCAAGCTGCGCCTACGCCAACTCACGCTCACCGCCGTACTGGCATGGGGATTGAGCCCAGCCCATGCGCTAGTGCCTTTCACGGGCTTGGTGACGCCACCATACAGCGGCGCGGCACCGACTATCCGCGTCGGCGTTGGGGCAGCAGACGCCACCGGCTTTTTGGGGGCCTCGGCTGGGCAGTACGCGAACACCAGCGAAGGTGGCGGCGGGGCAGGGAGTGTGTTCCCCAACAAGCGCGACCCGCAGCTCTACAGCACCACCAAGCTCGGCACCTACGGCGTACAAACGCGGCTATCCACCCGTGCTTTGGTGATCGAAGGCCCAGCCGGGCGCGGCAGTGGCAGCAAGCGCGTGGTGTTGCTGAAGACCGACAACTACCTTGCGCAGGATTTGTTTCAGCGCCGCGTCGCGCAGATTCTGGCCACTGGCAGCAGCGGCATTACCTATGCGCAGATTCTGCACAGCGCCAGCCACAACCACTCCAGCCCCTATCAGCTGACCAAATCCGCCGGCGTCTGGGTGTTTCAGGACCGTTATAGCGCGATTGCCTTTGAGGGTGCCGCGCGCGCCGCCGCCGACGCCATCGAGGCGGCCGTCGCCAACCTCAAGCCCGCGCGCATGGGCGCAATGCGGCTGCCGCACGACATCGTCAAGGCCAACATCATGGGCCCGACCACGGCCAGCCAGACGACTACGGCTGGTACGCCCGCGGGTTACCCGGTGGACTACGGCGACAACGCCATCACGGTGTTGCGCTTTGATGACCTCACCAACCCCGCCGCGCCCAAGCCGTTGGCGGTCTGGCTCAACCACGGCGAGCACCCGGAGAGTCTGGACGGCTATCACCTGATTTCTGGCGACTTCGTGACGCCGCTGGAGCGCTTTGTCGATAGAGACAGCGGTGCAATGCTGCTGTTCGCTCAGGGCGATGTCGGCAGTGCGGAAGGCCCCTACGCCGGCCGTAGCAACACACCCAATGTGGTGCTGAATGAAGTCGGCTACGAAGGCGTGTTGCGCGAGTGGGCGCACAACGGCTATGCCCAGACCGAACGCGCCGCGCGTATCCTGGCGGACGCAACTCTAGAGGCGATGAACCGCATCGCCACCGATGCCTCAGTGCAGGTGCCGTACACCGCCAACTTCCCGGTGGATCAGTTCGACTACTGGGTCGCCGGGCCAGTGAGCCACCCGCGCCCGACCATCGGCAACTGCAACTCCAACCCCTCCGATCCAAGCATCCCAGTGGCACCGGATTGCGCAAGCTCCGGCGACAACGGCGGCCCAACCTTGCCGGTGACGCCGCCCCAGCCACCCTTGGCCCTGGCTCCAGCCTTCGTCGGCAATCAGGGCCACCCGGCAGTGTTTGAGAACCAGCGCATTCATCTACAGGCGATGCGCTTGGGCGAGGTTTTGCTGGCCTCCTGCGCTTGTGAGGCTCAGGTGGATCTGATCCTCAACCTCGAAACCCGCGCGGATGACGTCGCCGACAATATTTACGATGGCTTCGATTGGGCCTGTTATCTGCCGGACTTTGCCAACGACCCGGCCTACACTGCGGCTTGCGCGCGGCAACGGGACTTCTACAACCCGGCAACGCCGCCGCAGGTGCCGGGCAGCAATTTCACGCCCGCAGCCATCAACCGCATGCGCGCGCAGGTGCACAACAACGCGGCCGGTTGGGATAACCCGCAAAACGCCGCCGCTGCGGAGTCCGCCGAGCCCGCCGATGCGCGCCAGATCTGGGGCAACTTCACCAAGGTAGAACTCACCCCGACCACCGGCTACAAGCTGCCCATCGGTTTGGGCCATGCCGGTGACTACAACGGCTATGTGGTGAG
>CAZHTI010000215.1:0-1847 GCA_964535755.1 uncultured Salinisphaerales bacterium | reverse complement strand
CTCACCCCCTTTGCCCGCGCAAGACTCTTCCCCAAGAGCCGGCGCCGCAACACCATCCTCGACATCACAGCGGAAGGCTTTGTTGAACACCTCAACAGCCACGCGCCCTACAGGGTGCTGGATGGCTACGCGCCGTTCTGCAAGCTGCATGTGCACCGCAACTGGACCAGCACCCGCTGCCTGACGGTGCCGATTACCGAGGCCAATCGCCACCTGCTGCGCTCTAGCTATGAGGCGCGTTCAGACGCAGAACTCCCCGTGCTGGTGCGCTGGTTTGAGGGCTTGAGCGCGGAGCAAGTGCCCGTCGCCAACTACCTGATCGTCATCCTCTACAGCCGCGAGCAATTGGCGAAGGAAGGCGAAGCCATAGCCGCCGATTGGGGCATCGTCGGCTGCCTCTACACCGAGGAGCCTGAAGAACTGCCGATGGCTCCGATCACGCTGATGCGCAACGCGCTCGGCGTGGCCGAAGGCGGCTCAGGCGTCGCTCTAGACCGCGCCGCCTACGCCAAGGCAGTGGCATTTTGGGAGCGCAATGCAAACTGGCGGCCTTGATCGGCAGCTGAGATGCGCGGTCGGCATGGCTGCTCCAATCTGGCGAGCGACTCAGTGCAGACTGCTACGCCCGCCCTACACTTCAGGACGCTATTGGTAGTCCCCCACCTTTGCGGCTGCGAGCCCTCCCCCTGCAACCCTCCCGATGACTCAATCTCCTTCCTTCGCAAACATCGGCACTCCGGGCCAGCCTTGGGGCGGTGCCGAAAAATCTATTTGGCGCGCGCGCCAGACCATCAAACGCAGCTATGCCGAGGAGGTATTGCCGCGCATACAAGCGCTCGCGGCGGACTACGAAGTCATCGAGTACGGCCGCTTGGCAATCGACCCCAGCCGCTACCCCTTGTTGGCGCTCAAGAGCCGCGATTGGCAACACAACGCGCCGACCGTGCTCGTCACCGGCGGTGTGCACGGCTATGAAACCAGCGGCGTGCACGGTGCCCTGCACTTCTTGGAGACTGATGCCAAGCACTATGCAGGGCGCGTCAACTTTCTCGTCGCACCCTGCGTCAGCCCTTGGGCCTACGAGACCATCCAGCGCTGGAACGCCGAGGCCATCGACCCCAACCGCAGCTTCGTAAACCGTGCGGCGCAGGAATCCGCCGCCTTGCTGGATCTGCTCGCGCCTTACCGCGAGCAAGTGCAGGTCCACGTCGACCTCCACGAGACCACCGACACCGACGAAACCGAATTCCGCCCAGCGCTCGCAGCGCGCGACGGCAAGCCGTTTGAGCCGGGCACCATTCCAGATGGCTTCTACCTGGTGGACGACCAAGTCAATCCACAAACCGCCTTCCAGAACGCCATCATCGCTGCGGTGACACAGGTCACCCATATCGCCCCTGCTGATGCCGACGGCAAAATCATCGGCTCAGTTGTCGTTAGCGAAGGCGTCATCGAATACCCCTTGCGCGCCCTAGGCCTATGCGCTGGCATCACCGACGCCCCATACAAAACCACCACCGAGGTCTACCCAGATAGCCCACGAACCAGCCCAGAAGAATGCGTCCGCGCGCAATGCGTGGCGGTGCGGGCGGCCGTGGATTACTTGCTCTCGCGCTCCCACTCCCAGCAACAGGCTGAGTCCGTCTTGCAACGTACCAACGACAAACCCCTGCACTAACAGAGGCTTTATGCGTCATTGCTTTGCGATGCATAGCGAAGTGTCGGAGGGCGTGGGATTCCCCCAAACGGCCGAGGCGCTGCCGCGCCCTTCGAAGTCCGGTCGCCAGATACACGCCAAAAAAAAGCCGACACTGCGTCGGCTTCTTGCTGTTTGGCGGAGGGAGAGG
>CAZHTI010000214.1:0-1884 GCA_964535755.1 uncultured Salinisphaerales bacterium | reverse complement strand
TTTCCAGCCAGCGGTTTATCAGCTAGAGCGACAGCTCTGTTCACCTGCTTTGCCGACAGGAAATTTAGTCGAGCCCGGCCAGAATATGGCTCATGCGCTTGCCGGTCGCCGATTTTCTCAGGGCAAAAATGATCGCCTTGCTCAGCGACTCCTCAGAGAATTTCGGGTGCGCTAGGTCGGTCTCGCACAGTAGAGGGCCAACAAAGGTCTGCCAGTCATCCCCTACCCACCACTCGCAGTCAGCCGCGCGCACGTCGTCGTCGACCTCTTGAAACTTAGGGTTGTGCAGTGCAGTCATGGGTAATCTCGGTTGCGCAATTTCGAAAGCGCTCGAAGCGTGGGGTGGTTGGTCACGCGGGATTGTGGTTATAGGGTCTCAAAAGGCTCGCGCTTCTATCGATATTCGCGGCCGAATCACTAACGGCGATGGGTCGATCTGCTCGATAGTCATCCACATTTCTAGCGGTTGGAGATTGCGCGGTAGGGCAGCACGACGTGATCGTCGCTGGTGAGCAGACGAACGAAGTGGGGATGCAGGAACAGCTTCTCGCGGCCGACCTTGATGTCGGTGAGCATCCCGATGTCGGCCAGCTGGTTGAGATACGCGGCTGCGGTCTGGCGCTTGGCGATGTCGCTGTCCACCAGGTTCTGGATGCGGCAGTAGGGCTGGACGAACAGGGCATCGACCAGCTCACGGCTGTAGATCTTGCTGGCGTGTGTGCGAACGAACTCGGTGGCCTTGCCGTGCAGGGCCTGGATGGCGAGCAACTTGTCGCGTGTCCAGATGGCCGTCTCCGTCACCGCGGTGAGCAGGAAGGCAATCCAGTCTTCCCATGCCGCATCTCGGGTGACGCCGAGCAGCAGGCGGTAGTAGTCCGTGCGGTGACGCAGGATGTGGCGCGAGAGATAGAGAATCGGCTGGTCGAGCAAACCCTGCTCCACCAGCATCAACAGATTGAGCACGCGGCCGGTGCGGCCGTTGCCGTCGTGGAACGGGTGGATGGCCTCGAACTGGTAATGCGCCACCGCCATGCGGATCAGCGGATCGATGTCGTCTGCCTCGTGGATGAAGTGCTCCCAGTTGGCGAGCTTCTGGCGCAGCAGGGCCTCGCCGTCCGGCGGGGTGTAGACGGCCTCCCCGGTGGCGGCGTTGGTCAGCGAGGTGCCGGGCACGCGGCGGATTTCCATGTCCCGACCTTTCAGCCGACTGCACACGCGCACGGCGGTGCTGGTGCTGAGTGGGCGTGCCGTCAGGGACTCGAAGCCCTCCCGCAGCGCGGCGCGATAGCTCAGGGCCTCCTTGGTCGCGGGGTCTGCGGCCTGTTCGTCTTGGGCGTAGCGGAACAGGGCGTCGCTGGTGGCGACGATGTTCTCGATCTCGCTGCTGGCCTGGGCTTCCAGCAGGGGGATGCTGTTGATGAGCACCGCCTGATTGGGGATGGCCGCGCCCACGCTCTTGAGTTCGGCCAGGGCCGCGCGCGCCCCGATGCAGGCCTTGAGCAGGCGCTTGCTCTCGATGTCCGCTCGGGGAGGCAGGTCGGGCAGGTCGTTATAGGGCCGGCTGGAGTCAAAGCTCATTCGGGGCCATGTCGATGATTCCGGGAATGTTCGACACGTTCTACAAACGTGTCGATGGCATCGACATTAACCCGTGACATGTCGATATTCAACATATATTTCGACACAATAAGCCGCTATGTCGATCCGGTCGAGATGGCAACGCTGGAATGGGTGTCTTGGTTTAACCATCGTCGGCTGCTCAGCTCCATCGGTTATGTCCCACCGGCTGAAGCAGAAGCGGCCTACTATTTGAAGCAGAAAACCGAGCAGGCCATCCCGGCCTGACTCTGACTAATCAGCCTCCACGATTCCCGGGGCAATTCA
>CAZHTI010000213.1:0-1925 GCA_964535755.1 uncultured Salinisphaerales bacterium | reverse complement strand
TGAGATCGGGCGTCTTTTCGAGCGCGGCCAGCAGCGTGGCGTAGTCGGCGACGGCAGGCAGCGTGTAGAGCGCGGCATCGGCGCGACCGAAGTCCGGCTGCGCCGCACCCCAGCTCGCCGCCAGGTCGTAGCGCGCCGCCAGTAGTTCGTGCTCGGCATGGGCGTCGGCATTCCTGGCCCGTTCAAGCGAGACGGCGGCACGATCCCGCTCGGCCAGCGGCGACTTCGCCGCTGCCACGCGGCGCTCTACTGCCGTCGCCGTCTTCTCTGCCAGCTCGACCGCGAGGTGGGTGAGCTGGTGCTCTTCCTGCTGGCGCACCAGCGACACGAAGCGGCGCGCGGTCTCGGCGATCACATCGAGCCGCTGGATGTGGCCTTCAGCCTCCAGCCCCTCGCGCTCGATCTGTGCGACGGCCACGCGCTTTTCACGCAGGTCACCCAGCTCGATGAGCTGGCTCAGGCCCAGGGTGAGTTCAGCACCTTTGAGGCCCTTGGTATCGCCGGTGCCGAGCACGTTTTCGAGCGTGCTGTTGAAGACCGGATTGGGCTTGAAGCCCGCCTGCGTCACCCGGCCATCGTTGGCCTTGAGGACGTATTGATAGGCCGCGAGATCAGGGTTGGATTGCAGCGTGCGCGAGAGCGCGTCGCGCAGCGTTAAAGCGGGTTCTTCGGCGCGTGCGAAGGGTTGCAGGCCCAGTGAAAGAACCGGGGCCAGCAGAGCCGCGAGCGCAAAGCGCCCGGTGGCAGTGAATCGAGACATGGGGAGACTCCCAACAGCAGGAACGGCGTCCGCGCGAGGGCGGCGGACGGGCTAGGCGTTCAAGCGAGGGAGGTCGGCGGGCCTTGCGGCGGCGGCGTGAAATGCGGTGGGTGCGCAGGCCATACGGCAGGCGGGCCGCGTGGGGAAACGAGTGTGAGCAGGCGGGTGGAAGCCACCGTGATGACCAGCGGAGTCGGCAGCAAGGCCGTGAGATCGACCCCATCGCCCTCGACTTTGGCGGGCAGGACCACGACCAGCTCGATCTCACGGTCGTCGCCATCGTCTTCACTGTGGTGATCGCCGAACAGGAAGCCGTTGTCGGCGTAGTGCGTGCCCGCGTGCTGCACTCCAGCCTCCACGCCTGCGCAGGCGTGCAGATGCAGTCCGACCAGCCTCGTGAAAACGAGGCTCAGACAGATCATCCAGAAGGCGATGCCGTGGCGCATGGTCAGGACTTTAGCACTGGCTCGGCGGCTGCAAGCCGCGTGCTGGCCAGTTCCTGCCGCGCCTGGGCAATCACCTGCCGTGCCGCCGTGAGGCCCAGCACACCCATGATGGCGGCGACGATCAGATCGGGCCAGGCCGTGCCGGTGCCGAACACGCCGACCGCCGCCAGCACGATGGCGAGATTGCCAATGGCATCGTTGCGCGAGCACAGCCACACCGAGCGCATGTTGGCGTCGCCGTCGCGGTAGGCATAGAGCAGGGCCGCCACACCGAGGTTGGCGCAGAGCGCCAGCGTGCCGACCAGACCCATCGTCAGCGCCTCCGGCACTACGCCGTTGAAGCCATTCCAGGCCGCCTGACCGAGCACGTAGACGCCATAAGAGCCCATCGTCAGGCCCTTGAGCAGTGCGGTGCGTGCCCTGACGGCCAAGCCCATCGACAGCACGAACAGCGAGACGGCGTAGTTGGCGGCGTCGCCGAAGAAGTCCACCGCATCGGCGAGCAGCGAGGCAGAGCCCGCACCCCAGCCCGCCGCCAATTCGACCCCGAACATGGCAAGGTTGACGACGAGTGCAATCCACAAGGCACGCCGGTAGCGCGGCGGGATTGCCGTGGCAGGGGTGCAACTGGATTCGCAACAGCTGGCCGACATCGCATTACTCCGAGCGGGAATGGCGCGTATTGGACAGCCTGTAGTAGCTTCAGGGTCAAGCCCCGG
>CAZHTI010000212.1:0-1926 GCA_964535755.1 uncultured Salinisphaerales bacterium | reverse complement strand
AAGCCGCTGCGATGCTCGAAGCTGATTCCGGCCACAAGCTCTCGCTGCGGCAGCTCTCCGACGCCCTGCGGGAGCGGGGATTTCGGATCAGCGCCGGGATGATCTCCAAGTGCTTCTACGCGCTGGACACCCTGTTGCAGGCGATTCCCACGGCCTTGGATACCGGCATTGGCAAACCCCAGATTGAGAAACTGCGGCAGCTCCAAACCGGCGCGAAGCAGGTCTGGGATAACCACCGTCTCGGCACGACAGAGATGTTCGAGGCGGTGTTCGTCGAGGCGTTGGCTCAGGCCGACGGCGAGAACTGGAACCACGAGAACGCCTGGCGCAGCGTCGAGGTGGCGCTCGCGCAGCGCGCGGGCGAACCGATGAACCGGATCGCTGCCGAGCTGGATGCCCTGCTCGTCAGTAGCGTCGGTTCCGACGAAGAATCGAGCGCAACGCCGAATGCCCCGGTGCAGGATCGTCTGGAAGACTTTGGGCCGTCTACCGAAGAGCGGCGCACTCCAACCGCTGCGCGCGGCACGGATGGCCGAGCCTCCACCCCCATCGACGCATCACCGCGCGCCAGCACACGAGAATCATCACCAGCACAGCCCCGTTCGCAGCCGGTGTTTCCAGTGGAAACACCGGCCACGGTTTCAGTGAACGACGCTCCCGACTCTGCCGATAAATTGCGTCAGCGCATGTTCGAGACCGCTCACCGTGCGGCGGCAGAGCTGGGCTTGGCCCCTTGCGTCACCCGCTACGCGCAAGGCGCGGGCTACCTCGTCACGCAGTTCCCACCAGCGGGCTTCGTCCACGGCGATCCCAATCTGGTGCAGGCCACGTCCTGGTGGTGGTGGTTTCTGGTAAGCATGAGCGAGACGCTGGAGGTGCCGTCTCTACAAGCGCGGAAGGTGTTTCCTTCGGACAGCCCCGTCGCCCAAGCGCATGTGATGAGCGACGAACAGGCCCGCTACGAGGCGATGTTCGCGCAGGCCGGAGCGCCCGATGTATCGCGCTTCGGCTACTGCGTGCTGGCGCAGATGAGCACGAGCCTGCTGAAAGCCTATCGCCAGCTTGAGGACGACTACCGCGCCCTCGGCGAGTGGAGTCGCCAGCGCGGCCAATCCTTCCACGCACAGGAGGTGTGACATGAACATTGCACCCGCCACGCGTGACCGCAGCAAAGAAAACGAACTCGTTTTCGCGGTGCTCTCCTACGCCTCACGCTGCGTTGCCGAAGGTGACATTCACGCTCTTCGCGGCCTCGGCTTTCAGCTCGACGACATCGGTGTCATCGAGCGGCTGTCGCTCGCCGAACTGCAATTGCTCTCAACCTCGCGCAGCCACGCCATCAACGTCAGCCTGGATCGTGAAGCTTGGGGCTGGCAGCTCAAGCGGGTGCGCCGCCAGCGCAGCCGCGATGCGCTGGCATTGGCGCTGATCCGGCTCGACGCCCCGAAGGCGATGATGGCCTCGCTGTTCGGCACCACCGACCGCGACTACGCGATCCGCCGCGAAGCCTGCGGGATCACCGAAACCATCGCTGGCGGGCGTCCCCCGTCCGCCAGCGAGGAGGACGAGCGGCATCTGTGGGAACTCTGGGTGCGGTTGGCCAAGCCCGATACGCCGCAGCAATTGCGTGCCGAAGACCTCTGGCTGGTGATCGCCAAAGAAGGTCGCCCACCGATCCGCACCGCGTGGAGCCTCATTCAGAAGTGGGCGCACGAACGCTACTCGCTCACCGCCTGGCAGCGCGACCGCGCAATGCTCTCCGCCGAGGAGATCCGCCGCGCCGAAACCGAGCTGCGCGACCGCCACGGCGTGCGGCCACTGGAGGACGGCTCGTGACTCCGGCGCGAAGACCTCAGCCCGGCGCGGCCTCGCCGCGCACGCTGGCGCTGGATGTGATGATCCGCGCCTCGCTGGAGCGCCTGATCG
>CAZHTI010000211.1:0-1941 GCA_964535755.1 uncultured Salinisphaerales bacterium | reverse complement strand
GCTGCTTGAGGCAAGGGGATGCGTTGCGCCGCAAGCGCCGATACCGGCAAGATGCAGGTGGGATTAAACCTAAGGGAAGAAAGATCACGTCGGGTGGGCAGGGTTCACCTGCCCACCGTCTTAAGTGCAGATTTGAATGGTGGGCACGCTGCGCTTTGCCCACCCGACCGAACTGGCAGATCGTATGCAGAATGATGGCAATAGTTGGGCTACGGTTATTACTGCACTCCGCGATCTTTTGAATGGCCGAGCTGTGGGGGACGTAGCTGCAGATGAATCTGCATTGCTCGTCGCCGAAACCAGCCTGTTGCCGCTGAGGAATTTTGAAACTTGGGAGCGGTTAGTCCGAACGGAGCTTTGGCAGGCCGAGCAAAAACCTGCTCGCCCGTCGTGGACGTTCTGGCGGCGGCCGCATCGATTGGTTGCTTGGCTGAACCTGTGCAGCTACGACGGGCGCAAGCGGGAAGCAGCCTTAAGGGGCATTGCTGCTGCGGCCCCCAATGCGTTCTTGATGGCCCTTGCTCTGCGACGACTGAATGACTGGGTTCCCCAGGTCAGGAGCGCGGCAAGGGAGGCGTTGAAGCGGATTGCTTTGCAGTCTGACCCGCAATACGTCGCCGATGCCCTGTGGTGCGTGCTCGCGCATTGGAGCACCTGGGGGCGAATGGAGGCCGCCGATAGAGAAGCGGTGATGGGCTTGATTTCGCTAGACGCTGTGGCGCTTGCGCTCAAGAGCAAAATCTTGCGGGCAAGGTCTGGCCCAGCAGCGCATGTGCTGTCGCAGTTGGCGCGTTCCCCAAGGTTCGATCCGTGGATCGGCGATTTTGCGCGGGAGGCGGCCCAGCCTAGCGTCCGTGCCAGGGCCACGCGTTGGCTACTGGATGGCCGCGCTACTTGGACGGTGGGCTATCACTGGAGGTGGACGGACTTGAAGTGGTGCAAAGGGCGTCTCGACACGGTGATTGAGGGGCGAGCCCTTGCGGCATCCGCCCCCTTGCTCGCGAGCCTTGAACCGGCGGTGGCCGATAAGTCAGTCTTGGTTCGCCGAGTGGCGGCGGAGTTCGTGATTCGTGAAATTGGGATCTTGGGCGACGACGCCCCCGCTTTGGTGCGGCGCTTATCGGCTGATCCCAGCGAGTCCGTTGCGGAGCGCGGGCGATTCGCTTTGCAGTTGCTGGAAGCGCGCACCTGATTCCGCCGACCTTAGGCAGTTGCCCGAGCTAAACCGGACAGTCTTCCCGCTCGGTGCGCCAGACCGCGATTGATGGCACAGGCCACCAGCTAGTCCTTCAGCTAGCCCCTAAGGCCGGGGCTCTGGCGGGCTGTGTGCAGCCAGTTGAGGTGCGGTTTTCTGCGCCTACACTGCGCGGATGACTGCCGCCAAACCGCCGAAACAGCAGCCCTCTACCCGCCAGTTGGTGCGTGCTCCAGCAGCTATGGAGCAGAACCCGCCAGATGGCTTGGGCCAGCGTTGGTTTGCCGCACAAGGCTGGCAGCCATTTGGCTTCCAGCAAGAGGTTTGGCAGGCGGTGGGCCAAGGGCGCTCTGGCTTGCTGCATGCGACTACCGGCGCGGGCAAGACCTACGCTGTTTGGCTCGCTGCGCTACAGCGCTTTGCTGCGCCTGACGCGCAGCGCCTCGATGCCGGGGCGATGGGCTTGGTCGCAAACCCTGCGGCAGCCACTTTGCCCGCGCTCGCGAAGGCTCGCCGTGGCAAACCCCCCGCCGCAGCATTGACGGTGCTGTGGGTGACGCCAATGCGCGCATTGGCGGCAGACACCGAGCGTGCGCTAGCAGCCCCACTGCGTGACCTAAACCTCCCTTGGACTATCTCGGTACGCAGCGGCGATACCAGCAGTAGCGAGCGCCAGCGGCAGTCCAAGCACTTGCCGACGGTGCTGATCACGACCCCAGAGAGCCTGAGCCTGTTGCTGAGCGGCA
>CAZHTI010000210.1:0-2023 GCA_964535755.1 uncultured Salinisphaerales bacterium | reverse complement strand
GCCAATAACAGCCGGTGATGGCCTCGCTCGCCGCCCAAAGTGCCGCGCCCAATTGCGGCGTCGCCAGCCTGCTCGCCCGCGCGTGGCCGATGCGCCCGCTGGCCTCAAACCAGCCGGTCGGGCCGATGAAGCTGCCACCGGCGACAAGCCCTTGCAGCACTTGCAGCGGCGCTTCTGCGGCCGCATCCGGCGCGCTGCCAAAGCGCAACATGCCGTTGGCGAGCAGCCAGCTCGCAGCGCGCTGCCAAGGGCGGTCATTGGCAGCGCGCGGGCGGTTATCACCCAAGGCCGTGCGCACCACGCCGGGGTGCGCCGCAGCACTGATCAGCCCTAGCCCCTGAGCCGCCGCGCGGCGGTTGAGCTCCTGCGCGAACAGCAGGCAGGCGAGCTTGGTCTGCCGGTAAGCGGCGATCGGCGTGTAGCCGCGCGCCAAGGGCAGGTCGTTGACGTGCATCCGCGCCTGCCGCTGCGCCAAGCTGCTGATGTGCACCACTCTGGCGTCGCCCGCAGCGCGCAGCAGCGGTAGCAACTGCACGGTGAGCGCGAAGTGGCCCAAGTGGCCAATGGCAAAGCTCAACTCCTGCCCTTGCCGCGTGAGGCGACGCTGGGACGGCGGATAGATGCCGGCATTGTTGGCGAGCATGTGCAGCGGCTCGCCGCGCTGCAGCAGCTGCTGGCTAGCGGCAGCGATGCTGGCAGGATCGGCGAGGTCTAGTGCGATTGCCTCCGCCGACACCCCTTGGCCGCGCAGCTTGTGCGCCGCCGCAGCGAGCTGCGCCTCGGCGACATCCGCCAACAGCAGCCTTGCGCCCAGAGCCCCAAGGCGCTGCGCGAGGCCTAGGCCTAGGCCGGAGGCGGCACCGGTGATGAGGGCGGTCTGGCCGCTGAGCAGGGGCATGTGAGGGGCTTTTGTGGAGTGCTTCGTCTCATTGGAGGGCATAGTCGGCGACCGGGCACCCTACATTTGGGCGATAGGCGCAAATCTCTGCACGCCGCTGCCATCTGCCGATAATCGACGCCTGCCCCTAACCCGCCACTCTGGTACCGCGCATGTCCTACTCCACCCTCGCTTGGGCCGTCGCCGACGGCATCCTCACCCTCACCCTCAACCGGCCCGAGGCGATGAATAGCTTCACGGTGGAGATGGCCAATGAGTTGGTCGACGCCTTTGAGCGTGCGAGTGCCGATGACACGGTGCGCGCCGTGGTGCTGACCGGTGCCGGCAAGGCGTTTTGCGCCGGTATGGATTTGACCAAGCCCGGCAATGTCTTTGGCCTGGACGAGAGCCAAGCGCCAAATTTGCAGGATATGCACGAGCGGCTCGATGACCCTGCAATCTTCCACGGGGTGCGCGATACCGGCGGCCGCGTGACGCTGGCGATGTTCCAGTGCAACAAGCCCATCATCGCGGCGATCAACGGGGCTGCGGTGGGCATCGGTGCCACCATGACACTCGCCGCCGACGTGCGCTTGGCCTCCGAGAAGGCACGGATAGGCTTTGTCTTCGGCAAGATTGGCATCGTGCCGGAGGCCTGTAGCAGCTGGTTTTTGCCGCGCATCGTCGGCATCAGCCAAGCCTTGGAATGGTGCTACAGCGCTGACATCCTGACGGCAGAAGAAGCCAAAGCCGGTCGCTTAGTGAAGGCAGTGTACGCGCCCGAGCAACTGCTGACTGAGGCCGTTGCACTCGCCAAGCGCTTCGTCGAAAACCGCTCGCCGGTAGCGGTGGCACTCACGCGGCAGATGCTCTACCGCAATAGCGCGCAAGCCCATCCGCTGGAGGCGCACCGTGTCGACTCGCTCGCCATGTACTACACCAGCCTTCAAGACGGCAAAGAGGGCGTGCGCTCGTTCCTAGAAAAGCGCCCCCCGGCCTTCACATCGCAGGTGCCTGCAGACTTGCCGCCCTTCTTCGTTGATTGGGCCCGGTAGGGGCAAGGCATGCCTTGCCCTTCCTAGACAGAGAGGCAGCCCGTCGGGGCAAGGCATGCCTTGCCCCTACCCGATACCTGTGGCCTGTGCG
>CAZHTI010000209.1:0-2117 GCA_964535755.1 uncultured Salinisphaerales bacterium | reverse complement strand
TGTGCTTGCAAGCCGGTGGACAGCGGCGTACACCCTTAGCCGGTCAAAAACGCTAGGGGAGATGTCATGCCAGCCAAAGCCATCAGCCCAAAATCTGCCTTGCCCGCCAAGAAGCGGGCAAAACCGGTAGATCAGGCTCGACAGCAGAAATCCAGTTCTGCACCAGCGCCTTGGCGCAGCGGCAATGTCGTGCCCGATAAGCTGGATCTGCGTGACCGCCTCTACCAGCCGCCAGTACGCAGCGCCCCGCCGCTAGAAGTGCGGCCCAAGGCGGGTGCCAGGGTGTTCGACCAAGGCGAATCCCAGGCCTGCACTGGCTATGCGCTCTCAGTGGTGGTGCACCACTTGATGCAGCAGCGCGGCCGCAAAGTCGAGCCAGTCTCGCCGTTCATGCTGTTCAGCATGGCGCGACGCTATGACGAAATCCCCGGTGCTGAGCCGGGTGCAGGCTCGACGCTGCGGGGTGCGATGAAGGGCTGGTACAAGCATGGCGTCTGCGCGCTGCGCTGCTGGGACAAACTCGACTTCGGGCCCGAGGGCATGCCGCCGCCCTCCAATATTCCGGACGACGACTGGTGGCTGGACGCCGTCCATCGCCCCTTGGGCGCGTACTACCGCGTCGATGTGCGCTCGGTGTCGGATATGCAACTCGCGCTCTCGGAGGTCGGCGTGCTCTATGCCGGTGCCATGCTGCACGCCGGTTGGGCAGCGGAGAATCTCCACAAGCGCCCCGGCGAGCCGCTGCCGATCATCGCTCCGCAGTTGGGCGAGGCCGACCAAGGCCATGCCTTCGCCCTCGTCGGCTACACCGCGCAGGGGTTTATCGTCCAAAACTCTTGGGGTAAGGATTGGGGCAAAGGGGGCTTTGCCATCCTCAGCTATCAAGACTGGCTCGCCAATGCCTTCGACTGTTGGGTCGCCCAACTCGGCATCGTCACTGAGCAGCAAAAAGCCCTGTCCCGCGCCGTCTCGCTGCCGGTGGAGGAGGGCGTCGTGCGCTTGGGCAGCGAGGAGCGCGACCGCAATCGCGCCATCGGGCCCTTCGTCGTCAATCTGGCCAATAACGGCCTGTTGTCGAACTCCGGCGAGTTCCGCACCCAGCCGAGTGATCTGGTGGCGCTGGTCACCCATCACCTAAAAGAAGCGCGCAAGCTCTGGGGCCTTAAAGACGACCAAGCCATGCACGTGGCGATTTATGCGCATGGCGGGCTCACCGGCGAGCGCAACGCTGCCAAGACCGCGGCGGTGTGGATTAAGGCGATGTACGAGGCGCACATCTTCCCGATCTTCCTGATGTGGGAGACCGACCTCTGGAGCACCATCAAGGGCCGTCTCGCCGACTGGGTGCATGAGGTCCCGCGTGGCGCCGGCGGCATCGGTGAGCAGATGCACCGCTTTTGGAACCAGCGCTTAGAGCGCTTGCTCGCTGCGCCCGGCAGTGTGATCTGGAGCGAGATGAAGCAAAACGCCGCCGCGATGAGTGCTGCACCATTGCCCGGCACGCCGGTGGAGAAACTCAGCGGCGGTATTCAGCTCTACCGCGCTGCGCGGGATTCCGGCAACTTCACTGCGGGCAAGGTGCGCCTACATCTCATCGGGCATTCGGCGGGCGCCATCGTCCATAGTCATCTGGTGCAGGCCTTGCGCGCAGCCGGCACTTGGCGTTTTGAGTCGATGCACCTGATGGCCCCAGCGGTGCGGCTCGATAGCTTCCACAAAATGGTCACGCCGTACTTAGAAGACGGCAGCGTGGCCAAGCTGCATTGCTACAACCTCACCGACGCAGCCGAGCAGCGCGACGACACCTGCAAGCCGATCCTGCTCTATGGCCGCTCGTTGCTGTATCTGGTGTCGGAGTCCTTCGAGCAAGGTCAGCGCACGCCATTGCTGGGGATGCAGAAGTACTTCGCGGCCGACCCGCGCTTGCAACAGTTGATGGCAGCCGGAAAAGTGCAGCAATGGCTCGCACCCAGTGGTGCGAGTCAAACCACGACGCATGGTGGGTTTGATGAGGATGCGGCGACGAGGGCGGCGATTTTGCGGAGTATTCAGGGCGGGCCGTGAGGCCTGTCACTTTTGTTCTAGAGCAGGCTGTTTCTGGGTCGCGCCTTCGCGCT
>CAZHTI010000208.1:0-2139 GCA_964535755.1 uncultured Salinisphaerales bacterium | reverse complement strand
CCGCCTGCTCACCCCGGTAGATAGGAAATATCGGCAACCTCGCGGCACATGCCGTCCAACTCCGCCAGCAGCGCGTAGCGGTTGGCGCGCACGGCGGGGTTGTCGGCGTTCACCATCACGGCGGTGAAGAAGGCATCGACCGGCGCGCGCAGCGTCGCCAAGTTACGCAGCTTCTGCGTGTAGTCCGGCTCGGCGGCATTGCGGCCGGCGACGTCGCCCATCGCGGCGTGCAGTGCGGCTTCGCTGGGGTCCTCGAAGTGCTGCGGGTCGATGGCCTTAGCAGCGGCATCTGGCCCAGCCTGCTTGAGCAGGTTGCGCACACGCTTGTGGGCGGCAGCGAGGTTCGCGGCATCGGCGAGCGCGCGGAACTGCTCCACGGCCTGCAAGCGCAGTTGGAAGTCATGGGGCTGCGTAATCCCCAAGGCGCGCACCGCCTCGACACTCTCCGCTGCCGCACCAGCAGCCAGAGCCGCCGCGCGCTGGCGCTCCTGCACGAAGGCGAGCAAGTCGCCCAGCGTGGCGGCATCGCGCTTACCAGCCGGTTGCAAGGCCAAGGCTTGCGATAGCACGTCGTTCAAATCCAAAGGCAGCGAGGCCTCGGCACAAATCCGCAGCACGCCATTGGCGGCGCGCCGCAGCGCGAAGGGGTCCTTGCTCGCCGTCGGTTTTTGGCCAATCGCGAAGATGCCAGCGAGGGCATCGAGCTTGTCAGCGAGCGCCAGCACTTGCCCCTCCCTGCTGCTGGGGATGGGCGTGCCCGCTTGCGTAGGTTGGTAGTGCTCACGAATCGCCAAACCCACACCACTCGGCAGGCGATTGCCGACGCCGGTGGCGTAATAGCCGCCCATAATCCCCTGCAATTCGGGGAACTCGAACACCATCTTGGTGACCAGGTCGCACTTGCAGAGCGCGGCGGCTTCCGCCACCACCGCCGCATCCGCGCCAGCCGCAGTGGCAAGCTGCACCGCGAGGGTTTTGACGCGCTCGACGCGCGCGCCTTGGCTGCCCAAATCCTTCTGGTAGGTGGCGGTCGCGAGCTTCTCGGCATAGGCCGCAAGGGGCTGTTTTTTGTCCTGCTGCCAGAAGAACAGGGCGTCGGTCAGCCGTGGGCGGACGACGCGCTCATTGCCCTCGATGACCTGCGCGGGGTCTTTGGACTCGATGTTGGCGATGGTGATGAAGTGCGGGGTGATGGTGGTGAGCGTGGCATCCGCAAACACCGTGAAGTAGCGCTGATTGGTCTCCACCGTCGCGACGATGACCTCGCGCGGTAGCTCATCGGTGAAGCGCTGCTCCATCTGCCCAGCGATCACCACCGGCCACTCGACCAGCGCGGTGACTTCCTCTAATAGCTCGTCGCTGATGCGGGCGTAGCCCTTGAGAGCCGCCGCCTTGGCTTCGATCTGGCGGCGAATCTCTGCCTTGCGGCTATCGACATCCGCCCAAACTTTTGCGGCCTTGAGCGCCGGCGCGTAGGCGCTGGGGCTCGCCAGGCGAATCGCGTCTGGCGCGTGGAAGCGATGGCCGTAGGTGATGCGGCCCGCCTCCAGCCCAAAGCGCTTAAGCGGCACGACCTCGCCACCGAGCAAGCAGACGATCCAGCTCACCGGGCGCACGAAGGTTTCGCTGCCCTCGGCCCAGCGCATGCGCTTGGGCACCAACTCGTCCATCGCCTTGAGGGTTTCTTCAAAAATCTCCGGGATCAGTGCGGCGGTCGCCTTGCCGGGCAGGCGGCGGGCAAAGTGCAACTTGCCGTCCTTTTCGCCCAGCTGCGCAAACTCGACACCGCACTTCTTGGCAAAGCCGAGCGCGGCGGGGGTTGGCGCGCCGTCCTTCAGCGCGACATTCATCGCCGGGCCGGTGAACTCAACGCTTTGCTCAGGCTGCTCAGCGGCGACCGCTGCGACCAGCACCGCCAAGCGCCGAGGGGTGGCCAAAAGCTGTGCCTTGTCCATCTGCACACCGCGCCGACTTAAACCCCCAACAATCCCTTGCAGCAGGGCCTCGGCAAGCGGCAAAACGTAGCGCGCAGGGAGGTCTTCACAGCCGAGTTCGAGCAGAAAATCTTGGGTCATGACGGGCTTTTAGGGCAGATGCGGCAAGCGTTTAAGGGTCAGCAAGCCGCACATGATAGCTAGC
>CAZHTI010000207.1:0-2166 GCA_964535755.1 uncultured Salinisphaerales bacterium | reverse complement strand
TGCCTTGGGTTACGACACCAGCAAGCTCGTGCGGGTGCCGCAGCGCTGGTCTGAGGCTGCCCCGTAGTACGTCGCTAATCGCGCTAGGGTGCTTTTAAAAACACGGGGTTGCCGATGATGGTGCGGGTCTGAGCATCGGCGAGCTCAATGCGCCAATGGCTGCCCAGTGGCCCCTCGGTCGCGGGGTTGCGCGTTGCGGTAGCCATGGTGTGGACGAATGGGTCAGTCACGACCGGCACGCGCAAAATCACGCTGCCATTTTGGATGTAGCTGATGATTTGCCCGACTCCGCCGGTCACCGTAGTGCGGAGACTCACGGGTTCAGCCTCGGCGACCCGCAGCGTGTCGCCGTAAATGCCGCGTTGATCGCGAGGGCCTTCCGCTTCAAACAAGACCTCGGGCGAGCCTGCAGCGCCGCGCGTGCGGACGTAGGCGTGGCCAGCTTGTATGGCTTGCTGGAGGGCGCTGCGCGAGAGCTGCTGCGCGAACACCGCAGTGGCCGAGCTGCCGTAGCCCTTGCGGGCGCGGTCTTCCGGCGCGTCCACACCCTTACTGTCACTCCCGCTCACCGCGGTGATTTTGAAGCCATCCAGCATAAGGCCCTCCCACTTTTGGATGGCGGTCGCAACGAAGGGTTGCTCGGCTGAGCCAGCAGGCAAGGGCGCGCCGATGTCCTCGGCGGTGGCGACAATCGGGCCGGTGAGCACTTCCATGGTGTCGACTTGGGCGTAGTCGATGGACGCATCCAGCTCAAAGAAGCAGCCGCGGCAGAGGTTGCTGAACGCAGGCGGCGGGAATAGCGTCGGGTGGTTGACCTGAAACGGCGCGCCGTCCTGCTTCGCGAGGCGCTGAATCTCGCCCAGGCTGATGTCCTCCAAGCCATGCCGGTATTCGAGCACCGAGGGCGTCTCGCCATGGGTGTTGGCGTGGCCGAAGTAGGTGATGATTTCCCGCCCTGGCCAGATCACCAAATCCGGATTGCTGCGCTGCATCGCTCCGAGGCTGCGCCAATGCGCATCGGTGATGTAGTCGGTGACCATGAGGAAGTCCAACTCCGCTGCGCGGGATTGGGCGATGAACTCTGCAGTGTCCGGGCCGTTGGGTTGGGAGTGGAAGCCGTGCATGTGGAAATCGCCCAAATACCAGCCAGGAGCGAAGTTAGCGACGTGGGTTTTATCGACCGGGTCATTGGCCAGCGGGCCGTTGTTGCTGCTGGCGAGACGGCACTCAACGCGGACGAGATAGTCCGCGCCATTGGGGGCGACGGCGGCTATGCCTAGCTCGGCCGTCCACAGACCGGGGTTGACCTTGCCGGAGACATAGCCGCGGTCGGCGGAGTCCTCCTGCACAAAGCTCGGCGACTGGTTGCGGTCGATGCGGCCTTGCCGCGAGCCACCCCAGCCGCGAAAGCCCTCGGCTGTGCGATAGCCATCCTCGTCCCAGAGGCCGAGGTCTAGCGTGGTCGCCGTCAGAGGGTTGCTCGGCGGATTGCCGGATTTCTCTACCCAGCGATAGCTGACTTCTACTCGCCCGGTAGTCGCACCCACGGTGAACGGGAACAGGCGATAAGTCTTCACCTCAGCCGTGGTGACGCTACCGGTGAACTCCAGAGGGGGTTCGCCAGGCGCGCAAGCTGCCTTGGTTGGCGGAGCGCTACCACTGCTACTGCTTACACCGCCGCTGCTGCTGCCACTGCCACTGCTGCCGCTGCCGCCAGTGCTGCTACTGCCGCCGCTGAGCTCGCTGCCAGCTTCAAGCTCCGAGCTGGAATCGCCACAGGCGCTGCAGAGCATGGCGACTAGCGCTGCTGCCCATACGCGGCGGATCTGCCGAAGTAAGGGCTGGGGTGCAAGCTGAGGTCGGTAGGTCATGACTGGGCACCGGCAGGAATCACGGCAGAACAAGGCGTGCAGCCTAGGATATGACAGTGACGGCAGGATGACCTGAAGCACAGCACGCAACAAAAAACCCGCCAGACGCGTGCTGCGTAGGGCGGGTTTTTAGGTCAGGCCAGCGCTAGGTGCAACGACGCGGCACTGCGTCCCCAAGCCCCACGTTAGGGTGCGGGGACTGTCGGTGCTGCTGGCAGAGTCGCAGCCAACAGAGGCAGGGAAACACTGCCGCTGAGGTTGACGACGGCGCCGGCGCGCGAGCCCATGTTGGGGT
>CAZHTI010000206.1:0-2213 GCA_964535755.1 uncultured Salinisphaerales bacterium | reverse complement strand
TCGCTGCGGAAGAAGCTGTTCTTCATCATCGCCTGCCAGGCGATGTTGCCCTCGTGGAAGTTGATGTCGTCCTCGTCGGCATTGAGCGAGGGCTTGTCGTTGGGGTTGTTGCGGCACTTCACTTTGGCGCTGCCGTAGTCCTCGCCCAGCTTCGACACGCGCCGCGTGATGCACGCCTGTTCTTCCTGTGCCAGCAGTTCCAGCGCACCGCCGATGGCCGCACCTGCGGCCTGGCAGGAGTCCATCGTGAACTGGTTAATCATCTGCGCCTTCTCTTGCAGCCAGGCAATCGTCTGCTCGATCTGCGGGCTGACCACCTTCATCGCCAGCATGAAGGCCAGACCCTTCGCGTTCTGACCCACCGTGCGCAGGAACTGCACGAACTGATCGGCATTGATGAAGCTGAAGCCGCCGGTGTAAACGTCGATGCCGCCGCACCCGGCGCGGAAGCGCGGCATCTGCACGCCGACGAGCTGGAAGTCCCGCACCGGCGTGCGCGCATAGATGCCGCCTCCGGTGAAGTAACCGGCCTGCTGGCTCTCATACACGCCGGGTCGCGTGACGTTGACGTAGTTCATGTCGTTGAAGAACGCCTCCAGATCGCCGCCCACGCCGGCAACGGCCTGATGCGTGGTCAGCACGCTGGTGGCGGCGAGGAAGGCGATGGCGATGTGTTTCATGGCACTGCTCCGTTCAGGGCCAGGCCCTGGGTGTTTTGTTGCTTGGCGATCTCGCCCAGCGCGGAATCCACACGCTGAGCAAGCTCAGAAAATCCGACATAGCCGAAGGTGGCGGGGGCCACCGTGCGCGTGCGCGGTTCGATGAGATAGACGGCGGGCACGCTCTCGACTTGAAGGGCAGCGGCGGCATCCACGTTGCCCTGTGGCTTCGGAAACTCCGGCAGCGCACCGCCATCCAGCGTGACCGGCAGGATGTCGAAGCCGTAGCGTTCGGCGAAGGCTTTCAGCACTGGTGCAAAGCGATGGCAATGCGGACAACTGCCCCGGAAGAAGAACATCAGGCCGAAGCCTTGCGCGGCCTCGGTCAGCCGCTGATCGAGTTCTTCAGACTGCACATCGGCCTGGATGTAGGCCGCGTTGCCGGTCGGCGCTTGCAGCGTGTTGTCGTATTCCGGCGTCGTCCACACCACGTTCTGCCAGGCATCGGCGAAGCGTGCGGACTGCTCCATCAAGGCCACATGCTTTTCGAGATAGGCGGCGACATGCGCGCGCGTGGGTTCGAGGATGGCAAGGGCTTGCAGGCGTTCGAGGTCTTCCTTCTGCCTTGCTAGGCGTTGCAGCGGGTCGTTGGCGGGCGGTTCGATCTTGCTGGTGGGCGGGGCAATTGGCGGCGGAATCGGCACCGGCAGGGGCGGCTTGGCGTCTTCTGCCGGGTTGCGATACCAGAACCAGCCTTCTTCGCGTTCGCGGTAGTAAGGCGGTGCTGCGGGCGCGGGTGCTGGTGGGGCTGGCAACAAGCCCTCACGCAATTCCGGCGGCACCGGAATGGGGATGCGGACGGCCCCACCGGGGCGGCGCTGCACCTCGGCCTGCGGATCGCGCTGCGCACCGGCGCGACCGGGCCAGATCGTGACCAGTGCCAGACCGGCGCTCATCAGCGCGGCCAGCAACCACGGCGACAGCAGTTCGGCGACGCTGCCATCTGCGCGGGTAATAGGGCTATCCACCGCCGCCTCCATTGTTCGCAGGCGTGCCGGACTGGTTCATGCGCTCGATGCGCTCGCGCATCCGCGTTTCGAGCTGCTGGTTGGAGTCGATGTTCTGCGCGGCAGCATCGGCGGCGGCTTGGGCGTCTTGATAGAACTCGCTCAAGTCCATGCGCGACCAGTCGAGGCGACCGACCTCGTCGGTGCTCAGGGGGCGGCAGTCCGGGTCGCGGGAACTGCCCCAGGCAACGCCCAGTTGCGGGCGACCCTGCTCCTGAATGATGCGGGTCAGCTTGCTGTTGAACACGCAGTAGGTTTTGTAGTCGCGCTCGTCGATTGGCCCGCCGCTGGTGTGGCTGCCGACGTAGTGCGCGCGGCCGGCTTCCTTCGCAAAGCCCAGTTGCTCCTCCTCCTGACTGCACTGGTGAAAGCCGATGTCGTTGCCCCAGCCGGAGTCCTTGCAACAGTCAGAGAAACCGAAATTGGTCTTGGCACAGCGCATCGGTGCGCCCTTGAACATCGTGAAGTTGTTGGGATCGAAATCGTC
>CAZHTI010000205.1:1178-2244 GCA_964535755.1 uncultured Salinisphaerales bacterium | reverse complement strand
AAACCAAGTTCTTCCTGAACGAACTGCCACATTAGTCTCAATATCTCCGTGCCCAAGCCCAAGAATGAAACCCTCCGCCAAGCCGCACTAGAGCGGCTGCAATTGGTGGGTGTGCCGCAACAAGAGAGCTTTGATCGCGTCGCCAGCCTCGCGCGGCGGCTGATTGGCATGCCGTTGTCGGCGGTGCTGCTGATGGACGCTGATCGCCTGACGCTGCGCGCTCAGAGCGGCTTCTCTGGCAAATTGGAGGCCGCTCAGCTCGCGCAGTTCTTGCTGCCGCTGCTGGAGACCGGCAAGCAAACGGTGATCGAAGACTTACGCCTGTCGCCGGCCTTCGCCAAACACACTTTGGTCAATTGCGTCGGGGGTATGCGCCTGTTATTCGCCGCCCCCATCATGAGCCCAGCGCTAGAGCCAGTGGGCTTGGTGATCGCGGCAGATACCCGCGTGCGGCGCGCCAGTGGCGACGAAACTGGCCTATTGGCCGACCTCGCTCTGTTCATCGAGCGCGAGTTAGTGCTGCGCTCCTTGCTACGCACCGACCCCCTCACCGGGCTCTACAACCGCCTGCATTACGAGGTAGAGATTGAGCGCGAGTGGCGGCGATCCACCCGCAGTAAATCGCCATTGGCAGCATTGCTGATCAATGTCGATGGCATGAGTGATTTCAACGATACCTATGGTGCCGAGCGTGGCGACGCCGCTCTGCGCCGCGTGGCTGAGCACCTAGGCCAACGCTTTTTACGCTCTAGTGATCTGCTGGTGCGCTTGCAAGGCGATGAGTTCCTGATCGTGCTGCCAGAAACTGGCGCGCAAGCAGCAGCGGTGTTGGCAGAAGAAATCCGCACACTCGTGCAACGCTTGGAAATCACCCACCCTTATTCGGTCAGCCGCTATTTGTCGGTCAGCATTGGCTGTGCCGCCACCGCAAGCGAAGCAGAGTTCGAGCAAGGTGCCAAGGGCCTACTGGGGCGGTGCCGCAACAACCTAGAAATCGCCAAGGCTGATGGCCGCAACCGCGTGCACTGCGATGAAGCAGCTTAAACGTGGGACGTGGGATGTGGGA
>CAZHTI010000205.1:0-1078 GCA_964535755.1 uncultured Salinisphaerales bacterium | reverse complement strand
GTGGGATGTGGGACGCTAGGCTGGATAGTGAAGGCTTAACACCTCCCACTCCTGCTCTTTGCCGGCGAGGTGCAGGCGCACGATGTCGCCCTCGGTCTTCTTCAGCAGCGCCTTAGCGAGCGGCGCATCGACACTCACGGGCGTGACGCGCCCCTGCTCTAGCTCCTCGCCAATTTCATCGCCGCCGACAATCTGAAACGCACGTTCTTCGGCGGTGGCAACGTCGCAGAGGGTGACGATCGCGCCAAAGAAAATCTGCGCCTGCGCGCCAGCAGGTGGTGCCACCACCTGCAACTGCGGCAGGCGTAGTTGCAGGTAGCGCACGCGGCGGTCGATCTCGCGCAGTTCCTTCTTGCGGTAGATGTACTCGGCGTTTTCGGAGCGATCACCCTCCGCCGCAGCCGCCGTAATCGCCCGCACTACCTCTGGCCTACGCTCCAACCACAGGTGGTTGTATTCCGCCTTCAGCCGCGCATAGCCCGCTGGAGTGATGTAGGGCGCGGAGCGCTCAGGGTTCGCGGGCCGCCAGCGGCTCATGCTTGCGGACTGGGCTGCGGGTTAGGCAGCGGCTTTAAGCCTTTGAGGTAGCGCGCGGCGTTCTGCACATAGTGCTTGCTGTTGAGTCCGATGAAGGCAATCTCCTGCGGCGATAGCTCGCGCTTCACCACACCCGGGCTGCCCAAGATCAGCACGCCGTCTGGGTAGGTCTTGCCTTCGGGGATGAGCGTGCCTGCGCCGACAATGCAGTTATTGCCGATGCGCGCGCGGTTGAGGATGACGCTGCCCATGCCGATCACGCAGTTATCGCCCACCGTGCAGCCGTGCAGCATCACTTGGTGGCCTACGGTCACGCCCTTGCCGATGCTGAGCGGTGCGCCGACGTCGGTATGCAGCACCGAGTTGTCTTGGATATTGCTGTCCTCGCCGATGCGGATGGGGTCGTTATCACCACGCAAGGTGCAGGCAAACCAAACGCTGGCCCCTGCCGCGAGCTGTACGTCGCCAATGACCGCAGCGGTGTCCGCGACGAAGTTATTGCCCGCGAGTTGCGGGGCTTTGTTGTCGATTTGATAGAGCA
>CAZHTI010000204.1:0-2244 GCA_964535755.1 uncultured Salinisphaerales bacterium | reverse complement strand
TGCAGTTGCAGCACCTGTAAAAACTACAGCCGTGCGTATCTCTACCACCTCGATAAATGCAACGAGATGCTCGGTAGCCGCTTGAATACCGTCCACAACTTGCACTACTACCTGACGCTCATGGCGCGCATACGCAAGGCGCTGGACGAGGGCAGGTTTGCTGAATTTGCCCGCGATTTTCTCGCCAGCCCAGAAGGCATCAGCCGCAAGGCCGCTCTGCCTGAGGCGAGTGCGGCACCAGCCCCCACGGGCGCCGATCTTTCGTAAGCTCGCGCCACTAAGCCCCCAAACAACACCCAAAAAAGGCAGGAACCCATGCGCTGGAAAGACCTACGCCGGAGCAGCAATGTTGAGGACTATCGCGGTGCGCCA
This sequence comes from uncultured Salinisphaerales bacterium, assembly GCA_964535755.1. GTDB lineage: Bacteria > Pseudomonadota > Gammaproteobacteria > Nevskiales > Nevskiaceae > Stagnimonas. The sequence continues at coordinate 1,872 of CAZHTI010000204.1, read as the reverse complement.
GGGCGTGGCGGCGGTGGCGGCGGAATGAAACTCGGCCTAGGCGGCATGGCGGTGGTGGTTGTCGTCAGCCTCATGCTCGGCAAAAACCCGATGGAGATGCTGGGCTTGGTCGAGCAGATCGCCGGCGGTGGCGGTAGCGCTGCTACCGTCAACACCGGAGCGCCCGCGCCGGTGAATGACGAGGCCGGAGCCTTGGTCGCCCACACTTTGGGCAGCACGGAGGACGTCTGGAAGCAGTTGTTTGCGCAGAGCGGCTCTGATTACCAAGTGCCGAAGTTGGTGCTGTTCGCTCGGCAGGTCAACACCGCCTGCGGTGGTGCCACCTCAGCCTCAGGGCCCTTCTACTGCCCGGGCGATCAGCAGGTGTATCTGGACACCAGCTTTTTCGACGAGATGCAGGCGCGCTTAGGCGGCGGCGGTGATTTCGCGCAGGCCTATGTCATCGCCCATGAGGTCGGCCACCATGTGCAAACCCTGATCGGTGTGAGCAAAAAAGTGAACGACGTGCGCCGCAGCGGCGGCGAGGTCGAGGGCGACGGCGGCCTCTTGGTGCGCCAAGAGCTACAGGCGGATTGCTTCGCGGGCATTTGGGCGCATTACGCGCAGAAGCAGAGCGGCGGCCAATTGCTGGAAGCCGGCGATATTGAAGAAGCGCTGAATACCGCCAGCGCCATTGGTGATGACCGCTTGCAGCAGCAATCGCAAGGCCAAGTCGTGCCCGATGCCTTCACCCACGGCACCTCAGCCCAGCGTATGCGTTGGTTCCGCGTCGGCTACGAAGGCGGTGACGTCGGCCGCTGCGATACCTTTGCGGCAGCTGGGGTTTGATGGGGGAGGTGGGATGTGGGATGTGGGAATTTTTCTGTTCCCCCCAACCGCCGGCATCCCCGCGCGGGCAGTAGGGGCGAGGCATGCCTCGCCCCTACACGAGGTTTCATCCACGCCCCACGCCCCACGTTCCTAAAGCCCCATCTCCAGCACCGCTGCGGTCGCCAGATGGCCGCGCTCGCGGGCTAGCTCGGCGGCGGTCTTGCCATCCTCGGTTTGATCGCTGCGGGTAGCACCTCGCGCAATCAGCAGCCGCACGAGAGCCTCAAAGCCGCGCGTGGCGGCGAGGTGCAGGGCGGTGACGCCGGAGCCGCCGACGATTTTTGGATCAGCGCCCAGGGCCAGCAGCAAGGGCGCTAGGTGCTCGCCACCAGCACCGGCAATGCCCGCGTGGAGCGGCGTGTTCTGCATGGGGTTGGTGCTGCGGGCTTCGAGGTTTGCGCCCAACCCAATCAAGACCAAGGCAGTGTCGCGCTGGCCGAAGAAGGCCGCTAGATGCAGGGCCGTCCAGCCGTCGGGGCTGTAGGCGCTGAGCAAGGTGGCATCGGCAACCACCAAGGCGGCGACGCGCTGGGCGTCACCGAAGGCGGCAGCTTCGAAGATGTCCAGCGCTGGGCGATGCGGCAGTAGCAGCTCGGCAATCTCGCGCGCGCCGTTGTAGAGCGCGAACAGGAAAGGGCTGATGCCGCCGGGCAGGTTTTCAGTCGCTTGACTCAAGTCCCGCTCCAGCGCCGCGCGCGCCTCGGCGAGGTTTCGATTTTGGATGGCGAGGGCCAAGGGGCGCAGATTGGTCATGGGCGAGGATGCCGCGCGTGCGGCCAAATAATGACGGGGCGGGGAGGCTACGCTGGCGGCGGCCAAGCCTCAAGTGATCCTCCGTAGATGATGCGGCACTGGCTTGCGTTTGCGCCTAATCGAACGTTCAATGCACCCACCGTTTGGCCCCCCGCGCTGAACGGGTGCCCATAACAAAAGCCTTTAGCGAGAGAGAGCCCTGCTATGACCGATGCGCCACCGGATGTGAGCCGCCGCGATTTTCTGCGC
>CAZHTI010000203.1:0-2259 GCA_964535755.1 uncultured Salinisphaerales bacterium | reverse complement strand
GCGGCCAAAGCATGTCTGCTCGGCATGTGACTGGACTGCTGCCATTGCGCAATAAAAAGCCGGTCGTCATTCCAGTTTCTATCGCTCATTGAAATGAGCCGTGGGGGCAAGGCATGCCTTGCCCCTACCCGCTTGTGTGGAATCACGAAACTTGGATTGACATCACGCGTACCGCGAGGACTTAACCACCTATCCCGCATCGCTGCCGCCCAAAAAAAGACCCAGCCAATCGGCTGGGTCTTGTAGCACCGCAGTGCCGACTTACTTCTTGGTGCGGGTCACAAAGTGGCCGCGCACGCCACCGACCGCGAGGTAGCTCTTGGTGTAACCCAAGCTCGACGCATTGGCGGTGTGACGGACCCGCACGCTGGCAGTGCACGCAGTCTTATCCGCATTGCCGCATTCAATCGTGCTGCGGGCGGTGGTGAACGGCCCGCCGTTGATGCTGTAGCTCAAGCCTGGGCCAGGCACCACGCCCGCCGTGTGATAGCCCTTGAGCACCATCGCATCGGAGGTCACGGCACTACCGGCGACCACGCCCTCCTTCTTGCCGAAGTCGAAGGCGTCCGGAACGTGATCCAGTGTCGTGTTGGTGGTCTTGAACGGCACCTCTTGGCTACCCACACGCAGGGTGGTGATCTTGACCAAGCCGAGGTCCTCGGGCGAGACATGGCGCACTGCTACCTTTTGGCCAGCGGTAATGCTGACTGGCTCAGAGGTAAATGCACCGCCATCGACGCTCACCTGCTGGCCGTTGGCGGCGTCGGGCGTGACCGTCAAAGCGCCGGTAAAGCCGCTCACCGTCACCAGCTCTGAGGTGATGAAGGTGTTGGGCTTGACGTTCTCGCGGTCGATAAAGCGGATGTCCAGCTCTTCTGCTACGGCCTCGATGACCTCAATGACGCTGCCGACGACTTCCGTGCTGCTCGCACCACGGCTGTCGGTGACCGTCAGCTTTGGTGTGTACTCACCCACAACCGTGTAGGTGTGGCTGAAGTTGGCGCTGGTCTGCGTCACTGGCGCGCTGCCATCGCCGAAGTCCAAGGTGTAGCTGACGACGCTATCGCCCGCATCGGGGTCGGTGCCGGCCACCACGAAGCTCACCTCTAGCGGCGCTTCGCCAGATGCTGGCGTGATGCTGGTGAAGCTCGCCGTGGGGATGGCATTGGCCACACAGTGGAACGCGCTGACGTCGTCCACAAACCAGCCGAGGTTGCCGTTGCAGCCGTCCTGCGCGAACTCGTAGCGGAACTTGATGGTATTGCCCGCCGCTGGCCGCGTGGCTGCCGCGAACTGAGCAAAGTTGACGATGGTCGTGCCCCAGCTGCCGGTGGACACCCCTTGATCCGAGCCAGTCCAAGCACGCTGGCCCGCGTTGGGGCTGGTGTTGTTGCCGATGGGCGTCGCGGCGTCGAAGGTGCCGGAGTGCGGGTTATAGCCACCAGTAGCAGCAGTCATCGCGGCTGGGGGCACGATGGTCCAAGTGGTCGAGCCGTTCAGCGCGTACTTGATGTTGCCGCCGTCGAACAGGGACTCCGACTGCATGTAATGCGTGAACTCCAGCTTGCTGTTGGCGTTTGGCACCGTGATCGCCGGGGTTTCCAGCCAGTAACGGGCGGAGTGATCCACTGCGGCGCAATCGCCACCCTTATCGTTCTTGAAGAACGCCGCGCGGCCTGTGTGCGGGGTGGGGATGTCGGTGCTGGTCGTCCAGTTGGCGATGGCCGTGTTGCCGGTATTGCCAAAGGCCATGCCGGTCGTCCAGCCGGTGGGCAGGGCTACACCCGACTCCCAGTTCTCGCGGAAGAACTTAGCGGGCGCTTGTCCCGATGGGCAGAGCGCTGGGGTGCTGGCTTCCGGCTGCAACACCGGCACGTAGTTACAGAAGCTCACCACGTCCGCACGGTATTCCACGGCGCGGGAAGCGGCCTTGACGGCATCGCAGTCGGCTTCAGTGATGATTTCACCGCTGGGCATGCCATTGAAGTTGTTGAGATTGACTCCCTTCAAATCTTGGCAAGCGGCATCCAAGGCATCGGCATGCTGGGCAAAGCCGGTGGTGGGGGTTTGGTAGTTGGTCTTCGCCGCCCAAAAGATATGCGCGGCTTTGATCATGCCGACGCGCGGAATGGGCACGCCGTTGAAGGTGGAGTTATCGATGGCGTTGGGGCGGCCGTCCACCAGCATGGCGAAGGCATGGTTTGGCACGCCTGAGTTGGTGTGCACGCCGCCGCCATCCCCGGTGCCGCAGAAGTAGTT
>CAZHTI010000202.1:0-2327 GCA_964535755.1 uncultured Salinisphaerales bacterium | reverse complement strand
GCCTCGGCGCGGCCATCGCCGGCGTGCTCACGCATGCGGTGGCGGTACTGGGTTTCCTCGGCCAAGAATCGGTCGATGTGGGATGGATTCAGGCTTTGCTGATGCACCTGCGCGCCGACGCCCATGCGCTCGATCATGTGTGCGTTCAGGCGCTGCTCGAAGGCGTCCTCCGGCATGGCGAGAATGGGCTTACCGAAGTGGATCGCCTCGCCGATGAGTTGGTTGCCTGCCGTCGAGAGCACTGCGCGGCAGCCGGCCAAATCGCGCACGAAGTCTTCGTTGCTCGGCGCACAGAACTTTAGGTGCTCGCGCTCACCGACCAGCGGTGTGCCGTACACCCGCACGGGGAAGTCCAGCAGGTTCAGCGTGCGCTGGATTTGCGCGGTGAACTGGTGATCGCCCTTATTGAAGTAGGCGAGCAGGTAGTCGCCCCGCGTGGCGCGCTGTTGGCGCACGACGTCGCGCAGCATCGGCCCCACGACCTTTACACCGTGGAATTTGCCTTCTGCCGGGTAGAAGCTGGAGACCAGGATGCGGTCAGGGATGCCCATCGCCGCGCGGTAGCCGATGCCATCGCGCAGGCCTGCGAGCAGTAAATCCGGCGGGAAGTGCGCCTTGCAGTAGGCCAAGATGCCGACGTGATCGAAACTAATGCGCGGGATGCCCAAGTTGCGCGCGGCGCGGTGGCACCAAGCCTCAGAGTCGGAAATCACTACGTCAATCTTCCGACGCTTGAACTCGTCCTCCACCGCTTGCAGACCCTCGCCACGGAAGATCAGATCGGAGACTTGCGGGGCGTTTTCTTGCAGCGTGCGCCACAGCGAGTGGCCGCCGTGATCGTTGTAGCGATAGCCAACCATAGGGATGCGCACGGTCTCTGCCATCGGCGCGAGCACCGGATGCGCGTCGCCAGCGGTGAACACCGTGACTTCGTGTTCCGCCGCAATCGCGGGCAGCACACTGGCTGTCCGCATAGCGTGGCCGCGACCATAGCCCATGACGCCCCAAGCGATTCGCATGGCCCAACTCCTGCAATGGATGCGAGCCTCAAGGTAGTGCTGGCGCACTGCACCCGCATGACACGGCGATGACTGAACGATGACGCTCTGAGCGAGCCGCTGACTCGGTCAATTACGCCAGACAGGTCTCAATGCCCAGCACAGCCGCTATCATCCCGCCCACCCCTCAAGCCCTGCCGCTCGACGCCATGCCTTTTGCTGACGCTTCGTCCTTGCCGCGTGTGAGCTGCGCCCGCTGACTATGTCCGGCACCGAGCGCAGCAACGTCCTCGTCGTTGGCCCTCTGGGCGCGCATGTTGATCTCATGCGGCGCATCGCCGAGCGCATCGGCTTTAACCCCATCTTCATCGAAGCTGCCGAGATGGCCCCGGTGCTGGAATTCTTAGAGCCAGCCCCTGAGCTGATCCTGCTGGACGCTTCTGCGCCCAACTACGAGCCCGCCGCCGTCTGCCAGCCGCTGCTGCACAACCTGAAAACCCGCTTCACGCCCATCCTGTTCTTTAACGCGCCGACGACGCCGACCTTTGCGCTCGCTGCCTTCAACGCCGGTGCACAGGACTTGCTCACCGCGCCCTTCGAGCCGACGCTCGCCTACGTGCGCATCCGCCTGCACAAGCAATTGCAGGCGCAGCGTCGGCAGTTGGCGTCGGTCATCGCCCAGCGCACGCGCGAGGTGCAGCTCAGCAGTGCCGAAATGGTGCGCCGCCTGCGCGCCGCCGCAGAATTTAAGGACGACGAGACCGGCACCCACTGCGAGCGCTTGAGCCACATGGCTCGCCTGCTGTCGATAGCCGCGGGGCTGACGCCGCAGGAGGCTGAGCTCATCGCGCTGGCCATCCCCCTGCATGACATCGGCCACATCGGCATCCCCGAGCGGATTTTGTTCAAAGCCTCCGCACTCACACCAGAGGAATGGCGCATCGTCCGCATGCACCCCGGCATCGGCGCGGCCATCATCGGCAAGCACGAAGCCCCCGTGCTCAAAATCGCCCGCCGGATTGCCCTCTCGCACCACGAAAAATGGGACGGCAGCGGCTACCCGCGTGGGCTGGCTGGCGAGGACATCCCCCTAGTCGCCCGCATCACCGCCCTCTGCGATAGCTTCGACGTGCTCACCAGCGAGCGCCCACACAAGCCTGCATGGCCAGTCGACCACGCCATCCAGTACCTGCGCGACCAAGCCGGCAAACACTTCGACCCGCGCCTGACCCAGGTGTTTTTGAACCAACTGCCCGCCATCGCCAAAATCCGGCAGGACTACCCCGAGAAGCCGGCGATGCTGTTTGACCTCAAGGCCAAGGTGTCGGA
>CAZHTI010000201.1:0-2335 GCA_964535755.1 uncultured Salinisphaerales bacterium | reverse complement strand
GCCTCTCTTGGCATGCCCAAACCGCGTTCGGCGATCAGATTGAGCTGAATCTCGTTGGTGCCACCGTAGATGGTGTCGGCGCGGGAGAAGAAGAACAGTTTTTGTAGGCGCTGAGTGTCGAGGTCGCTGCTGTCGGCTTCACCGTCCGCGCCGAGTACGTCCAGCGCCAATTTGCCTAAGTCGCGGTGCCAGTTGCTCCAGGCATATTTATAGACGAGCGCCTCGCGGCCTAGGCTGAGTTGGTCCTCAACTGCGAGCATGCGCAGGGCGTGGGCGCGCAGCACTTTGAGGCCTTGCCAGGCTTTGCCGATGCGCGCTTGCAGATGCGGGCAGTGCGCTTTGCCATTGGCGCGGGCGGCGGCGATGACCAAATCCAGCTCTTGGGCAAAGTGCATCTGCTGGCCGAGGGTGGAGACACCGCGCTCGATTTCCAGCAGGCCCATCGCGACCTTCCAGCCCTCGCCGGGAGCGCCGACGATATGGCCTGCCTCAGCGATAGCCTCATCGAAGAAGACTTCGTTGAACTCCTTGCCGCCGCCCATTTGCTCAATCGGGCGGATGCGGATACCGGGCTGTTGCAGCGGCAGCAGCAGGAAGCTCAGGCCCTTGCTGCCACGGCTGTTTGGGTCGCTGCGGGCGACGACGAAGATCCAATCGGACTCATGCGCGAGGGATGTCCAAACCTTTTGCCCCTGCACCCGCCAAGAGCCGTCCGCGACCTGCCAGCAGCGAGTTTGCACGTTGGCCAAATCAGAGCCGGCATTGGGCTCGGAATAGCCCTGCGCCCAGTATTCGGTGCCCGCCAGAATCGGCGGCAGGAAGCGCGCTTGCTGCTCCTTGCTGCCGTATTTGATCAGCGCTGGGCCCAGCAAGCCCTCGCCGATGTGGCCCATGCGGCCGGGGCCACCTGCGCGTGCGTATTCCTCGTGAAACACCACCTGTTCGGCGATGCTCATGCCGCGACCGCCATGCGCTTGCGGCCAGCCGATGCCGGTCCAGCCGCCTTCGGCAAGGCGCTGCTCCCAGGCTTTGCGCAGCGCTGGGTCGGCTTCCTCGTCGCCCGGCCCGCCACGGTGTTTGAGGCTCGCGAAGCGGCCGGTGAGATTGGCCTGTAGCCAGACGCTGACTTGCTCGCGCAGCGCCGCCAGCGGGCCGTCTGAGGCTTCGCCGCTTTGCTTGGAGTGCAGCTCCGTGGTCAGCAGCAATTGTTTGCCGACGGCGGCGCGTAGGGCATCCGCGGTGCCCAGCCAATGGCTGCTGGCTTGCGCGCGTTTGAAGTAAAGCTGCACGTCGTACTCGGCGGTAAAGCCGACGCCGCCGTGCAGTTGGATCGCCTCTTGGGCGCAATAGAACAGCGTGTCGCTGGCGAGTGCTTTGAGTGCTGCACATTCAGCAGCAAAGCCAGCGACTACCACTGCTTTGTCCTCCGCAGCAGCGGCTGCGCTGGCGACGCCGGAGCGCAGGTTTTCGATGCCCGCCATCATTTCCGCGCAGCGGTGTTTGATGGCCTGAAAGCCGTGGATGGCGCGGCCAAATTGCTTGCGCTCGGCGGTGTAGGCGACGGTCAGGTCTAGGCAGGCTTGCGCCGCGCCGAGTTGCTCTGCCGCAATCAGCAGGCGGATGACGGCGGTGGCGCGCTGTAGGCTGGCCGCTGAGAGGCCATGGGCGTCCAAGCGCGTGACCCCTTGGTGGGCATCCTCAAACACCAGTTTGGAAAACCGCCGACTGCCGTCAAACCCCACTGCGGTAGTCAGGCTAGTTTGCAGCGCAGCGGCGGGCAGAAAAAACAGGCCGGGTAGGGGCTCGCCGCTGACTTCCGCCAGCAGCAGATAGCCGTCAGCACCTTGGGCGTCGGGCATCGCAGCCGCGCAGCCGCGTAGCTCCCAGTGCAGGCCGTGGTGTGCCGCCTGCACGGTAGTGTGGGCGAGGCCGGTGACGTCCGACGGCAGCATCGCGGTGTAGCGCTTGCTGCCCGCGGCGAGTGCTGGCAGGTGCTCGGCTTGTGCTGCGGGGCTGGCCAGCTCCAGCAGTAGCGTCGTCGCCAATACGGCACTGGCGAAGTAGGGGCTGGCGAGCAAATGCTGGCCGCAGGCTTCTTGCACGGCGGCAAGCACCGGCAGGCCTAGGCCTAATCCGCCGTGGGCCTCGGCCACTGTGAGCCCGCACCAGCCTTGCTCGGCAATGCTCTGCCAAGTGCTTGGCTCAAAGCCCAGCGGCGTGGCTGCGGCGCGGCGCAAGGCCGTGGGGCCAGCGGCGGCTTTGAGGAAGTCCATCACCGCATCGCGGATCAGGATTTGGTCTTCGGAGAGGGTCAAGTTCATGGCTTGAGCATCTC
>CAZHTI010000200.1:0-2396 GCA_964535755.1 uncultured Salinisphaerales bacterium | reverse complement strand
GCTGCGCAAATGACGCTGAACATGAAGCTCAAGAGCCCACAGCACTTGGCGGGTGCTGCCTATTTGGTGCGTGAAGTCAAAGCCCGCGATCACGATGAGATGTTCGTATTTTTGCCCTCCGTCGGCCGCACGCGCCGCGTCACCGGTGCGGCGGTGCAGGGCCCGTTACTGGGCACGGACTTCAGCTACGGCGAGCTCAAGCTCGCCTACAGCAGCTATCAGAATGGCGCAGCCAGTTATTTGGGCCTAGGCCAAGAGCAGGGCGGGGCAGTCCACCGCTTGCGCGTGACGACCACCAACGCAGGCGCACCGCAGCAGATTGACCTCGCCGTCGATACCCAAAGCTGCGTCGTGCTGGCTGCCGACATCCGCCAAGCCGGCCAGCTGCGCAAGCAAGTCAGCAGCCCGCGCAGCGCCTTGGTGCAGGACGGCACCCGCTGGTACGCCCGCGAGGTGCTGATGGTCGATGTGCTCAAGGGCAGCCAGAGCCAATTACGCACCAGCCCCTGGAACATGGCCCCGCACTTAAGCCCCGCGCTGTTCAACCCGCGATTGTTTGATCGCATCAGCTAAGCAGGATGTTTTTGCGCACGCTGCGGTGATCCGGCCGCAGCTCAAGGCAAAAAGCCTGAAATGATTCTGACGAATTTCTCTCGGAAATTGCGTTTAGGTAAATAAAACAAAAGCTTGCGCAATCCCCTCCGCGTGTGGGGGATTGACGCTGGCTAGGCCGCTGGCATGGTGCAGGTCAGATAAATCCTGAACAGGAACTGACCGCAGCCCACGGCCATGGCCAAGAAACAGCAGCCCAAAGTTGACCCGAGCACTGGCCCGGCGTTGCACAGCGCGCGCTGGCGCTTCGGCGACTTTGAGCTCGACGAGGGTAAGCGCGAGCTGACCCGGTACGGCAAGGTGCTGGAGCTGGAGCCCAAGCCGCTCAATATGTTGATGCTGATGCTGCGCCACCCCGGCGAGTTGATCACCAAGAGCGATTTGATGGAAGCGCTCTGGACGGGGCGCATCGTCACCGAGTCGGTAGTCAGCAATTGCGCCGCCAAGCTGCGTGGCGTGCTGGGCGACGACAACGCCGATGTGCGCCTGCGCACGCTCCACGGCTATGGCTACCGGCTGGAGGCCAACCCGACTTTGGTCACCGCCGAAGCACCGCAGCCCGTCGAGGCGACCGAGTTCAGCGCCGAGCAACCGGTGCCCTTCCGCCAAAACTGGCGGCTAAAGCGGCGCTTGGGCGCCAGTGGCGAGACTTGGCTGGGCGAGCACACCGCGACCGGCGAACAGCGGGTGTTCAAGTTCGCCCTGAGCCCGCGCGGGCTATCGGCCCTCAAGCGCGAGGTCACGCTCTATCGCCTGTTGCGGCAGTCCTTGCTGGACGCTGCCCCCATCGTCGAACTGCTGGACTGGAACTTCGATGAGCCGCCTTGGTTTATCGAGGCCGAATACTGCGCACTCGGCAGCCTTGCCGAATACCTAGAGCAATGCGGCGGTGCCAAGGCGCTGCCGCTGCCGAAGCGCTTGGACATCGTCGTCCAAATTGCCGAGGCGCTCGCCAAGGTGCATGCGCTGGGCATTCTGCATAAAGACCTAAAGCCCGCGAACATTCTGATGAGCCCTAGCCACGATGGCCGGCCACGGGTGCACTTGGGCGATTTCGGCGCTGGGCGGCTGATTGACCTCAACAAACTAGAGGCCCTCGCCATAACCCGCTTGGGCTTTACTCAGTTCACTGAGAGCAGCGGGGGCGGGGGCAGCTCCAGCACCAGCGCCGGGACGCCGCTCTACTACGCACCAGAAGTCCTCTCCGGCCAGCCCGCCACCCTCAAAGCGGACATCTACGCGCTCGGCGTCATCCTCTACCAACTGGTAGCCGGCGACATGCGCCGCCTGTTCGCGCCGGGCTGGGAGCTCAGTGTCGATGACGAACTGCTGCGCGAGGACATCGCCAAAGCAGCGGCCGGCAACCCCGCCGAGCGCATGGGCGACGCCCAATTGCTCGGCGACCGCCTGCGCCGTCTGGAGGAGCGCCGCAAACTCGCCACAGCCGAGAGCCAAGAAAGGGCGCTGGCCGCCGCGCTCAAGCACAAGCTGGCGCAGGCGCAAGCGCGCCGCAAGGGCTACCAAGCCGCCGCTATCGCCCTCGGTTTGGGCTTAGCCCTCAGCGTCTGGATGTACCTGAGGGCGGAAGCCGCCCGCGCGACCGCCGACGAGGCCGCCGCACGCGCCACCGCCGTGACGGACTTCTTCCTCAAAGACATGATCGCTGACGTCATCGGCGAGGACAGGCCAGCGCAGGCGGTCACGGTCAAAGACCTGCTCGACTCCGCAGCGATGGCCGCACCGCTACGGCTCAAACAGCAGCCCGAGGTCGTCGCCATGGTGCA
>CAZHTI010000199.1:0-2402 GCA_964535755.1 uncultured Salinisphaerales bacterium | reverse complement strand
CAGCGGTGATGCCCAGGGTTTGCATTTCGGCAAAGCGCACCATGCCCCGCCGCTTTAGCAGTCGCAGCAGGCGTTCGGGTTGGGGACGTGGCGTTCGGGCTGACATGATATGAAAGCTAGTATAGATCGAGTCATCGCCCGATGAAATGTATCGCTTCTGGTCTGGCTGACCTGCCTTGTTGATCAGGCTGGTGGGATTCAAATCCTCGGACACTCCGAATAAATGTAGTGGAATCGCAACAAAACGCTGACCGCCAGCAGCCTGCGCGCTCATGCAGCGACCGTCTGCAAGCGAAGCTGGCCGCGCAGTTCAGCGGCTTCACCGCGCGCCAGGCTCTCGCCCTCCCGCGCTTGCGCCAGATCCACACGCAGGCTGCGCAAGGCATCCTCGTGAACCGCCAGCGCCGCCTCGGCGCGGTCTGCACGCGCGGTGCTGGCAGCGATGGTCTCGCGGCCTGCTGCCAGCTCGGCGCGAAGCTGCGATAGCGTCGTTGCCTCCCGCTGTCGGTTCTCGGCGGCAGCGTCCAGCGCGGCTTCTGCCTTCGCCAGCGCCCGTTGCAGGGTTTGAATCTCTTGCCGCGATTCCTGCTCCGAGCGGCGCGCTAGCGCCTCCACCTCGCGGGCCTGCGTTCGCGCGACCTCTGCCTCGGCTTTCGCGGTCGTCAACTCGCTGGCCAGCCGCTGCTGCTCGGCTTGATGGCCCTCGATGCGGGCCTCGGCACGCTCGGCGCGGCGCATCGTCTCCTGCGTGGCTTGTCGCGCTTGTTCCAGTTCTTCGGTCTCCGATTCCAGGTCAGCCTCCAGCCGCTCGATTTCCAAGCCAGCCTCGGCCCGTGCCGCCTGCGCCGTCTCGATCTGGCGGCGCGTATCGCCTTCGATGGACTCGATGGTGGCCATCGTCTGCCGCTGCACGGCGGTATAGATGGCGGCGACGGCCTTCTGGCCGATCTCGATGAGGTCGGCGGGAATCTCGGTGAGCTTGGCCGGGCCGAATTGCCGGGCCTGCATCACCTCGGCCAGTGCTCGATTGATGGTGGTGTAGCTGCCGCCGCCGAGCTTGGCGCGCACCCGTTCGAGCGTGGGTTCCAGGTTCTCGGCGGTGAGCTTTTCGACGGCGGCAGCGACGGCTTCCGGGGTGGCAATTTGATTCTTGGGCATGGCGGCTCCTTTCATTCGTTGTGTTCGTATTACGGGTAATACGTTCTACGGTTCTACGTTTGAACCGGCCCCTTCATCGCATCCATCGGCGGGTGCGAGCCATCAGAAACCGCGACGCCGTGCGTGGTGGTTTTTGCTGTCGTTGCGGCATCGGCATGACGAATCTGTGGTCGGCAGCACCATGACCGCTCGACACGCTCCGGGCCTGCTAAACCCCGGTGGAGTCATCCGATTCCACCGGGGTTTCTTTTTGCGCGCTGCTGGCACAAACCGGCGCGTACGCCGCATCGGTTTTTCGTTTCGGGCGCTGCCCTTGCTGCCGACACTGCTCGCCAGATGAGCAAGGAGCGGGATTGGCGATGGCATATGCAGTGGCCTCAATACAGACAGTGGCAATGCGCGATGGCGCTGGGTCTGCTGTGCTGTACGCCCCCGACGCAAGCCGGCGAATCACCGCCATATGCCGCGTGCTTTCAGGCCGCAGGACAACACTACGGCTTGGCACCGGCACTGCTGACTGCCATCGCGCAGACCGAAAGCCAGATGGACGCCTCGGCCCTGAACACCGCCAACCGCGATGGCAGCTGGGACATCGGCTTGATGCAGATCAATTCCCGCTGGGTGCCGCTGCTGGAATCCAGCGGCATCAGCGCGTCACAGCTCTACGACCCTTGCACCTCCATCTGGGTCGGGGCCTGGGTGCTGGCAGGCAACGTCGCGCGCTATGGCTACGGCTGGCAGGCCGTGGGTGCCTACAACGCGGGCACCGCTGCCAGCGCAGCGGCGCAGCAGCGCCGTGAACGTTATGCGCAACGCATTCATCGTCAGTTACTGCGGACTGCTGACGGCCTGCGCACAGGCCCCACTGCTCCCTGAGCGCACGCCGCTGCCGCGTGTGCAGGTGGTGCAACTGATAGCGGATGAGGGATATGCAGCACAGCACGCGGTATGGCGGCGCTGCACCGACTGCCCTTCGACGACCGCGAAGACCCGCATGGAACCTGCCGAAGCCAGGCCAGCCGTGATGGCGATCCCCGCCGCGCAACGCCCTGTAGCGGCTCAACCCGCACAGCCCTTGCTGCGCACGGAACTCCGCTTCGCCTTCAAGTCGGTGAGCCTGGGCAGCGCAGAGCAAGCGGCCCTGAGCAACTGGGCTGCGAGTTGGGGGCCAAACCCTGCCGCGCAACTGCGCATCACCGCCTACGCCGAAGAAACCCGCGCCTCACGCCGCCTGTGTGAAGACC
>CAZHTI010000198.1:0-2445 GCA_964535755.1 uncultured Salinisphaerales bacterium | reverse complement strand
CCGCCGATGCTGGCGACCGTCAGCGGCGCGAGCATCACCAGTTCTACCGGCAGGCTGCCGCCGTCCGGCGCGGTGATCCAGCGCACCATGGCTAGGCCAAAAAAGACGCTGGCGCCAGCAAACAAAAATACCCGGGTAGTGTTGTGGCTCTCTGGCCGGAAGTTGAGCGCGGTAATCGCCCACAGACAGGAGGGGATGCACAGGCCAAGCTCCACCGCGCGCAGCCAGAACACCCGCTCTGGGTTGACCATGCCGCCGCTATCCAGCAGAAGCTCGCCGTACCAAGGGGCGAGTAGCAACGCGACCAAGGGCACGATCATCAGTGCCATGCGCGCGCGGGCACGCTCCAAGCGCAACCCGTAGGCGTAGGCGGCCTCTAGCTCTCGGTCAACAAAGCCGCGAATCCAGTGCGGGTTATCGCGTGCTTGCTGCAGTTGAAGCAGGCGTTGGTGCCCCACCTGCGCGGCCAATCGGCTCATGGTTGCGGCGCTACTGGATCGTGCGTAGCGTGCAAGATTGGCAGGCCGTGGGTGGTCACTGCAAGCGCTTAGGCTGGCTTGCCGATGCTTTGTTGCCGAATGCACTGCACAAACTCTGCACCGTAGCGGTTGAGTTTGGCAGCACCGACTCCCGGAATCTGCGCAAAAGCGTCGAGGTCTTGGGGTTTATCGGCGGCCATCGCAAGCAAGGTGGCGTCGCCAAAGACGATGTAGGGCGGAATACTCTGGGCATCGGCCAATTGCTTGCGCAGCGCCCGCAGGGCTTGGAACAAAGCTTCGTCGCCGACCGCCACCGGCTGCTTTTGCCGCGCGGCTTTGACGCTCCGCCGGTTGAGCTTGGCCTCTTGCTCCGGGGGTGCGGTCACCCACACCCTGCGCTCGCCCTTGAGCACAGCGCGGCTCTCCGCGTTGAGCACCAGCACTGGGTAGGGCTCGCCGAGCTCTTCGACTAGGCCCTGATGCTTGAGCTGTCGCAGCAAGTCGCGCCAACTGGGCAGGGGTGTTGCCGCGCCAATCCCAAAAGTGGATAGCTGCTGGTGGTTCAAGCGCTGGATTTTCTCCGTGGCTTGGCCGGTCAGCACATCCAGCACATGGCCTGCGCCATAGCGTTGGCCGAGCTGGGCTAAGCGGGCGATGGTGGAGAGCAGCATCTGCGCGTCGCGGCTGCGGTCGATGGTGGCCTTGGGCTCCAGACAGTTATCGCAGGCTTGGCAGGGGCCAGGGTAGTGCTCGCCAAAATACGCGAGCTGCACGCTACGGCGGCAGGCGGTGGACTCCGCGTAGTCCAGCACTTGGCGCAACTGCTTGCGAGCTTGGGCTTGCTCATCGACCAATGCCTCGCCGGTTTCTGGGTCGGTTTTTTGGGCGATGAGGAAGTTCGCGGTTTGAATGTCGCCCGCGCCAAAAAACAGCGTGCACTCAGCGGCTGCGCCGTCACGGCCAGCACGGCCCGCCTCTTGGTAGTAGCCCTCCAAACTCTTCGGCAGGTCGTAGTGCACCACCCAGCGCACGTCGGGTTTATTGATGCCCATGCCGAAGGCGACGGTGGCAACCATCACCTGTACGTCGTCGCGGATGAAGGCATCCTGGTTGGCGGAGCGCAGCTCTGCGGTCAGGCCCGCGTGATAGGGCAGCGCGCGAATACCGTCGCCCTGCAACTTGGCGGCGAGCTCATCCACCCGCTTGCGGGACAAGCAATACACCACGCCAGAGCCGCCCTTGCTGGCCTGCGCCAATACCGCGAGGTAGGTCTTCGGGCTCTTGGCAGCGACGCGATACAGCAGGTTGGGGCGGTCAAAGCTCGCGACGTGCCTCGCAGGGTCTTGCAGCCCTAATTGCTGGCAGATGTCATCGCGCACACGCGGTGTCGCCGTCGCGGTAAAGGCCAGCACCGGGGTGGCGGGGAAGGCGCTGCGCAGAGCCGACATCTGCCGGTATTCCGGCCGGAAGTCATGGCCCCATTCGCTGACGCAATGCGCCTCATCGACGGTGAAGGCGGAGATGCCCTGAGCCTGCTGCAACTGCGGCAGAAACCCGTGCAGGAAGTCCGCCATCAACAGCCGCTCGGGTGCCAAATACAGCAGCGGGTGCTCACCGCGCAGCAGGCCGTCCATGCGCTTGCGCGCTTCCATCGCCGACAAGCTGGAGTTGAGGAAAGTCGCCGCCACGCCATTGGCGGTGAGCAAACGCACTTGATCTTGCATGAGCGCGATCAGCGGGCTCACCACAATCATCACGCCGGATTGCATCAGCGCTGGCAGCTGGAAGCACAGGCTCTTGCCGCCGCCGGTGGGCATTACTGCGAGCAGGTCGCGCCCCGCAAGCACATCCTCCACGATGGCCTGCTGCCCGGGCCGAAAATCCTCAAAGCCGAAGTGCTGCTTGAGTGCGGCCAGCAAGCTGGCGTTGGGCGGGGGTGTCGGCATGGGCGCGCATTTTAGTGGCG
>CAZHTI010000197.1:0-2492 GCA_964535755.1 uncultured Salinisphaerales bacterium | reverse complement strand
GCCTCCAACGACGGCACCGCCGGTGGCGCCGAGAACCGCACCTCGCCGACCTGCCAATACCGCCTCCCCGGCGTGATTTGCGTGGCGAGCTATGACGATGCCGGCACCGGCCACCCTGACCACCCCCTGTCTGGCTTCTCCAGCACCGGCAAGTTAGGCCTACACACCAGCTACCCAGACATCGCAGCCCCGGGTGACCTCATCACCAGCACCTGCGTGCAGGGTTTAGGCACCAACGCGATTTGCACGGGTGGTGACGACTCCGCCGCAGAAACCGAGTGGCAGCCGCTCTACGGCACCATCTCCGGCACCTCGATGGCGACTCCGCATGTGACCGGCGCTCTGGGCCTGATTCTGCAAGCCAACCCGACCTTGAAGCCTGCCCAGCAAGAACTGTTGATGCAGAAGACCGCGGTCAAAGTCGGCCCCTACCCAGATGGCGTCTACGAGCCCGACCCGCAGCAGATTGCCGGTGGCACGCCAGATGGCACCCACCACTACGGCTTTGGCGCTGGCTTGTTGGACGTGCGCGCAGCCATTGAGGAAATGAACGCGAACCCGACCAAATACAACGGCGTCGCAGGACAAGTCTTCGCCACCGCCTCCGGCTACCCCGGCGATACCTACACTTGGACGATCTTCAACAACGATACCGGCAGCAGCGACACCCCCGCACCAGCGACGGCTGCCGGTGACATCCGCCAGTTGACGATGCAAAACGCGACGGTGGGTGGTGAAGCGGGTGTGATGGCCCGTCTGACGGTTGCCAATGCCACGAGCTTCGGCACCAGCACTTCCGTGGGTTACACCATGGAGTACAACGCCTATGGCCGCCCATTTAAGACCACGGTGATTCTGCGCCCAGGCGTCCCAGTGCCGACGGTAGCGCCCGCCGAGCCAAGTGACAGCAATACTGCGGTTGCCCAGAGCGTGACGCTGGCAGGCAATGTGATCAGCTTCTTCGTGCCCTACAGCCAGCTGAACTTCATCCCCCGCCACGAGATGCTGCACAACATTCGCGTGTTCTCCAGCGACCAAGTCGGGTTTATTGACATCGCCCCATCGGCGCAAAACCAACCGGTTGCCGCCGATACCACCGGTGCCACGCTCAAGCCCATGTATGGCCGCAGCTTCACCACCACCTTGGTGCCCAGCATCCCGCCGCCCAGCAATGAAACCACCTGCGAGCTACCTGGCCTGACCCGCATCGTTAGCCCCACCGGTGTGACCGGCAACGGCAGCCCAGTGCCGACGGCGGAAGATTTGCGCCGCCTGTTCGTGGCGGAGCCGGAAGTAGCTCCCTACCTCGACCCAGACAAGGTGGTCTTCACCATGGAGACGGGTGCGACCACGGCTGCGGATTACACCGCGGCAACCACCACTCGCTGGTATGTCTACTTCAAGACCGCGGGCGGCGGCACAACGGAGCAGTTCATCGCTTACGACAAGTCCGCAACGGCTGCGACCACCACGGGGCCTACCGGCTTCATCTACGGCAACCGCACCACGATCGACACCCCCGCCGCATCGCTGGGTAACTTCACGACGGTCGCCAAGGCCGGCCTGTTGACTGGCTCCAGCCTGTTCACCGACACCGACGGCAAGCACAAGATTCGCTTCGTGGTCGATAAGGCTGTCTTAGGTGTTGCCAAAGGCGATGACATCACCAGCATTGCAGCCAGCTTGCGCCAAGGCGGCAATGCCGGTTTGACCGTCGACAGTGGCACGGCCACCGGCAACTACACCATCGTTGGTAACGACGCTTGCGCAGTCAACAACGCGCCGTTGCCGGTTCTAGTCGCCACGCCTAACCGCGGTAAGGCCCCGCTGACGGTTGAGTTCTGCCCCACCGGCACCAGCGACCCAGACGACGACAACATCACCAACTACGACTACCAGTTCGGTGAAGGCCAAGGCGGCGAGCCTAAGCTCGATGCCACTTGCGTCACCCACACCTACACCGAGCCGGGCAACTACACCGCTCGCTTGCTGGTGATTGATGGCCGCGGCTTGGTGAGTGCTGCGGCGGCAACGGCCGAGATCGTCGTCGAGTTCGCGCAAGAAGCGGCGCTGGAGTTCATCGTCCGTGAAAACGTCAAGCTCAACACCTTCATCACCTCGGAATTGGTGGAGCTGACCGGCTTTACCGGCAGCTTGCCGGTGAGCGTCGGTGAGAACATGCAGTACAGCATCGACAACGGTCCGTTCACCAACTCGCCGGGCTCGGTCATGGCTGGGCAGAAGATTGCCGTGCGCCATGTCTCTGCCAACACTGAGGGCGCGACGACCGAGACCTTCCTGACGATTGGTAGCGTGCAGGTGCCGTTCAAGTCCATCACCACCACGCTGGATCACGTCCCTGCGCCGTTCGGTTTTGACACTCAGAACAACGTCAATCCTGGAGCAGTGGTGATTTCCAACGAGGTCACCTTGCAGGAGTACGACGACGCGCCGGTGCAACTGGGCGGTGCCGCTACCGCCTACAGCATCAA
>CAZHTI010000196.1:0-2526 GCA_964535755.1 uncultured Salinisphaerales bacterium | reverse complement strand
TGGCGGAGAGGAAGGGATTCGAACCCTTGTGCGGGGTTGCCCCCACCATCTGATTTCGAGTCAGCGCCGTTATGGCCACTTCGGTACCTCTCCGACGCGGCGCGATTCTACCGGAGTGCCCGCTGCTGCGGTGGGGTTTTCGCTTGTGGTACGGTCGGCAGTCCAAAAATTCCAGTGGCTGCGCTGCCACGCTCGGGAGACAAACGCCGTCCCTATGTCGCTGGTTCCATGGTTTGATCAACTCAGCCGACGCACGCTGCCGCTGGCTTATGCCGTGGCGGCGTCAATGTTGTTGGTGACCTGCTCGCCGCATGTGACCAAGCTGGAGCGGGTCAAGCAGCACGGCGTGCTGCGCGTCGCCTCGGTATATGGGCGCACGACCTGCTACGCCGGCGGTGAGGGCATCGCGGGGTACGAGTGCGACTTGGCGAAAGGTATCGCGGAGAGCATGGGGATTAGCGCGGATGTGATCTTCTTCCGCTCACCGGCGGATGCCCTGCAAGCGGTGTTGGATGGCCGTGCCGATTTGGCCGCCGCGGGCCTGACGGCGGCGGTCGGCGAAGGCCGCGCGCGCTACAGCACGCCGATTGATCGCGTCGGCGCGCAGTTGGTGTACGGCATGGGGAGCAGCGCGCCGAAATCGCCCGGCGATTTGACAGGCCGCTTGGTGGTGGCGAAGGGCGGTGACTACGAGGCTCGCTTGCGCACACTGCGGCGCGATTATCCCAACCTGCGCTGGGAGGTATCGGACACCCTGGACGCCGAGGAGCTATTGCTGGAGGTCGCCAAGGGGAAGATCGACTACAGCGTGGCGTCGTCGAGTTTGGTGGCGATCCAACAGCGCTATTACCCGCAATTGCGGGTGGCCTTCGACGTCGGCGCGCGGGAGGACGTGGCATTTGCCTTCGCCCCCGGGCGGGACCGCAGTTTTTATCAGCACGCGCAGCGGTACTTGCAGCAAATCCCCAGCAAAACCCTTGCGCGCCTGCATGACCGCTACTACGGGCATGTGGAGGAGGTCGATTACTACAGCGCGGTGACCATTGCCACCCGCATGCGCTCGCGCTTGCCGAACTATCGCGCGGCGTTTCAGCGATCTGCTGAGCGCCATCAGTTGGACTGGCGCTTGCTGGCGGCGGTGGGGTATCAGGAGTCGCACTGGAACCCTGCTGCGGTGAGCTATACCGGGGTGCGCGGCTTAATGATGCTCACGCAGGACACCGCCAAGCGTTACGGCATCGCTAATCGCGAAGACCCGACCCAGAGCATCGAAGGTGGCGCACGGGTGCTGGCGGACCTCTACAAAAATCTGCCGCGTGAGATTCAGGAGCCTGACCGTAGCTGGATGGTGCTGGCGGCCTACAACCAGGGCTTGGGCCATTTGCTGGATGCGCGTGCGCTCGCCAAGGAACGGGGCGGCGATCCCAACCATTGGGTCGATGTGCGGGATGCCTACCCACTGCTGATGCGGCCACGGTGGTATCAGCGTTCGCGCTACGGCTATGTGCGTGGCAATGAGGCGGTGGATTTCGTCGCCAATGTGCGCTCTTACTACGACATCATCGCTTGGCTCTCTTCCGGCGCGCCGCAATTGCCGCCGCCGACACTGCGCTTTGACCCTCAACTACGCAGCCCGGCCAAGTCCGAAAGCGCTGCGGCGGTAGAAGCACCCGCACCCGAGCCAGACGCAGGCATTGAGCTTCTGCAAGACACCACGCTGAACAGCTTGCGTGAAGAAGCAGCAGCCGCCGCGACCAGTGCGCAGCCAGAAGCGACCCCGGAGGCAGATGAGGGTGAACTCAGCGCCGAGCCGAGTCCGTCGCCTTAGAGCTGCACGCCCAAGTCCATCGCTGACGGCCACAGTCGGCGGCGGCGAGCGCATTTTTAATTCATTGGCTTACAACTAGGACTTACGCAAAGCCTGCTGAAACCTGTCATTCCCGCGCTGGCGGGAATCCAGGTATTTGTTCTTTTTCTTTATAAAATACAAAGCACTGCGCTGCGCGCACCCTAGATTCCCGCCTGCGCGGGAATGACGTTTTTTTGTGCAGATTGCGTAAGTCCTAACAACGATTCGTCATACCGGCGAACGCCGGTATCCAGTCCTTCAAAGCCCGCAACGATTGCCAGCACTGGATTCCGGCTTTCGCCGGAATGACGATTTTTTTGTTGACACGGCGACCCCGACAATGCTCTAGCGCAGGCCAGTGAGCAAGGGTCTGTTGACAGTAGAGGTGTCGCTGCGGCGGAAGGCACTCTCGGCTTAACGCAGCTTGCCACTGGCAAGCTGCGCCGAGGCCAAGAGTTTGGGGCAGTGCAAGGAACAAGGTGCAGCCAATGGTTGTTCCATTGGCAAGGCCTAGTGACGCAGCTATGCGCCAAAATCGTCCCGCCCCGAAGGGTTGCGGCCAAAATCGCGCTAGGTGTCGTTGGCAAAGGGGCGCTTGGAGCCACCAAGTTGGCCCCTTTCCCGCCTCGCATAGCGCGATTTTGACCTGCAACGCAGCGACACCTCTACTGTCAACA
>CAZHTI010000195.1:0-2533 GCA_964535755.1 uncultured Salinisphaerales bacterium | reverse complement strand
GCGCTGGCCTGGCTGTGGATTGTGGATCGCTCGATGCCGACCGTGACCGATGTCGCCGGTGTGACGTTGATCGCGCTGGGATGTGGCGTGCTGATCGTTGGCTCACTGCGATCAACATGATCCCGCAAACAGCCGACGATCCCTCTCTTTGACATGTCCCGTGCGGTAGTAGGCCGCAAACCAGGTCTTGCCCGTCGGCGTGCTGGGCGGCTTGGCCAGCGTCATGCGCTCGACTTGCGTCTCGCCCTCCTTGAGCCGCGCGCGGAAGTGGAAGTGGTCGAACAGCCGCAATGCCTCGATGGCATAGGCGATGGCGACCTTGCGGTCTTCGATCATCACCAGGTTGTCGCCGTTCTCGCGCTCGCCACCGGCGGCGAGGTTCGACGAGCCGGTGAAGACCTTGGGCCGCGCGCCGTTGAAGTCGGTAACGACAAACTTGTGATGCACCATGTTGCCTTCGCCGCCTGACCATTCGCGCTGGAACGGCTCCGGCGCGTTCGCGCCGATGTACGCGAACGGCAACAGGCCGCGTGAGCCGTCCGGCTTGTTCACCGTCAGCGAGCCGGTGCGCTGGGCGACCCCGTAGGAAAACAGCGCGCGGTTGTTGAGGTCTTCAATCGCATTCTTCACGGCACCAGTGAGCTGTGGCAGAAACACCACGGCATAGAGCACCGAGCTTTCGGCCTCGCGGATCGCCTGCGCCACCGGGTCGAGCGACAGGGCCTCGTCCCGGTGCGGTGAGAAGCAGAAAGAGAAGCGTGACTCTGGCGTATCGCGTCCGACATGCCACTGCTGCGACAGCGGATGCTCATGAAACTTCTTCGGGTTGCTCCAGTAGGCCGCGAAGACATCGGCGTAGAGCGCGGCGATGTTCTTGTCCTCGAACAGCAGCACGTTGTTGGCCTGGATGTAGAGGCCGCGCAGCGAGAAGTTGGTGGAACCGGCCAAGGCTCGCACCGGCACGCCATTGCGCTTCACGATGACCACCTTGTTGTGCTGCTGGCGCTTGAAGTGCGTGCGCTTCACCTCGGCACCAGCGGCGATGAGCCGTCTTGCCGATTCGCTTTCGGGGCTGGCGTCGTCGCCCATCTCGCCGTGGTCATCCATCAGCACGCGCAGGCGTGGGCCGAGCTTCTCAAGCCACTCCAGCACACCCGGTTCACGACACTCGTAGATCATCGCCTCGACGGTGAGTTCATCATCCACGAAGCAGGCTTCGAGCAGGTCGAACAGCAAGCGCCTGGCCTCGAAGCCAAGCCACTCGTAGTGCGGCTGGAAGTCGGCAACAGGGTGCGCCAGCTCGGCGATGCCCTTGAGTTCGGATGGCGGCAGGATGCCCTCCTTGTTCGGCCAATCCTTCTCCGCATACGCCTGCGAGGAAGCGAAGCCGCGCGTGAAGCCCACGTTGACGAAGCCGCTGATGGTGACGGGATCGAGCGAGATCGCCCCCATCACGCTGGCACCCGACACCAGGCTGCCATCGGGCCGCATGTAGCGCGCCGTGACGCGGTAGGCGTAGTCGCCACGCACGATCTTGCTGGGCACATGCACCCAGCGGAACTTCTGGAACGGGGCGTCCAGCGAGGAATAGCGATGATTGGGGTGCGCCGGTGCGCCCTCGAAGCGCAGGCGGTTGGGCAGCGGGAACCACTCGTAGGCGCGCGGCGGCTTGAACTCGACGGCGAAGCCCACGAAATCCCGCGTGGCCTGCGCCGGGTCGAGATCGAAAGCCAGCAGCGCCATGCCTTCGCCACGATAGAGCTTGAGGGTGAGGCCGTCGCGCTGGAACACGCGCTCGAAGTCCACGATGGTCGCCATGCCGTTCTCCTGATGTCGGTGATCCGCACGCTGCCGAGTCAGAAACGAGAGGCCGGGCGCGCGTCGCGGCATCGTCGTCGAGGATGGTGGCAAATCGGTCAATGAAACCGTGCCGGATCAGGTTGCGGTTTTTGTTTGGCTTGGAATAAGGGGCTGGTTTAGCGTCCGTTCAGTTTCCCCCGCATGAGGTTTTCATGCCAGTGCCCCCGACTGTCGGCTGTTTTTGGGGGGCGCAGCTATCGCACCGGATTGCAGCTGCACGAGGGCCTTCAAGCCTTCGCGGTGCTGGTGAATCGCAGATCAGATTCACTCGTTTCAGCCCGGCCCCGCCCGGTGTATTCACCCATCCCGAACCGCAAGGTTCGACCACCCGCTGGGGCAAGCAAGCCCGTCGGGGTCTGTGCGCTCCGGCATTTCGCTTTGTTCCTACCGGAGTAGTCCCATGTCCCAGACTCAAACCAGCACCGATACACCCGTGACCAACGGCCCGCGTTACTTCGACCTGCACACCACCGGCGTCGGCTATCTCAGCCGCGTCCGTGAAGTGAAGGTCAAGAAGGGCGACCCCTTCGTCTGTGTGGATGTTTCCGCCCTGCGCGGCACCAGCGACGAGGTTGAATACACCCGCTTCGACTGCCGCGTCAGCGGTGAGGAAGCCATCAGCGTCATCAACCGTCTCAAGGCCGACATCGAGGCCAAGAAGAAGGTGCTGGTC
>CAZHTI010000194.1:0-2546 GCA_964535755.1 uncultured Salinisphaerales bacterium | reverse complement strand
TAGCTGTTTTTGTGCTTGGTCTGCACCAGCGAGATGCTCTCCAAGCCGCCAGCGAGCACGATGTTTTGCTCGCCCGTGCGGATCGCGCGGGCAGCATTGGCAATCGCTTGCAGGCCGGAGGCGCATTGGCGGTCGAGCGTCGTCGCGGCGACGGCGAGCGGCAGGCCGGCGGTGTACACACAAAGGCGGCCCAAGTTGTAGGCCTGCGTGCCTTGCTGGGCGGCAGCACCGAGAATCACGTCATCGACCTCCGCACCGGCGACGCCGGCTTTCTCCAAACAGGCCTTCAGCACATGGCCGCCGAGCACCGGGGCCTCGGTATCGTTAAACGCGCCGCGATAGGCCTTGCCAATGGGCGTGCGGGCGGTGGCTACGATGACTGCGTCGTGTGGGGCCAAGGACATGCCGGTCGGCGCTCAATAGGGAGTGTCTGACAGGCTAGAGTCAGGACTTGGCCGAACGCATCCTTCAAAAGTAGTAGCGGCTGACCGTGTCGGCGACGCAGGCGGGCTTGCTGCCGCCGTCAATCTCGATGGTCAAGCGCAACACGCTCTGCACGCCGCCGTCCTTGGTCGGCTCGATGGAGAGAATCTCGCCGACCCCGCGAATCCGGTCGCCGACTTTGACCGGTGCCAAAAAGCGGATTTTGTCGCAGCCGACGTTCACACCCATCTTCATGCGGATGTCCAAAATCTCCGGCATGAAGCGCGCGGCGAGGGAGAGCGTCAGGTAGCCATGCGCTATGGGCGCGCCAAACGGCCCAGTCTTCGCGCGCTCAGCATCGACGTGAATCCACTGATGGTCATCGGTGGCATCGGCAAACGTGTTGATGCGCTCTTGGGTGACGGTGAGCCAAGGGCTGGGGTCCAAGGCTTGGCCGATGGCCGCGCGGAGATCATCGGCAGAGGTGAATAGGCGGGGCATATTTTTGTTCGTGGGATGTGGGATGCGATGGTTGTGGGCCGGTAGGTAATGGCTTCCGCCATACAGAAATACTTAAGGGGTTCCGTCATTCCCGCGCAGGCGGGAATCCAGGATGCGCGAAGCGCACTGCGTTGAATTGTCAAAGAAAAACAAAAAATACCTAGATTCCCGCCTTCGCGGGAATGACGATGAGGTTTGGCCTTTTCGTCCCACCTCCCACCTCCCACCTCCCGCGTCCCTATGCCCTCTGCGACGAAGCGGCAATGGTCTCGCCCACCAAATAGCTGGCGTAGTCGGAGGCCAAGAACACCATCACGTTGGCAATCTCCCAGGCCTCAGCGCCACGGCCAAAGGCCTCGCGCGCGGCGAGGTCTTTGAGCAGCGCCTCGGGTGCGGATTTGCGCAGGTGGTCGTGGAAGACTATCGACGGGCTCACCGCGTTGATGCGCACGCCGAACTCGGCGGCTTCCAGCGCGGCACAGCGGGTCAGCGCCATCACGCCGGCCTTGGCGGCGGCGTAGTGGCTCTGCTCTTTTTGCGCGCGCCAGCCCAGCACCGAGGCGTTGTTGACGATCGCTCCCCGGCCCCTAGGCTGCATGCAGCGAAGCATGGCGCGGGTCATGCGCATCGTGCCGGTCAGCGTCACATCCAGCACCTTCTGCCATTCCTCATCGCCCATATCGACGAGCAGCTTGCTGCCGCCCAAGCCGGCGTTGTTGATCAGCACATCGACCCCGCCAAGCGCGGCTTCTGCCTCAGCGACCAAGGCTTGCACATCGGCCTCGACGGCGACGTTGCACGCCATGCCACGCACAACGGCATTGGGGAACTCCGCCGCCAAGGTCGCAGCAGCTTCCGCCGTGCGGCGCGGGTGCACGTCGCTGAGCATCAAGGCGCGCGCGCCCTCCTCCAAGCAGCGGCGGGCGGCGGCAAAGCCGATGCCGCCTCCGGCAGCGGCGGTAATCAAAACACTGCGGCCGGCAAGCAGGCCGTGGGCGGGGACGTAGGCGGGGGCGGGTTGGCTCATCGCCAAAGTGTGGCGGTTAGCAGCCGTCCCGCGCCTACGTCATAAAGGTGAGCCTAGGCCCCAGCGCCCACCTAGAGTCCATTACTCAGCGGTCAAAACACCTGCTGCGCGGCGCGCAGGCTCAGGCCAATCAACACCAAGTACGACAGCGAGAACAGCGCAAAGCGCACTTCGATCTTGTTGAAGGTCGCCTGCACGATGCTGTGCGCGACACGCAAAGCGACGTAGGCCCAAGCTAGTTGCAGGCTTAAGCTGCTGGTATCGCCCAACAGCGCTAGCGCTAGGCCGACGGCATAGAACAGCGTCGGGGCCTCAAACAGATGGTTGTAGTTGTCGGCCTTCCAACGGACGCTGGCGGGCAGGCGGTTCATCAGTTCCTTGGGCGGGACTTCCGGGTCCAGCTTCATGCGCGCCGCACTGATCGCCGGGATGCGGGTTGCGTACATCCATAGCCACATCACATGCGTCCAAAGTACGAGGGCAATAACGGGGGCGAGTAAAGCGAGTTCAGGCTTCATGCACGGCTCCAAAAGGCGAGTAGAGCCCGCATGCTAGACGCCGCGCAGCGCTGACGGCAGGGTGGGGGTTGCGTCAG
>CAZHTI010000193.1:0-2620 GCA_964535755.1 uncultured Salinisphaerales bacterium | reverse complement strand
ACCATCACCATGCAGCTCGCGCGCAATGTGTTCTTGACGCCCGAGAAAAGCTACGAGCGCAAGCTCCGCGAGATTTTGCTGGCGCGGAAAATGGAGCAGGAGCTGACCAAGGAGCAGATCTTAGAGATCTACCTCAATCGGATCTTCTTGGGTAACCGCTCCTACGGCGTGGCCGCTGCCGCACACGTTTACTTTGGCAAGCCGCTGAGCGCGCTGACCTTGAGCGAGCACGCCGTCTTGGCAGCACTGCCTAAAGCACCCAGCCAACTTAATCCGATCAGCAACCCCAAGCGCGCCAAGGAACGGCGGGATTACGTACTGCGCCGGATGTTGGAGCTGAACTATATCAACCGCAGCACCCATGACGAGGCGGTAGCTGAGCTGATCGTCGCCCGCGAGCACGCCACGCCGGTGGAGCTAGAAGCCGCGTACATCGCCGAGATGGTGCGCGCTGAGATGGTCAACAAGTACGGTGAGGACGCCTACCGCGCGGGCTACCGCGTCACCACCACGGTGCAGTCTGAGCGCCAGTTGACGGCCAACGTCGCCCTGCGCGCGGCACTTTTGGACTACGAAGAGCGCCACGGTTTTGACGGCGCTGAGGCGGTGGCGGAAGGCGGGGCGCTGGCCGCATTGAGCCAGACCAATCTGGCGGGCAACCCGGATTTGATCCGCTTTTTGCGCAGCCGCCCGGCCATCGTGCAATTGCCGGCAGCGGTCGTGCTGGGCCGCAGTGGCGACGGCCTCGCGGTGTTCTCGCTGGAGCGTGGGCAGGAATTGATCACCGCCAAGGGCTTGGCTTGGGCTGGCAAGGCAATCAGCCGTTTGGGCACTGGCAGCGTGGTGCGCCTGCGCTTGGACGGCGAGTTCGTGCGCATCGCCCACATCCCCAAGGCACAGGCGGCGATGGTGGCGCTGAACCCGCAGGACGGCGCGATTATTTCTCTGGTTGGCGGCTTCGATTTCTACGCCGGCAAGTTCAACCGCGTCACCCAAGCCAAGCGGCAGGTGGGCTCAGGCTTTAAGCCCTTTGTTTACGCCGCAGCGGTCGCCAAGGCCTACACGCCGGCCTCGGTGTTCCTCGATGCGCCATTCGTGAGCGACCCCGGCTACGGGCAAAAAATCTGGCGGCCTTCCAACTATGACGGCACCTTCAAAGGCCCGATGCGCATGCGCGAAGCGCTGGTGCAGTCGCGCAATTTGGTGAGCATTCGCGTGCTGGAATCCACCGGCATGCGCTATGCCTTGGACTACGCCCAGCGCTTCGGCTTTGCCCCTGAGACTCTGCCGCCCAACCTGACCTTATCCCTTGGCACTGCCTCACTGACCCCGCTGGAAGTCACCCGGGGCTATGCCGTGTTCGCCAATGGTGGCTTCTTGGTTGACCCCTACTTCATCCGCCGGATTGAAGATGCCCAAGGCAACGTGGTGTTGGATGCCAAGCCGGTGCGCGCCTGCCCCGAGTGCCCAGCAGAAATCACTGCGGGCGATACCGCAGCGCAACTCGCACCGCGGGTCATGGACCCGCAAACCCGCTACATGATGACCAGCATGCTGCATGACGTCACCGTGCGCGGCACTGCGGCTTCGCTCAAGCAGCTCGGCCGCAAAGACCTCGCCGGCAAGACCGGCACCACCAATGACGAAACCGATGCTTGGTTCAACGGCTACAACTTTGGTGGCGATGTCGTCGCCTCGGCATGGGTCGGCTACGACCAGCCCAAGCCGCTGGGCGCGAAGGAAACCGGTGGCAAATCCGCCCTGCCGATTTGGACCGATTACATGCGCACTGCCCTAAACGGCGTGCCTGAGATCGAGTTGAACCGCCCTGAGGGCATGGTGGCACTCAAAATCCGCCGTGGCGGCGGCACCATCAATGAAGAAGGCGTGCCGGTCTACAACTACCTTACCGAATGGGTGCCAGCCGACCGCATCCCAGCACGACAAGAAGCGCCCGAAGAAGACACCGAAAACGAAGCCGGTGAAGAGGCTGAAGAGTTGTTCTAGGCCAGCCGACACTCAGCTCTAAACACCCCAAAGCCATGGGCCGTCGCCAAGTAGCTGGAGGGGTCGCTGAGGAAGCGGCCCGCATCTTCGTCGAGGAAGCCCTCACCGACTACGGGATGGCGAAGCGCAAGGCTGCCGAGCGCTTAGGGCTGCCTGCCCGCTCCGGCCTGCCCGATAACCTCAGCGTTCAGCAGCAGGTGCTCGCCTACCAGCGCCTATTTGGCGGCGCGCAGTACGCGCACCAACTGCTCACGCTGCGGCAGACCGCAGTGCAGGCCATGCACTGGCTCAAGGACTTCTCCCCGCGTTTGGTCGGTGCGGTGGTCAGCGGCGCGATTAGCGATGCCCACCGCATCCAGCTGCATGCCTTCCCCGAAAAACCCGAGTTGGTCGATACCTTCCTTAGCGCTAAACGGGTGGCGATGCAGGCCGATGAGCGCGACTACCGCTGGCCGGATGGCCGCAGCGCCAGCATCCCCTTGGCGCGCTTTGATGCGCCCAATGGCATCGGCATTGACGTCGCCCTGTTTGGGCCTGAAGACCGCCACCGTGCGCCCTGCTCGCCGGTCGACGGCAAGCCGGTCAAACGCCTGAGTTTGGCGGAGGCAGAAGC
>CAZHTI010000192.1:0-2630 GCA_964535755.1 uncultured Salinisphaerales bacterium | reverse complement strand
GTACCGGAGAGCCCTGTACCAGTGCCCGAGAGCCCAGTTCCGGTACCAGAGAGCCCCGTACCGGTACCCGAGAGTCCTGTGCCTGTACCCGCCACGCCGGTGCCAGTCCCAAGCAATTCAGCGAGTTCCTCTGGCGGTAGCTCCAGCAGCTCAGGTGGCCAAGAAGGGCAGGGCGGTGGCGGTGGTGGCGGCTCCTTTGGCGCGCTGGGACTAATGCTGCTGGGTTTGGGAGTCTGGCGGAGGCGCCAGCGCGCACGTTAGTCCTAATCCCCAGCACAACGGTTGGTCGGGGGCGGGCTGCCGCAATCGGGCACTTTAAGTTTTTAGGACTAAAGTGCTCGCCGATTGGTGGTCCAACACGTTTTCTTTGATTCAGACAGTCACAAAAAACCCCGCGATTGCGGGGTTTTTTGTTTCAGCGCACCGCGCTTTGCAGCGAGGCCAGCATCACTGACTACTCCTTTTACAAGGAGGCCAGCATCATTGACTACTCGCTTACAGCGAGTAGTACATCTCAAACTCAACGGGGTGCGTGGTCATACGGAAGCGGGTGACTTCCTGCATCTTCAGCTCGATGTAGGCGTCGATCAGCTCGTCGGTAAACACGCCGCCACGGGTGAGGAACTCGCGGTCCTTATCGAGGGCATCCAGCGCCATGTCCAAGCTGTGGCAGACGCGGGGGATCTTTGCGTCTTCTTCAGGTGGCAGGTGGTAGAGGTCCTTATCAGAAGGCTCGCCCGGGTGGATCTTGTTCTGAATGCCGTCCAAGCCCGCCATCATCATCGCGGAGAAGGCGAGGTAGGGGTTGGCCGTGGAGTCTGGGAAGCGGACTTCAATGCGGCGGCCCTTGGGGTTGGCGATGTAGGGGATGCGGATCGAGGCGGAGCGGTTGCGCGCGGAGTAGGCGAGCATCACCGGTGCTTCAAAACCGGGGACCAAACGCTTGTAGCTGTTGGTGCCGGGGTTGGTGAAGGCGTTGATGGCCTTGGCGTGCTTCAAGATGCCGCCGATGTAGTACAGCGCGGTGTCGGAGAGGCCGCCGTAAGCGCCGTCTGGGCCGGTGAACAGGTTCTTGCCGTCTTTGGCCAAGGACTGGTGCACGTGCATGCCGGAGCCGTTGTCGCCAACGATGGGCTTGGGCATGAAGGTGGCAGTCTTGCCAAATTGGTGGGCAACGTTCTGCACCACGTACTTGAGCTTGAGGACGTCGTCAGCCTTCTTCACGAGGGTGCCGAAGCGCACGCCGATTTCGCACTGGCCAGCGGTGGCCACTTCATGGTGATGGACTTCGGTCGGCATGCCGACTTCTTCCAGCGTGGTGCACATGGCGGAGCGGATGTCGTGCAGCGAGTCCACCGGTGGCACTGGGAAGTAACCGCCCTTAACGCCCGGGCGGTGGCCCATGTTGCCGGCCTCATAAGCCTTGCCGGAGTTCCAAGCGGCGTTCTCCGCGTCGATCTCGACGAAGCAGCCCTTCATGCCGACGTCCCAACGGATGCTGTCGAAGATGAAGAATTCGTTCTCAGGGCCGAAGAAGGCGGTGTCGGCGATGCCGGTGCTCTTCAGGTAGGCCTCGGCGCGCTTCGCCAAGCTGCGGGGGTCGCGGCTATAGCCTTGGCCGGTAGCGGGCTCGATGATGTCGCAGGTGATGACCAGCGTGGTGTCTTCAAAGAACGGGTCGATGAAGCAGGTGGAAGGGTCAGGCATGAGGATCATGTCGGACTCGTTGATGCCCTTCCAGCCAGCGATGGAAGAGCCGTCGAACATTTTGCCGTCTTCAAACAGCGCAGCGTCGATGGTGTGCGCAGGCACGGTGACGTGCTGTTCTTTGCCTTTGGTATCGCAAAAACGGAAGTCAACGAACTTCACTTCCTTTTCTTTAATGGTCTTGATGACGTCAGCGCCCGACATGGGGTGATCTCCTGCAATTGAGGGTGAGAGGGAAAGCTTTCGTGCGAGGTTGGCCGCGCAGCGCGCTATCTTGAAGCATCAACCGTGCCATCGCACCCCTTTTTTGCGCCCCAAAACGGTGCAATCGCCCCCTGCCGCACGCCGCTAGGGCGTTTGCAGTGCAGCACCGTTAGACTTGCTGTTTGCTAAAGGCTGGGCCCCTCGCCAGCCTTTGGCCGCCACCTTTAGCCCGCGCGATTTCATGACCTTCCAAAACATCATCCTCACCCTGCAACGTTATTGGGCTAGCCACGGTTGTGTGTTGGTGCAGCCGATGGACATGGAAATGGGCGCCGGCACCTTCCACTGGGCCACCTTTTTGCGCGCCTTGGGGCCTGAGAGCTGGAACACCGCCTACGTCCAGCCCTCACGCCGCCCCACCGATGGCCGCTACGGCGAAAACCCCAACCGCTTACAGCACTACTACCAGTTCCAAGTGCTGATGAAACCCTCGCCGGCCAACATCCAAGAACTGTATTTGGGCAGCCTGCGCGAGCTGGGCTTCGACTTGCTCACCCACGACATCCGCTTTGTCGAAGACAACTGGGAATCCCCAACGCTGGGCGCCTGGGGCTTGGGCTGGGAGGTCTGGCTCAACGGCATGGAAGTCACCCAGTTCACCTACTTCCAGCAGGTGGGCGGCATTGAATGCAAGCCAGTCTCTGGCGAGATTACCTACG
>CAZHTI010000191.1:0-2656 GCA_964535755.1 uncultured Salinisphaerales bacterium | reverse complement strand
ACATTCTTGTCAACGATCGCCACCGGCGGTTCGGCAAGGATGGAGACACTCGGCACCACGATCTGGAACTTGTCGGGGCCCAGTTCGTTAATGGCGAGAAATGCCTCGTTCTCCCAGCTCAGGAACACGTCACCGATGCCGCGCTGCACGAAGGTGGTGGTGGAGCCGCGCGCGCCGGTATCGAGCACCGGGACATTCTTGTAGAGCTTAGTGATGTAGTCCTTGGCGCTCGCCTCGCTGCCGCCCGGCTGCTTCAGTGCCCAGCCCCAGGCGGCAAGGTAGTTCCAGCGCGCACCGCCCGAGGTTTTCGGGTTGGGGGTAATCACCTTCACCCCGGGCTTGATGAGATCGCCCCAGTCCTTGACACCCTTGGGGTTGCCCTTGCGCACCAAGAAGACGATGGTGGAGGTGTAGGGCGAGCTGTTGTCCGGCAGGCGTTTTTGCCAGTTGCTCGGCAACAGCTTGCCTTGCGTGGCGATGTTGTCGATGTCGTAGGCAAGTGCCAGCGTCACCACATCGGCATTCAGTCCGTCGATCACCGATCGCGCCTGCTTGCCACTACCGCCGTGGCTGGTTTTGATATTGAGCGATTCGCCAGACTTTGCCTTCCACTCGGCGGCGAACACGGTATTCACCTCCTTGTAGAACTCGCGGGTAGGGTCGTAGCTGACGTTGAGGAATTCTTTGGCGCTGGCAGCGGTGGCGAACAATGCTGCGGCAACGGTGAAAAGGGCGCGTTTCATGGAATGTGCTCCGGCGTGTATGTGGGTATCAGTATTGGATGGTCAGGCGCGTAAACAGAGCTTTCTCGTCGCGCCGGTCCGCAGGCGTTGCTGCAGGTCCGCCGCCACCGCCCTCGAATCGCGTGAGGTTGTAGTCAGCGCTCACTTTGGCGTTGCCGGTGAGGTACCAGTTGACTCCAACGCCGAAGCTCTGTGTCGATTCAGCCTGGCTGCTCGCGTTGGCTAAGCGATTGGCAGCGGTTCCGGCGAAGGCATCGTCGTCCACCTTGAGTCCGCCGACCCGCGCCACCAGTTCAACGGCGCCCCAGCCTTCGGCCCCGATGCTGTAGGGCTGGCTCGGCGTCACGCCGGAAAAGCTGGCGTCCTCACCGGTCACCACGTAGGTCGTCGTCAAGTTATAGGCGGTGGCTTTGACCGCCCGCTCCACCCCGGCTCGGGTGAGGTCTTGTTCGGACACGGCATATTCCCCCAGTGCGCCGAGGCTGTTCCGATAAAACCTCGCCTGCGGGCTGTAACGCGTGTGCTTGCCGCTGGCCGCTACCCCCGCTTCATTGAAGGTGAAAAATACGTTTTGGCCGGGCGTGCGATAGCGCGCAATGAAGTTGTTGCCGGTGCCATCGAACGCGCCTGAGCTTGCGGCGAGCCCAAACCCCAGCCCCTTGAATGCGCTGTATTCGTTCTTGAAGGGCTCGAAGAAAATCCGGCCTTGATAATCCTTGAGCCCGTCATCGGCGCCGAAGCCGCCAGCGCCGACCACGTCACGGCCGTCCGCAGTGCCATTGAAGGCGCCCAGTCCGTAGCTCACCGTGCCGTCGGCGACCGACCCCAATAAGGCCAGGCCGAGATCACGATTCGGCAGCAATTCGGTAGCGTAGCCACGCTCGATGAGGCTGATCGCACCGCCGGACTGCAAGCGCTCAAGCCCCAGCAGACCCTTCTGCTTGCCTGCACGCAAGGTGGCGGCCTTGTGAAACTTCAGGTCGAAGTAGGCGTCAACGATGCTGGCAGAGTCGCCAGTGCCATTGCCGGCAAACTCCGGGGTAAAGCGGAAGCTCACCAGTTTGCCGAGGTTGCCCTGCAGCGTCGGGCGCAAGCGGCGGGTGATGAAGCCATCACGAAATGCCCCGTTGTCGCTGATGAAGGCGCGGTGATCGACCTGACCGATACCGCTGAATTTGATCTCGGTGTCGCCCTTGGCGTTCTTTAGCGAAAAGCCTTTATCGGTGGCGGCCGTCACCACCGGAGTCCCCTTAGCCTTGGCGGCAGCTTCTTCCGCCTGCAGCTCCAGCTTGCGCTCCAAAACCAGCAAGCGCTGCTCCAGCGCGTCGAGATATTCCGCACTACCGGGCTCGGCTGCAGCCTGCGATACCGGAGTAACCGCGACGTATCCAGCGAGCAAAGCCAAGGTTTTGTAGCGTGTTTTCATGTCTGCATTGCTCAAGTGGTGACTAGATGGTGGGCACTGTGGGCCGCCAAGATATTCCTGTAAAAGACTTACGCACTATTTATAAATTCCTTTTATGGAATATGCCGATCGACCCAGCTCGCGGATTCGGGGTGGGCAGTTCAGGCATTGGCCGTTGATTGCCGCTCAACTAGTTGCCTCCTGACAGCCGCCTCCCTGGTACAGGCCGCAGGCAACGGTGCGTGTATATTCGGCGTCGCCATAAACCCACCCGTGCACGAGGAGTGCCCTATGACCGCATCCGTTCTCCCCATGCCGCAGGCACAAACCCTGGACGCCGAAGTGCGCCGCGTGTTCGAAAAGCAGTTCGCAAAAGCGATCGCACTGCGTCGCTCCACCGGCGATGAGCGCATCGCCAAGATCAAGAAACTCAAGGCTGCGCTACTCGCGCATCAAGAGGAACTGCACGCGGCGATGGCGGCGGACTTCAAGAAGCCGAAGGAGGAAG
>CAZHTI010000190.1:0-2659 GCA_964535755.1 uncultured Salinisphaerales bacterium | reverse complement strand
AGCGAAGGCTCCATCGCCAGAAACAAAAACATTAAGGCGAGTGCCACCTGCAAGCCGCCATAGACCGCCGTGTATTCGCAGCGGCCCGAGGAGTTCAGGCCTTTGTAGCCCAGCGAGCCAGCGGTCTTATCGACCGAAATCGCACACCAAAAACCCAAGCCCGCGTAGGCGATTGCGTTGAACCAGAGAAATGCAGCAGTCATCGTCATGTCGGGTCGCCTAGGGCTTGGGTGGCTGGGCTAGTTCGCCTTGAGATATTGCTCGCGCAGGTCACGGATGCGGTCGTGGTGCTCCAGCACGCCGTGGTATTGGCGCTGGATGACCGCGCGCACGTCGAGCGGCAGGGTTTCCTCCTTCAAAGCCCTTTGGTAGAGCTCTTTGGCGCGGTCCTCGCTTTTCTCCATCTCCTCCAAGGTCGCGAGGTTGGAATCCAGCAAGGCAGCTTTGATGCGCTGCCACCCACGGCTGGTGGCCCCGCTGATGGTGCCGGTGCGCTCGGGCTGACGCTCACCTAAGGCGCGGGCGCAGTCGGAGAGCTCCAGCACCGCCTTACCGCAGGAGGCGGCATAGGCAATAAACACATGCCGCAGATCGGCGTCATCGACCAATTCCGCCGCCTCGGCAAACCCCTTCTGACCGTCAATCGAAATTTCGATCAAGTCATTGAGGGTTTTGAAAGTCTCCGCAGAAATTTGTTGCTCGTGCATGGCTGGCTCCTGCCTGGTGGTGTCCGAATAGACTGCCACCCTAGGCCCCGCCAAGTGAACTGCCCCTGAGCGCTTGCTCCGCCGCTGCACGGGGGCAGCGCGCTTACCCGCAAAGACCTTCTAGGCACCTATTTGGTAGGGGCGAGGCATGCCTCGCCCATACGCGGTGTCGCTACTGCTTCTTCGCGTCCAGTTCTTGGTAGTAGGCCATCAAGACTTTGGCGACTTCTGGGCGCGAGAATTCTGGCGGCGGCGCAATGCCTTGGCCGAGCATCTGCCGCACCTTGGTGCCGGAGAGCGCGATGAAGTCCTCAGGGCTGTGGTCGGGCGCTTCACGCATCATCACCACGCGGTCGAGCTTCTTGCTGTAGGCGGTGTTATCGGCACGGAAGATTTCGATGTGCAGCGCGCCTGCTGGCACCTTCTCATCAAAAATCGTCTGCGCATCAAACGGGCCGTAGTAGTCGCCCACACCAGCGTGGTCGCGGCCCACGATGAGGTAATCGGTGCCCATGTTCTGGCGGAACACCGCATGCAGCACCGCCTCGCGGGGGCCCGCGTAGAGCATGTCAAAGCCGTAGCCGGTGATCATCACCGTGTTCTTCGGGAAGTAGTTATCGACCATCGTGCGGATGCAGGCGTCACGCACGGGCGCGGGGATGTCGCCGTCCTTGAGCTTGCCGAGCAGCATGTGGATGACGATGCCATCGGCGTTCAGGCGCTCCTGCGCCATGCGGCAGAGTTCCTCGTGCGCGCGGTGCATCGGGTTGCGGGTTTGGAAGGCCACCACCTTCTTCCAGCCACGCTTGGCGATCTCCTCGCGAATCTCGACTGCGGTGCGGAAGGTCTCTGGAAACTCGCTCTGGAAGTAGCTGAAGTTCAGCACTTCAATCGGGCCAGACAACAAAGTGTTGCCGAGGCCAAGGAAGGTCTGCACGCCGGGGTGCTTGGCGTCGAGATTGCCGAAGATTTCCTTCGCCATCATTTGCAATTCGGCGTCGCTGACCTGCTCGACCGTCTCGACGTCCATCACCGCGAGCACGGGGTTGCCATCGACGTTGGGGTCGCGCAGCGCGATGCGCGCACCGGCTTGGATGCCGGACTCCTTGGTGAGATTGAGAATCGGCACCGGCCAGAACAATCCGGCAGCGGTCTTCAGGCTCTTCGCCACACTGATGGCGTCCGCCTTGGTCATGTAGCCCTGCAACGGGTTGAAGTAACCAGCCCCCAGCATCACCGCATTGGCGGCAGCGGCGGAGTTCAGCAGCAAACTCGGCAGCCCTTGAGCCTCCTCAATCAACGCCGTGCGGCGCGCAGCATCAGAGACAAAACGGGGGTTCAAAACATCGGAGCCGTGGGGCTTGATCATGGTGGGGTCTGAGAAACGCGATGAAGGCAAAAATGGCAGGGCGTGCCAGCCCGAGCAGCCGCAAGGCAAGCCGCGGATAGCGGCTGCGGTCGGCCCCGAGCAAGGCAATCACGCCGCAGCGCCAAAAACCCTAGCCCGCTGCGGCGGCGCGGGATTTTCAGGCCCAAGGCGCGAGATGTCCATGCGCTAGCGCGCCCTGCTCGCATTAGAGCGTTGCAGGCCTTAACCGGCAACATCGCAGCTATCATCGTCAGATACATCAGCGCATGCGGCACAAACCGCGCTGTAATAACTATTTGAAGCTGGGGATTCGCATGGCAAGAACTAAAAACAGCGGTGCGGAAAGCACCGCCAACATCGGCTTTGAGGCCAAGCTCTGGCAGGCCGCCGACAAGCTGCGCAACAACATGGACGCGGCGGAATACAAGCATGTAGTGCTGGGCTTGATCTTCCTGAAATACATCTCCGATGTGTTTGAAGAGCACCGCGCCAAACTGGTCGCCGGCGAAGGCGACTACCAAGGCGCTGACCCAGAAGATGTCGATGAATACCGCGCCGAGAATGTGTTCTGGGTGCCGTGGCA
>CAZHTI010000189.1:0-2681 GCA_964535755.1 uncultured Salinisphaerales bacterium | reverse complement strand
GCGAACTCCGAGCCTTGGCTTTTGTGCACGGTCATCGCAAAGGCAGTCTCGATGTGGGCGAGCCGATGCACGGCGACGGCGCGCAGGTGGCTGCCATCGGCAAACCACGCTTTTAGTCCACTACCTGTGGCTGCGGGCAGGACGACGCCGACATCGCCGTTGAACACGCCCAAGCTGTGGTCGTTGCGGGTGACCATCACTGGGCGGCCGACGTACCACTCCGGCAGATTCTTGGGTAGTCGGCCAGCGGCCTGTAGGGCACTCTGGATGGCCTGATTAATCCCTTGCGCGCCCCATTCGCCAGCGCGAAGTGCGGAGAGCACGCGGAAGCGGTCGAAGCCAGCGAGCACCGCGTGCACCCAATCGGCGTGGCTGGGATGGGCTTTTGGCCCGTTGCCGATGCAGTCGAGGTA
The DNA here is from genome assembly GCA_964535755.1 of uncultured Salinisphaerales bacterium. Taxonomy (GTDB): domain Bacteria; phylum Pseudomonadota; class Gammaproteobacteria; order Nevskiales; family Nevskiaceae; genus Stagnimonas. Next base: position 2,268 of record CAZHTI010000189.1, on the reverse strand, counting down.
GACGCTGTAGCCCCCGGGTGCGGCGTCGCGGCCAGCGACGGCAATTTGGCTGATGGGCTCAGGCGTGGGGCTCACCCGCAGCAGCACTTGCCGGCTGGCATCGTCCGCAAACACCTGCTGCACGGCGGCGTAGTCGCCCAGATTGCTGGCGACGGCGAGCGCGCCAATCGGCCCCTGAAAGCGCATCGAGCGCCTGAGCATGACCGTCTGCTGTGCCAAGGGCGTGATGCGCTCGTCGGCAGCCGCCAGTGCCCATGCGGGGAGCTTCTGCCCGCTGCTGCGGGCAAGATAGCGCGCGGTTTCGGGCGTGTAACTGCCACGGTTGGCGCTGGCGCAGAGGTCCGCAAGTACGGAGCCAGCTTCCACCGAGGCGAGCTGGTCTTTATCGCCCAAGAGAATCAACCGGGCAGTGGCGGGCAGGGCGCGCAGCAGGTTGACCATCATTTCGGCGTGGATCATGGAGGCCTCGTCGACGATGAGCACGTCGACGGCAAGCGGGTTCTGCGCGGTGTGGCGCAGGCTGCGGGTATCCGGCCTTGCGCCGAGTAGGGCATGTAAGGTGAGCGCGGCCCCCATGGTGCTGACCAGGGTCTGCAAATCGGGGGCATCCTTCGCTAAGCCAAGCTGCGCTTGCAGGTCCTGCAAGGCGGACTGGATCGACTGCCGCAGACGGGCAGCGGCCTTGCCGGTAGGTGCGGCGAGTGCGATCCGCAGCGCCTTGGGGTTTGCGGCTTGCGCGAACAACAGGGCGATCAAGCGCGCAGCGGTGTAGGTCTTGCCGGTGCCGGGGCCGCCGGTAATGAGGGTGACCGCGCCGCGCATCGCTAAGGCTGCGGCGATCTTTTGCCAATCGGCCTCGGCATTGCCGACCGTTGCGGGGAACACCTGCTTGATGCGCGCAGCGCAGGCCCCAAGGTCTTGTGGCTCCGCCACGCTGGCGGCTGTCGCGCGGCTACTCATCGCGCTGGCGATGCCCAACTCATAGCTCCAATAGCGGCGCAAATACAGCCGAGCTTGATCGCCAGCCGGCCAGAGCACCAGCGGTTGTCCGCCCAGTGCTGCCACTCCGATCACCCCCAGCACCTCGCTGTGCTGCCACTGCTTGAGCCACACCTCGGCGCTTGACGGCAGGTGCGGGCGTAGCGCGGCCAACGCGTCCGCTCCGCGATTGCTGAGGATTTGCTCGGGCCGTTCGATGAGGTCGCTAAGGCCCAAGCAGGTGTGGCCTTGGCCCTCCACTTGGGCGAGCAAGGCGCTGGCTAACAGCAGGCTGCTGGGTGCGCTGGGTAGGAGCCTATGGATGAACTCGGCAAAGGCCACGTCAAGGTGGCGCAACCAACCCGCCTCGCACCATGCGCGCAGTTCGTTGAGGAGCTGCTGGTGGTCGGTCGTTCGCTCAAGCTGCATGGCTGACCTTAGTGTTGAGCTGCCCGGCGGGTAGCGCTTGGTCGAGCGCGGTGATCAGCTCCAGGGGAGGATCGATGCGGTAAATGCCGCCGCTGTTGTGATCGACCCCGCGTAAAAAGTAGTAAATCGCGCCGCCGAGTTGCTGCTCTGGGCGGTAGGCCGCGCCCAAACGGGCCTTGAGATGCCGGTGCAGGGCGAGCAGGTAGAGGCTCGCCTGGACGTCGTAGCGGTGGTGAGCCATGGCGGCTTGTAGGTTGGCGACACTGTAGGCGCTGTCATCGGCGCCGAGCGCATTGCTCTTGTAGTCCAGCACCCAATAGCGGCCTTGGTGCTCCACCACCAAATCGATAAAGCCCAACATCATGCCGTGCAGATGGCGGGCGACCAGCGGCGGGCGCGGCGCGCCCTGCAATAACCGCTGGCAGAGGCTATCGACCGCGCTGGTTTCGAGTGCCTCGATGGGCAACCAAAACTCCAGCTCCGGCAGTACGCGCTCCAACTGTTGCAGGCTGGCGCTCAAGCCATCAATCGGGTGCTCGACGATGCGCTGCATCCACTCTTGCAACAGCTCGGCCTGAGCGGTGCGGCCAGTCAGCTCCGCCGCGCTTTGCAGGCGCGCCTGCGCATTAGGGCTGCTGCGCAAGCGGAAGCGGTCTTGGGCAAGAAACTCCAACTGCTGGTGCAGGAAGTTACCGGCCTCCGGCCCACGCTCAAAGGCATGCCATTTGCTACGGGATTGGCGCGGCAGCACGGCCTCGGCGCTGGGTTCGTCATCCGCCGCGCGGTGCTGTTGCAAAGCACTCAAGCCGCGCGTGAGTTGGGAGAAACTCGCCAAGCCCCAGCGCCGGTCGATCTGCCCGT
>CAZHTI010000188.1:0-2733 GCA_964535755.1 uncultured Salinisphaerales bacterium | reverse complement strand
GACCCCATCGCCGCCACCCGTCACTGGTTGGAGGCTGCCGTCATTGGCCTCAACCTCTGCCCGTTTGCGAAAGCCGCCTACCTGACCCAGCGCGTGCGCATCGCGGTGACGGAGGCGAAGACCCCCGAAGGCTTGCTGACGGCACTCGCCGAGGAGTTGCAAGCGCTGGTGGCGATGGAGCCGGAGGAGCGCGAGACCACGCTGCTGGTGCTGCCCGACGCGCTGGAGGATTTCCTCGACTACAACGACTTCCTAGAGCTGGCCGATGCACTGCTGGAAGACATGGATTTGGTCGGCGAGATTCAGATTGCGAGCTTCCACCCGCAGTACCGCTTCGCCGGCACGACGCTGCACGCGATAGAGAACTTCACCAACCGCTCGCCCTTCCCGATGCTGCATCTACTGCGGGAGGAGAGCGTGGCGCGCGCCGCCGACGGCTACCCGGATGTTGAGGGCATCCCTGAGCGCAATATCGCCACGCTCAAGAAGCTCGGCTTGAGCGGCTGGCAGGCGTTGATGGCGGCAAAGCCTGCCAAATAGCCCGGCGCTCAAGCCGCCTCTCCCACAAGTGGGCGAGGGGTTCCAGGCGTAGGGTGGGCAAAAGCGCAGCGTTGCCCACCGTTAAGCCACGATGGTGGGCAGATAAAACCTGCCCACCCTACTCCGCTACTCCGCCCTTTAATCCTTACCGCGCAAACGCTGCACCCAAAACTGCGCGTTGCGGATGCCTAGGGCTTCGGGGTCAAACTTCAGCGGGGTATTGGCTTTGCGCTGGGCTTCGTAGTCGCGCAGGGCGAGCAAGGCCGGCTTTTGCAGAATCAGGATGGCGATGAGGTTGAGCCAAGCCATTAGCCCAACACCAATATCGCCCAAGGCCCAAGCCAGCTCGGCACTGCGGATGGTGCCGAAGGCGACCGCGCCGACCATCCCTAAGCGCAGTGCGAGCACCAGCACCGGCCGGTGCAGCTGCCGCGTCATGAACTTGAGGTTGGTCTCCGCCATGTAGTAGTAGGCGACGATGGTGGTGAAGGCGAAGAACAGCAGTGCGAGTGCGACAAACCCTGCACCCAAGCCGGGCAACACCGTCTCCACCGCGTTTTGGGCAAAGGCGGGGCCAGTCGCCACCCCGGGGAGCTTCTCCACCAAAAAGCCGCCGGCAGGGGCGACGACGTTGTAGAGGCCGGTGGAGAGAATCATGAAGGCGGTGGCGGAGCAGACCAGCAGGGTGTCGATGTAGATGGAGAAGGCCTGCACATAGCCTTGCTGCGCCGGGTGGGCGACTTCCGCCGCTGCCGCCGGATGCGGGCCGGTGCCTTGGCCGGCTTCGTTGCTGTAGATGCCGCGCTTAACACCCCACTCAACCGCCAAGCCCAGCACCGCGCCGAAAGCCGCTTCCATCCCGAAGGCGGAGCGGAAGATCAGGCTGATCACGCCGGGCAGTTGCTGGTAATTGACGGCCATGATGACCAGCGCCATCAGTACATAGGCCATGGCCATAAAGGGCACGACCAAGGTGGCGAAGTCGGCAATGCGGCGCACGCCACCAAAGATGATGAAGCCGAGTGCGAGGCTGATGCCGACGGCAGTCGCCCAATTGGGCACACCCCAAGCATTGCTCAGGCCCTGCGCGATGCTGTTGGCCTGCACGCCCGGCAGCAGCAAGCCCGCGCCGATGACGGTGGCGAGCGCGAAGATCCACGCATACCAACGCTGGCCCATGGCCTTCTCGATGTAGTAGGCCGGGCCGCCACGGTAGAGCCCTTGGTCGTCCTTCTCTTTATAGATTTGCGCGAGCGTAGACTCGATGTACGCGGTGGAGGCACCCAAGAACGCTACCATCCACATCCAGAACACCGCTCCCGGGCCACCAAAGGCGATGGCAGTCGCGACACCCGCGATGTTGCCGGTGCCAACACGACCACCGAGCGACATCGCCAAGGCTTGAAACGACGACACGCCCGCCGCCGACGAGCCGCCAGAGCGCATCAGCCGGATCATTTCGCCAAAGCCGCGCACCTGCATAAAGCGCGTGCGCAGCGAGAAATACAGGCCCGCACCGAGGCAGAGCGCAATGAGCGCTTTGCTCCAAATGAGGCTGTTGATGGTGTTGACTAAAGCTTCCATGTGAGCGGGCCGTAAGGGTGGGCGCCAAGGCGCAAGCAAATACTCTGCCGCAGAACTGCCGCTGCTGCGAGTCAGGCGCGCACACACTGCGCTGGGCGAGCCCGCCTTTGGGGTTTCTCCAGCCTTGTCGTGGCGCGCTTAGGCGGCTTTCAGCGGCTCAAACCCGCAGATCGCTGCGCGGGCGTTGTAGTAGGCGGTGGCGCAGCCGCGTGCCAGCGTGCGTACGCGCAGGATGTAGGCCTGCCGCTCGGTGACGCTGATGGCACCACGGGCATCGAGCAAATTGAACGCGTGGCTGGCTTGCACGGTGCGTTCGTAGGCGGGCAGCGGCAGCGGCTTTTCCAGCGCCAGCAGGTGCTGGCATTCGGCTTCGGCGCGGTTGAAGCGGTCGAACAGCGTCGCGGTGTCGGCGTGTTCAAAGTTATAGGTGGACTGCTCCACCTCGTTCTGGTGATAGACGTCGCCGTAGGTCACCACCTTGCCGCCGACGTCACTCCAGACCAAGTCGTACACCGACTCCTTCTTCTGGATGTACATGGCGAGGCGTTCCAGCCCGTAGGTAATCTCGCCAGAGACTGGCTTGCATTCAATGCCGCCCACCTGCTGGAA
>CAZHTI010000187.1:1214-2742 GCA_964535755.1 uncultured Salinisphaerales bacterium | reverse complement strand
CTGTAACTGGAACGTAACGTTGTGCAGTGCGATGAGTCAACGTTCAGGTGGTGGTAATACAGAACTAATCTTGAAACCTCATGGTCAGAGCGATTTCGCTTTGCCCGATGACACACAATTCATGCCAACTGGACGCGCGGAATTGGTGCGCGAGGCGATCAACTTGACTTTGGCGACGATGTGCAGCTCGTGCGCGGCGAGAAGTAGCGCCTAACACATCGGGCAGCACAGATCAAACCGTTAGGGAAATACCTCTAGCGCGCCGAGTTCCAGCTCTGGGTGATGCAGCTCCAAGCCGAAGCGCCCGGCGGTGCCAGCGTCAAAGCTCAGCTCGCTGTGCTGACCCGGTTTGAGCTGGAGTTTGTGGTCGTAGCCGTGGACGTGCAGGGTGTCTTTTCGGTCGGCCACGATGCGTATACGTACGGTTTGTCCGCGCTGCACCCGCAAGGTTTTTGGGGCGGTGGTGACTCGGTTATTGGCGACGGCGAAGTCGAACTGGATTGCGTCTGCTCCCGAGCTTGGTGAGCCAACCGGCTGGAAATCACTGGGCGGGGTGTTGGGGCCTGAGGCGGCAACGACTCCCGGCTGCGCGGGCGTTACTGCGGCAGGGGCCGGGCGGCGTCCTGCGGCTGAGTCACCCGCCGCCTGCTCGGGCGGCGGCTCGGCGCGACTGGCATCGCTGCTGGCGGATACGCGCTTATGTTCTGCGGCGCTGGTGGAAGCTTGCCGAGGCTCACGCGCAGTCGGCTTGAGCACTAGAAACAGCGCCGCAAGCGCGAGCACTGCGCCGGCGGCGGACCAATGGGCGCGGCTAGGCACGGCGGACTAGCGCTAGGAGAGGCGCGTGCAGCACCTGAGCCTAGAAAGCGTAGCTCACGGAAAGCGCGACGTTGTCGCGATCCGAGCGGGTGTTCTCGCCCGGGGCACCACCCCAGTAGACCTGGTAGTTGAACCGCGCCGAGAGTGCTTGGGTGATGTTGATGTCGGTACCGATGTCCGCCTGCTTGCGACCTTTGACGAAGTTTTGGATGGGGAATGGCGCGGTGCCGCCAAGGTCCCATTGCAGGATGATCTGCGGCTTGAAGCTCCAGCCAAAAATCACGTCGTTGTACTCGGCGCGAATGATTTCACGCAGGCCGTAGGCGAACTCAGTGGCAAAGCCGCGCGTTTGTTGCGTGGGGTTCAAGTGGCAGGTGTAGTTGCTGCCGGTCTGGCCGGTGCCGTCCTGCTTGACGGCGGTGCCGTCACAGGAGTTGCTGACGTCAAAGCCGGTGCCGTCGGAGCCAGCGCTGGCGTGGGTGCGGTGCACGCCGCCGCCTTCAAACTGCAACTCACTGCGATCCGGCATATCCAGAACCCAAGTAAACCCAAGCTCGGTGATCGATAGGATTTGGTCTGCGCCGAAGGGATTGGTGGAGAACGCCCGCAGCGCGGTGAAATCCCCTTGCAGCACTTGCTGGCGCTCATAGCCACGGATGACTTGGCGGGGCGCGACGCGCTCAATCCCACGGTACTTTTGCAAGAAGCT
>CAZHTI010000187.1:0-1114 GCA_964535755.1 uncultured Salinisphaerales bacterium | reverse complement strand
GTGGCATACGGCAAGCGCGAGTGGTAGTTGAGGAAGTAAAACGAAGTCTCAGTGCCGCCATTCAGCCATTCCGCGTTGTAGTTGAGGCGGAAGCCATACTGACCACCGTGGCTGGGCTTGTTTTCTGGGCTGAGCTTGATGGACGTAGAGGTGCTGGAAATCACCGCCAAGCTGCCGCCGACGGTGCTTTGTTGGTCAGGGTCTTCGCCGAACTGCCCGAGCGAGATCACCGCGTTGTTGCCGCTGATGAGGTCCAAATCCGCAAAGAAGGAGCCACGCGGATCGGCGATGACTTTCTTCCATCCGAACTGGTAGATCAGCTCACCAGATAAGCCGTCGGCGATGTCGCCTGCCAAGGAGATGACCGGCACCGGCTGGAAGAACTCACTGATTTCCGCGCCCGGCATGCGGGTAAACGCGGCGTTGGGTGGGTTGATTTCCGACACCGAGTTGAGTGCGACCAGCAGCGCCTCGCCCCAGCGGATGGTCTGTTGGCCGACCGAGAACGTCGCGGCGTTCTCGCCGATATTGAAGTTGTAAGCGCCAAAGAAGCTCAGCAGCTTGCCGCCCTCGGCAAACTCCTTGGAGGCAAGGCGAGGGCGCGAGGTTTTAGCGGGCTGGAAGCGGGTATCGAAGTGGCGCTCGTTGAAGTCGGCATTGACCGGGTCATAGAAGCCGACACCTTGGGCACGGAAGAAGAAATCGCCGTACTCGACCTTCAAGTCGCTATTGAGCTTGTTGGTGGCCGCGACGATGTCGTAGCGGTCGTAATTGATGGTGCCATCGTCCGAATTGACGCCCGAGAACGCCCCCTGCGCTGCGACCAACCTCGCGTTCGGCTCAGTGCCGCCGGAGAAAGAGATGCAGTTGTCCGCCTCGCAGAGATCACTCTGGCCCGGGATGTTGGTCTTACCGACGAGGGCACCGCTGCGATCTTGAATCCGCCAGGCGAGGCCGGTCGTAAAGCGACTATTGAGCGATACCTTGGCCTCCCCCAGTTCCCAGTCCAAGGCATGGACGGTGAAGGGCGAGAGTGCACACACGGCGGCGGCAGCGAAGCGCAGGCTGTTCATACGGTAAAGCTCCTCAATGCGCGCGATAGCGCTTTTTATTG
>CAZHTI010000186.1:0-2760 GCA_964535755.1 uncultured Salinisphaerales bacterium | reverse complement strand
ACTGCGCAGGCACCCACAAGGACCTTGCCATGCGCTCACGCCGCCGTCGCTCCAACGTTGCACTCGACACTGACCTTCACCCCCTGCTTCACCTCTGGACCCTGCGTATCTTGGTGCCCTTGAGTGGTTACCGTGGCGTCGTGCATCAGTCCTGTATCGCCAATGACGACGTCGCCACCGCAGTCGGGCTGGGTCACTGGGTCGAGCCGCAGGACCTCGATTACAACGCCAAGCTCGCACGCACCGAGCTCCGCGAACTGCACCGCCAAGCCGAGGACGCTGACATTCCTGCACAGCTCCCAGGCTACTTGAGCGTCAACATCCAACGCCTCAGCGACTTGGTGGGTTTGTCGGAGACCGAAGCGCGGATGCTCGAATTTGCCGTACTCATCCACCACGAACAGGTGTTCGAGAGCGCGGCAGATACCCTAGGGCAGCTGTCGTCACTGAGGATTTATCGCGTGCTGTCGGTAGTGCTGGGCATACCCGAGCCGCAAATCCGCGACGCCCTTTGCCCAAATGGGCTGCTCGCGCGCTCAGGTTTGCTGACGCTAGACCGCAGCAGCTGTGGCCTGCTGCGCACCAAGCTAGACCTCATCTCCAGCAGCTTTGCCGATTTGATGGTCTCCGACGACGCCGACCCGATCAGCCTGCTGCGCGATACCGTAGTGCCAAGCACGTCGGCGCATTTGAGTATTGAGGACTACGCGCACATTGAGCTCTCGCTGGCGATTCTTCGCCCCTATCTCAAATACGCCTTGGCGACCAAGCGTCCGGGGGTGAATGTCTTCCTGTACGGCAACCCCGGTACCGGCAAAAGCCAGCTCGCTAAGGTTCTTGCCGCAGAGATGGACTGCGCCCTGTTTGAGGTCGCTAGCGAGCAAGCGGACGGCGATGCCATCACCGGTGGGCGCCGCCTGCGCGCCTATCGCGCAGCGCAAACCTTCTTCTCGGGGCAGCGCGCCATTTTGGTGTTTGATGAGGTGGAGGACGTGTTCAACGACGGCGCGATCATGTTTGGCGAGCGCAGCACCGCCCAGACCCGCAAGGGCTGGATAAACCGTGCGCTGGAAGAAAACCCCGTGCCGACCATCTGGCTGTCCAATTCCAACAGCGGGATGGACCCAGCGTTTATCCGCCGCTTTGACATGACCTTCGAGGTGCCAATACCGCCCAAGCAGCAGCGCCAACGCATCTTGCAAGCGAGCTGCGAGGGCTTGCTGGACGGTGCCGCGCTCAGCCGCATCGCCGAATCCGAGCAGCTCGCGCCTGCCGTGGTCACGCGGGCCGCCGCCGTGGTGCAGAGCATTCAGCAAGAGCTGGGCGGAGCGGCCGCGGCTAAGGCGCTCGGCCACCTCATCAACAACACCTTGGAGGCCCAAGGCCTGCAGCGCATCCAGCAGCACGACCCAAGGCACCTGCCCGAGGTGTACGACCCTGAGTTCATCCAAGCCGATGCGGATTTGAGCCAAATCAGTGCGGGGATTAGGGCAGCGGGCAGCGCTCGCCTCTGCCTGTTTGGCCCGCCGGGCACCGGCAAGACGGCCTATGGCCGCTGGCTTGCCGAGCAAATGGGGCGGCCCTTGATGGTCAAACGGGTGTCGGATTTATCGTCGATGTGGCTGGGGCAGACCGAGAGGAACATTGCCAAAGCCTTCAGTGCGGCGGAACAGGACGGCGCGGTTTTGATGATCGACGAGGTCGATAGCTTCCTGCAGGATCGTCGCGGCGCGCAGCGCAAGTGGGAGATCAGCCAAGTCAATGAAATGCTCACGCAGATGGAGGCCTTCGCCGGTGTCTTCATCGCGTCCACTAACCTCATGCAGGGGCTAGACCGAGCCGCGCTGCGGCGCTTTGATCTCAAGGTCAGGTTCGGCTTTCTCAGCCCCAATCAATCGCTAGGATTACTCCAGCGCTACTGCGCGCACCTAGGTCTACCCACGGCGACGGCCGAGCATGGCTTGCGCATCCAGCGCCTCAAGGGCTTGACCCCCGGCGACTTCGCAGCCGTGCTCCGCCAGTCTCGCTTCCGCCCTGTCTCCCACGCTGACGAGCTGATTACTGCGCTGGAGGCTGAGTGCGCCGTCAAGGAAGTCAGCCGAGGCGGCATCGGCTTTCTGCATTAAGCAGGCCCTAGCGCTGGGCGGCGTATGGCCGCTGCCCAGCCTCTGGGTGCGATGATGTTCGCCAGCGCCAAAAGCCCCATCGACCATGCCCAAGCGACCGGACAACTTAGAAACCCTGCGCCTCTCACTGGAACTGTTGCGGCGCATACCGCGTAAGCACAAAGTCACTGCGCAGGAGCTGCAACAGCAGCTCAAAGACGCGGGCATCGACCGTGACTTGCGCAGCATTCAGCGCCAGCTAGACATGCTGCGGAAGCACTTTGGGGTTGAGTGCGACGACTCCAGCAAGCCCTATGGCTATCGCTGGCTGGAGCAAGCCCGAGTGCTGGCAATACCCACCCTGACGCCGCAAGAGAGCCTGCTGCTTGGGCTAGCCGAGGAGCAGCTCAAACACCTGCTGCCGCCGCGGCTGAGCACAGCGATGGCCGCGTTCTTCGGCCAAGCACGGCGCAATTTGAGGCACGACGGCAATGCCAAGCTGGAGCGCGAGTGGCCTGCCAAAGTTCGGGTGGTGGCAACCAGCCAGCCACTGCTGCCAGCACCCGTCAAACCCGCTGTATTTGAGGCGGTCAGCGAGGCGCTCTTTAGCAACCGCTGGCTGAGCGTGGACTACCAAAACTCCGCTGGCACGCGC
>CAZHTI010000185.1:0-2828 GCA_964535755.1 uncultured Salinisphaerales bacterium | reverse complement strand
CCCGCAAGCGGGAGACCCCTCTCTCCAACGCTCTCCCGCAAGCGGGAGACCCCCTCCCCAACTCTCTCCCGCAAGCGGGAGAGAGGGCCCAAGCGGCACCGCAATCAGGCCGCTCGTTTGCGGAACCCTACTCGACGGTGAGGATCTTGAGGGTATTGGTGCCGCCACCGGTGCCGTCGAAGTCGCCCTTGGTGACCAGCACGCGATCGCCGGTCTGGACGTGGCCGAGGTCGCGCAGGCAGGCGAGGGCTTCCTTCACGGTTGTGCCGCCCGGTTTGATGGGGTCGAAGGCGACGGGAATCACGCCGCGGCAGAGCGCCATGCGGCGGCGGGTGCGCTCGTGGCGCGTCATGGCGTAGATCGGCGCGTGGCGCTCGACGCGGCTCATCATCAGCGCGGTGGAGCCACTCTCAGTGAGTGCGACCAAGGCTTGCGCGTGCATGCGACGGGCAGTGAAGGCGGTGGCCATCGCTACGGCCTCATCGATGCGCTGAAAGTGGCTGTCGCTCATGTGCAAATCCGGCATCGGGTGCGCTTCTGCGCCGACCACCACGCGGGCCATGGCCTCCACGGTTTTGACTGGGTATTTGCCACTGGCGGTCTCGGCGGAGAGCATCACCGCGTCGCTGCCGTCCATGACGGCGTTGGCGACGTCCATGACCTCGGCGCGGGTGGGGATGGGACTGGTGATCATGCTCTCCATCATTTGGGTGGCGGTGATCACCACCTTATTGCCCTCGCGCGCCGCACTAATGATGCGCTTCTGCCAGCCAGGCAGCTCCGCATCGCCAATCTCCACGCCTAAGTCACCACGGGCGACCATCACGGCGTCAGAGGCGGCGACGATCTCGGCCAAGTTCTCCAAGGCTTCGGCCCGCTCGATTTTCGCGACCAGATGGGCGTGGCCGCCGGCTTCGTGCAGCAGCAGGCGGGCTTCGTGCATGTCGGCAGCCGTGCGCGGGAAGCTCACGGCGAGGAAGTCCGCACCCCATTCGGCGGCGTAGCGGATGTTGCGGCGGTCTTCATCGGTGAGGGCGGCAGCGGAGAGTCCGCCACCCTGCTTGTTGATGCCCTTGCGGTTGGAGAGCACGCCGCCTTGGGTGACGATGCATTCGACACGCGTGCCTTGCACCCGCTCCACGCGCATGGCGATCGCGCCGTCGTTGAGCAGCAAAACGTCCCCAGCTTTAACGTCCTCAGGCAGGCTTTTATACGCGCAGCCGACTTGGGAGATGTCGCCCGCGTCCTTGGCGAGTGAGGTATCGAGCGCAAACGGCGCGCCTTCTTTGAGATCAACCGGCCCGGCTTTGAAGGACTCGACGCGAATTTTCGGGCCTTGCAAGTCGGCGAGCACGCCGACATCGCGCCCTTGCGCTGCCGCAATTTCGCGCACCGCGCGAATCCGCCGCGCGTGGTCTTCCGCCACGCCATGGCTGAAGTTGATGCGTACCACGTCGGCACCGGCGCGAATCACACCGGCGAGCACGCCGTCCATATCGGTAGCTGGGCCTAGGGTGGTGACGATTTTGGTGCGACGGGGTACGGGTTTCATGGCAGGAATGGGGCTAAAAGGGCTGCGGGCGACAATCCGCAATGGTGCGCCTGAATACAATGCAAGCCAATGACTTTTTGCCCCAAGCACCGGAATCTTTGCGTATGACCACCATCGGCACCCCTCTAAGCCCTACGGCGACCCGTGTTTTGCTGTTGGGGGCAGGCGAATTGGGTAAGGAAGTCGCGATTGAATTGCAGCGCTACGGAGTCGAGGTGATTGCCTGCGACCGCTACGCCAATGCGCCGGCGATGCAGGTTGCGCACCGCAGCCATGTGCTGCCGATGTTGGACGGTGAAGCCCTGCGCGCCGTCATCGCCCAAGAAAACCCTGATCTGGTCGTTCCAGAGATTGAGGCCATCCACACGCCGACTTTGCAGGCCTTGGAAGCCGAGGGGCTCAAGGTGGTGCCGACGGCGCGCGCGGCCCGCTTGACGATGGACCGTGAGGGCATCCGTCGGCTCGCTGCTGAGACCTTGGGCCTGCCGACCAGCCCGTTCCAGTTTGCTGACAGCTTTGAGGACTTCCGCACTGCGGTTGAGCAGATCGGCATTCCCTGTGTGGTGAAGCCGTTGATGAGCAGCTCCGGCAAAGGCCAGAGCGTGGTGAAGACCGCTGCGGATATCGAAACCGCGTGGGACTACGCGCAGGCGGGTGGGCGCGCTGGGGCAGGGCGCGTCATTGTTGAGGGCTTCATCCGCTTCGACTTCGAGATCACCCTACTCACCGTGCGCCATGCGGGGCCTGACGGCAGCACCGTCACCAGCTACTGCGCGCCGATCGGCCACGTGCAGATTGACGGCGACTACCGCGAGTCTTGGCAGCCCTGTGCGATGAGCGAGCTGGCACTCGCGCGCGCTCAGGACATCGCCCACAAGGTGACGGAGAACCTCGGTGGACGTGGATTGTTCGGGGTGGAGCTTTTTGTCTGCGGCGATGAGGTGATCTTCAGCGAGGTAAGCCCGCGCCCGCACGACACCGGCATGGTGACGCTGATCGGCCAAGACCTCTCGCAATTCGCGCTGCATGCGCGCGCCATTCTGGGCCTGCCCATCCCCAACATTGCCCAGCGCGGCGCAGCGGCGAGCTGCGCGGTGCTGTTTGAAGGTGAGATTCAAGGGCCAGCCTACACCGGCTTGTTAGAGGCGCTCGCCGCCCCAGACACGCAACTAAGGCTATTCGGCAAGCCCGCCATCATCGGTAAGCGCCGCATGGGCGTGGCGCTGGCGCTGGGGGCGACAATCGCCGAAGCGCGCGCGAAAGCAGTAGCGGCTGC
>CAZHTI010000184.1:0-2907 GCA_964535755.1 uncultured Salinisphaerales bacterium | reverse complement strand
CGCATGGCGGGTAAGCAATCCTTAGTCGGCGAGCATTTGCGGCTACGCAAGGCCATCGGTTTTGGGTGCGCTAGACCGGCAGTGCGGTGGCTGCCACCACACCGATCAACAGCAGCGCGCCCAACCAATGGCTTTGCAAGAAGGCCTTGAAGCAGTCTGCGGGTGCACGCGTTCTCGCCAAGCAGCTGATCCGCACCGCCCAGCCCGCCGCCGCGGCCCAGCCCAGCCAGTAGGGCCAAGCTAGGTCGCGCCCGGCGAAGGCCATCAGCAGAAGGCAGAGCGCTTGCAGCACGGCCACCGCAGCGAGGTCATAGCGGCCAAACAAAATCGCCGCACTCTTTACCCCTATCTTCAGGTCATCTTCGCGGTCGACCATCGCGTATAGAGTGTCGTAGGCGATGACCCAAGCGATGTTCGCCGCCATCAGCGTCAGTGCCAGCGGCCAATCGACGCGCCCGTGCAGCGCCGTCCAAGCCATCGGTATGCCCCAGCTGAAGGCCAAGCCCAGATAGGCCTGCGGCAAAGCAATCAGCCGCTTCATCAGCGGGTAGGAGGCAGCGAGCGCCACCGCTGGCAAGCTCATCAACACCGTGAGGGTATTGAGCTGCGTGGTCAGCCCGTAGGCGATGAGGGCAATCGCCACAAATAGGCGCAAGCCCTCACTGCGGCTGACACGGCCAGCGGCGATGGGGCGGTCCTTAGTGCGGGCGACGTGGGGGTCGAAGTCCTTATCGAAGACATCGTTGATGGCGCACCCCGCCGAGCGCATCAGCACCACGCCGGCAATGAACACCCAGAGCACCGTGAAATCCGGCGTGCCCTGGGCGGCGAACCACAGCCCCCAAAGCGTCGGCCACAGCAAGAGCCAGATGCCGACCGGCTTGTGCAGCCGCATCAGCCGCAGGTAGTCGAGGAATTTTTCGCGCATCGGCATAGGGTATTGGATTCGCTAGGTGGGTGGCCCACAATGCGGTTATGTCTGCCTATCCTTTGCCCGTTAAACCCGACTCTAGGCCGTCAAGGCTCACTTCTTTTGAGATTTGCGCGGGTGCAGGCGGCCAAGCCTTAGGGGTGGAGCAGGCGGGCTTTGAACACCGCGGCCTAGTAGAAATCGACGCCCACTGCTGTGCAACGCTGCGCCTCAATCGGCCGCAGTGGACGGTGCATCAAGCCGATTTGGAGCAGTTCGATGGCCGCCCTTGGTACCGGAAGATAGACCTGCTCGCCGGAGGTGTCCCATGCCCACCGTTTTCTAAGGCCGGCAAGCAGCTGGGGGCGCTCGATGAGCGCAATCTGTTTCCAGCGGCGATCAGACTGGTGAGCGAAATTCAGCCGCGTGCAGTGCTTTTTGAGAACGTACGCGGGCTTTTGGATGCGGCATTTGCCGACTACCGAGAATTCATCGGCAACAGTTTGCGTGATCTCGGGTATTGGTCAGGTTGGCGATTGTTGAACGCCAGCGACTTCGGCGTACCGCAACTGCGACCGCGAGTAATGTTTGTCGCATTGAAGCCCGAGGTGGCAGAGCATTTTCATTGGCCCGAGCCAATCCATGCCGCACCCACTGTCGGCGAGGCTTTGCAGGATTTGATGGCGGCAGGCGGTTGGCGTGGCGCGGAAGCTTGGTCTCAGCAGGCAAGCGACATCGCTCCCACTTTAGTAGGCGGCTCCAAAAAGCACGGGGGGCCGGATTTAGGGCCGACGCGCGCACGAGCTGCATGGGCCAAATTAGGGGTGGATGGCAGGACACTCGCGGCAGAAGCGCCCACGCCGGGCTTTATCGGCGACCCCAAGCTGACCGTGCGCATGTGTGCACGCATTCAGGGCTTTCCCGATCACTGGCAGTTTGCAGGTGCTAAAACCAATGCGTACCGACAGGTGGGCAATGCATTTCCACCGCCGGTGGCTGCCGCCGTCGCAGGGCAGATCCTGAAGGCGCTCAAAGCGTCGGACCTTGAACAAATACTCCGCTCCAAAGCCGCGTGACCGACACCCTGCTAGCACGGGCACGGTTGGAGTTTCATCGGCAACTACAGCTTGGCCTACTTTCAATCAGCGCCGCAGGCGTACCGAGTAACGCCGACAAAGACAACCGCTTTAGTGTGGAAGTCGCCTCAGGCATTGCCCAGCGACTCGCAACAGGCGTCGGCGAGCGCTTGGCCGCGCAAAGCTCAGGCGGCAAATTCGAACAGCATGTTGCTGATTTTGTGAGTGCGACCTTCCCAGCACTGCCGCATCTGCGGCCAGGTAACTGGGAGGTGCGGCAAGTGTTGAGCCGCTCGCGCAGTGAAATTGCGGCCTACGGTCAATATCAGCACCTAGCCGCCTTACAGAGCTTGGCAAGGGCCAATGCGGAACTTGCAGCATCGCTCGGCAACGATTACGCCATCGCCCCTGATGTCGTGGTCATTCGGCATCTTGAATCGGATGCCGCGATCAATGCCCCAAAGCCGATCGTGGACTATTCGGTGGCACAGCGTGCCGCGCTGCGGCAGGGCGCGGGCAAGCTGCCGCTGCTGCACGCGAGCATTTCGACCAAGTGGACGATACGCAGCGACCGAGCGCAAAACGCGAGGTCAGAAGCCCTTAACCTCATCCGCAACCGCAAAGGGCACCAGCCGCACATCGTCGCAGTGACGGCTGAGCCACTCCCTAGCCGCATCGCCTCGCTCGCACTGGGTACCGGTGACATCGACTGCCTGTATCACTTCGCACTGGACGAATTGCGCGACGTTATCGCCAACCTCAACAACAGCGAGGCACAGGATTTGTTGGCGATTATGGTGAGCGGCAATCGCTTGAAAGATATTTCGGACCTGCCGCTGGATTTAGCAACCTAGCGACCAGTGCCGCGCCACTAAAATGCGCGCCCATGCCGACACCCCCGCCCAACGCCAGCTTGCTGGC
>CAZHTI010000183.1:0-3016 GCA_964535755.1 uncultured Salinisphaerales bacterium | reverse complement strand
CCGTTGGGATGGCCGCAGCTTCAAGCCCCACCCAGTGACGGGCGAAGCCGTGCCGGATGAGTCCGCGCAGACCGTGCTGGAGACCTACGCCAACCCGCGCCCTGCCCTATGGCCCGCCGCTGATTTTGTCGTCGGCAATCCGCCGTTTATTGGTGCCAGCACCCTGCGCCGTGCGCTGGGCGATGGCTACGCCGAGGCACTCCGCAAGGCCTGGCCGGAGGTGCCCGAGAGTGCCGACTTCGTGATGCACTGGTGGCAGCGGGCGGCGGACCTCACCCGCACCGGCGCGCTGCGGCGCTTTGGCCTGATCACCACCAACAGCATTCGCCAAACCTTCAACCGGCGGGTGATGAGCGCGGCGCTAGAAGCCAAGCCGCCGCTGTTCATCGACTTTGCCATCCCCGATCACCCTTGGACGGATGCCAGCGACGGTGCCGCCGTCCGCATTGCCATGACGGTCGGCAGCGCCGCACCTGGGCATGGCGGATTGCTGACCGTAACCCAAGAAACCGACAGCGAGGAGAGTGAAGGGGTTGCCGTCAACCTCGCGGCAAAAACCGGCGTGATTCATGCGGATTTGAGCATTGGGGCGAATGTCGCGGGCGCGGGTTCGCTGAGGGCCAACGAGAACCTCAGTAATCGCGGTGTGCAACTGTTTGGGGCGGGGTTCATCTTGACGCCGGAGCAAGCTGAGCGTCTGCTCCCTAGTCACGGTCATACCGGCGAAAGCCGGTATCCAGTCGTGACAGCAGGTGTGGGGGCGGGACTGGATCCCGGCCTTCGCCGGAATGACGGAATGGGCCTGATCCGCCACTACCGCAATGGCCGCGACCTCACGGACGCGCCGCGTGGGGTGCAGGTGATTGATGCCTTTGGCCTCAGCCAAGAGCAACTGCGCGACCAACATCCCGCCGTGTACCAGTGGCTGCTAGAGCGGGTGAAGCCGGAGCGCGACGCCAATGCACGCGCCAGCTACCGCAATAACTGGTGGGTGCACGGAGAACCGCGTCGTGAGCTGCGCAAACATCTGATCGGCCTCCCCCGCTACATCGCCACCGTCGAAACCGCCAAGCACCGCACTTTCCAGTTTCTCGATGCCAGCATCCTGCCGGACAACATGCTGGTGGCGATTGCGATGAACGACGCCGCGCTGCTCTCGGTGCTGAGCAGCGTGGTGCATGTGCAATGGGCGCTAACGCAAGGAGGCACGCTCGAAGATCGTCCCCGCTACAACAAAACCCGCTGCTTCGAGACCTTCCCCTTCCCCAACCTAAACCCCGAGCAGCGGCAGACGCTGGCGGAGCTGGGTGAGCGGCTCGACGCCCACCGCAAACGCGCCCTCTCCCCCACCGCTCTCCCGCAAGCGGGCGAGGGGCCTAAAAATCTGACGCTCACCGGCATGTACAACGTGCTGGTGAAGCTGCGCCGTGGTGAGGCGCTCAACGCCAAAGAGAAACTCATCCACGAACAAGGCCTGTGCAGCGTGCTGAAGGAATTGCACGACAGCATCGACCGCGAGGTTCTCGCCGCCTACGGTTGGGCCGATCTCGCGCCCTTGCTGGAGGTGGTCAACGGCAACAAGACAGGTGACCGTGCAGCCGCAGAATCCACCCTCAATGCCGAGCTACTGACCCGCCTTGCGGCCCTGAACACAGAGCGCGTCGCCGAGGAAGCGCGCGGGCAAATCCGCTGGTTGCGCCCGGACTACCAGAACCCGCAGGCCGCACCGGTACAGACGCAAGCGGAGCTGGTCAAAAGCGTGCGCGAGGAAAAGGCACCGGCGAACGCCGCCGAGCGTGAGCAATGGCCTGAGCAGATCCCGCAACAGGTGGGCGCTGTCGCGCGCGTGCTCGCAGCGAGTCCAGTGGCACTCAGCGTCGATGCCATCGCCGCCCGCTTTAAAGGCAAAGGAGCATGGAAAAAACGCCTACCGCAAATCCTCGAAACCTTGGAAGCGGTGGGTCGCGTGCAAAAGCTACCGGCAGGCTGGTGCGCTGCGATCTAGCAACGGCAACATCAAAATGGGCGATGATTAACGACGGTAATCTCTCCTATTGATTGGCACTTTAAGAAGGTGGTTTTGCATGGTGTGGGCTTTTAGTCCTCCTGCGCTCTTGGCAGCGTTGGGCATGGTGTCGTCGCTGGGGCTTGCGGGCTGTGGGGCGGCACCCACGGTGCGGCAGGCGATTGAGTCGGTGACGATGCGCGCCGCACCCGAGCAGGCGCCAAGGCCGATCAGAATCCCGCTGCGCATCCAAGCAGGCCGCGACCTCAACCAAGGTTCTGGTGCTGCCCCATTGGGCATGTTGCTGCGGCTCTACCACTTAAATGACCCAGCCGCCTTCAACACGGCGGATTTCTCCAGCTTTTTGAGCGAGGACGCCGAACGCGCCGCACTCGGTGCCAGCTTGGTCGCACGGCGCGAGGTCTTGCTGATCCCCGGGCAGCGCTATGAGGCGACGGAAGTCCTGCCGGTAGGCGCGGGCTACCTAGGGGTGGTCGCGGTATTTCAAACCCCGGTTACCGACTACTGGCGCTACAGCTTTGAGGCCGGCCAAGCGCGTGAGACTGGCTTAGCACTCGCCGCTAACGCCTGCACCTTGACCATCACCACGGGCGACCCTATCGACCTACCCATGGTCGGCTCGGCGGGCCCCTGCCCTTGATGCAGCTCTGCTGCGCCCCCGCTTTCACCCTTAACTGCGCAGCCGCCAACGCTGCGCTGCACACAACAGAGCATTGAGCATGCACACCAGAACCTATGACTTCGTGCTGTTTGGCGGCACCGGCTATACCGGCGGCCTGACGGCGGAATACCTCGCCAAGCACGCACCCAGCGGCGCACGCTGGGCCTTGGCGGGCCGCTCGCGCAGTAAATTGGCAGCGCTGCGCGACCGCCTCGCGGCCATCAACCCCAATGCGGCCGCGGTGGAGTTGCTGGAGGTCAAAGCGGATGACGAGGCCGCGATGGCGCGCTTGGCAGAGTCGACCAAGGTGGTCATCACCACCGTCGGGC
>CAZHTI010000182.1:0-3028 GCA_964535755.1 uncultured Salinisphaerales bacterium | reverse complement strand
GCGGTACGCGGTGTAACGCATTCTCTACCATCCCAAGCATCGATTAGTCTTCGGCATCCCCTCAAAAAAATAGCCTCTCTATGCCGCATCGCAAGGCATTGCCTGTCATTGCCACCTCCTTGGCGATTAGTGCCGCACTCCTCGCCAGCGCTTGCAGCCACGGCAGCACCGCCACTGCGCAACCCACCACCCCAGAAGGCCCACTGCGCACGCCCGCCTTCGTCGATGGCGCCTACGAAAACCCCGGCTTCAAGAAAAGCCCGACCGACCTCATCCGCTTCAGCTTCACGCGTGAACCCGGCGTCTGGGTGCGCGACTTAGACGCAGCCCCTGGCCCCAAGCCGCCAGCCAGTGTCGCGGGCGATGGCTTGCGCGTGACGGTGATCGGCCACGCCACCACGCTGCTGCAAATGGATGGCATCAACGTGCTCACCGACCCGGTGTATTCCCTGCGCGCCTCGCCGCTGCAATGGACTGGGCCAAAGCGCTTTACCCCGCCGATGATTGCCTTTGAGGACTTGCCGCACATCGATGCAGTCATCATCAGCCACAACCATTACGACCACTTAGACCTCCCTACCCTGCGGCGTCTGAATGCGGCCCACCAGCCCTTGTTCATCGTCGGGGAGCGCCAAGCTGCGCTGCTCAAAGATGCGGGGCTGACTCGGGTACAGGAGCTGAATTGGGAAGGCAGCGTGGTACTCGCCGACGGCTACAGCATCCACGGCGCGCCGTCGCAGCATTGGACTGGGCGCAGCATCGGCGACCGCAACCAAACCTTGTGGATGAGCTATGTGCTGGCGAGCCGTGCCGGCAAGGTCTACTTCGCCGGCGACACCGGCTATGGGCGGCAGTTTTTGCAAGCGCAAGCACGCTTCGGCGGCTTCCGTCTCGCCCTGTTACCGATTGGCGCCTACAAGCCGCGCTGGCTGACGGACTTCCAACACATGGACCCCTGCGAGGCACTACGCGCGCACCGCGAACTGCGCGCTGCCGAGAGTGTGGCCATCCACTACGGCACCTTTGAGTTGTCTGACGACGGCCAGACGGAGCCCATCCAAGAATTGGCGCGTTGCGTACAGCAAGAAGCACTTAGCACCAATGCCGCACCATTCAGGGTGCTGTCTTTTGGCCAAGGCTACGATGTCCCTACCCTTAAGTAACTCTGAGCCACCCCCATGCCGACCCGCCTGCTCTCCGCTGCCCTGATCTCAGCCGCTGGCTTGTTGCCCGCGCTGGCCCACGCCACTCCGTTCTACGGCCACGCCTATGACCTCAAGAGTGGCAAATACCTCTACACCGAGGTGCATCAGCCCAAGCTGGAGGGCGAGCGCACCGTCGCCAGCACCATCAGCTACTACGCGGCGGATGGTGCGAGCTTGGGCAAAAAGACGCTGGACTACCGCGCTGACCCGTTCGTCCCTACCTTCAAGTTCAACCTCAATTACAACGGCTACGGTGAGGCGATTGTCAGCAATAGCGGCGGCAAAATCGTCTTAGCCAAAACTCCGAAAGGCGGGGCCGCCGAGGAGCGCAAGAGCATTGAGAAGTCCGGCCTGATTGCGGCGGATTCTGGCTTCCACCACTTGGTGCAATCGCTACTGCCCAAGTTGGTCGCGGGCGAGACTGTGCCGTTTCGCTTTGCCGTAGCCGGGCAGCTAGATGCCTATAAGTTCGCCATTAAAAAGACCGGCGAAGGCAGCTTTGAGGGCAAACCAGCGGTCAAATTGCTGGTGCAGGCCAATTCCCTGCTCAAATACTTAGCGCCGGATTTACAACTGCTCTATGACGCCACCAGCAAGCGCTTGCTGGAATACAAAGGCGTGAGCAACATCCATGACCCCGCGAGTGGCAAGGCCTACACCGTGCGCATCATCTACCCCAGCAAGCCGCCGGCCGATGCGCCGAAGAACCTGCCGCCGCTGAGCTAAGCCCATCACCTAAGCAACCCCTCCATGCCCCGCCTAAAACCTCTACTGCTGGCGATTAGCCTGCTCGCTGCACCTACGGTCTTTGCTGCCGGAGACTTGAGCCGCATCGACTATCCCGCCACCTTGGCGCAGGCGCAAAAGCAGCAGCAGCCGGTGTTGTTGGAGTTCCACGCGCCCTGGTGCCACTCCTGCTACTACATGGAGAAGGAAGTGCTCACCGGCGCTGAGTGGCAGCGCTTCCAGCAACAGGCCTTGGTGTTGCCCGTGGATACCGACACCCCCGAGGGCACGGCGCTCAAGGAGCGCTACGCCATCATCGGCGTGCCGAGCTTTGTCCTGGTCAAGCCCGATGGCAGCGAGTTGGGGCGCATCGTCGGTGATATGCCGCGCGCGCAGTTCTATGGCGAGCTCGCCGCCCTGCAAAAGAACGCCGGTGGGCTCGCAACGCTGCAAGCGATGGCGCAAGAGTTCTCCCCCTTGGGCGACCGCTCTGCCTTACAGGCCGTCAAGATCCTCCGCCGTGGCTACTTAGGCGCAGCGGGCATGGCTTGGTGGAACAGCCTGCCTGCCGCGCGCCGCGCAGTACTCGAAACTAATCCTGAGTTGGTGCGCGAACTCGCTTGGCTGCGGGTCATGGCCGCCGAGCGAGCGGAGCCTGCGGATGCCGCCACCTGTGCGGCACTCGCCCCCAGCCTGCTGACTACGGCAGATGCCAGCCAGTGCAGCTTCGCGGCGGAGGTAAGCCTGCTCAATAGCTGCACCCAGAGCCTGCCCGCGCCGGAGCGCGCCGCGCTGTTTGGCGCAACCCGCCCCGCGCTGGAAAAGCTGGTGCGCGAGAAGGTGCTCGCCCCGCAACCGCAGTGCAGCGATAACCGCGACCCAGTCTTGCTGGCCAAGGAATTGGCCGAGCTCAGCGGTGAGCCTGCACAGGGCAAGGCCATCCTCGACTACGCCATCGCCCACAGCAACGCGCAGTTGGCCAAAGGGGTGGCGCGCAATAAGAGCATCGCCGATAACCAGCGCGTGTTCTTAGAAGCCGCAGGCCGCACCGAGGAGCTCGACCAATTGCTCGCGCGCCTCACCAAGGCCTACCCCGA
>CAZHTI010000181.1:0-3087 GCA_964535755.1 uncultured Salinisphaerales bacterium | reverse complement strand
AGCGACTGATTCGTAATCAGTAGGTCGGAGGTTCGATTCCTCTTTTCGGCACCAATAGAATCAAGCACCAAGCCCGCCCTCAACCAGCGGGCTTTTTGCTTTGGGCTATCAGCGCTTAGAGGGCCGAGCTGCTTACACCCACTCCGCGCAGAGCAGCTCCGCCTGCATCAGCACCGTCCGCACCGCTTCTTCCTGCAAGTCGGGCGGATAGCCGAATTTGTTCAGGATGCGCTTGACCAAGCGGCGGATATTGGCGCGGGCACTCTCGCGCACCGTCCAATCGATCGCGGTGTTCTTGCGGATCATCGAGATCAATTCAGCGGCGATGACCTTCAGCTTGGCATCGCCCATCGCCACGACTGCCGTCTCGTTGGCGGCAAGGGCGTCGTAAAAGGCGATCTCGTCGTCGCTCAGGCCCATCTCTTCGCCGCGCTTGGTGGCGGCGTCGAGGTCCTTGGCGAGTTTGATCAGCTCCTCAATCACCTGCATCGTGCTGATGGCGCGGTTGTGGTAGCCGTTGAGGGTCTTCTTGAGCTTTTCGGAGAACACCTGGCTCTGCACCACGTTGCGCTTGGAGCGCACTTTGAGCTCATCCTTCAGCAGCTTTTCCAGCAATTCGGCGGCGACATTTTTGTGCTTTAACCCGCGCACTTCCGCGAGGAACTGATCACTGAGGATGCTGATATCCGGCCTGGACAAGCCCGCCGCCGTGAACACATCAATCACCTCGCCCTCGGTGGTGATGGCCTTGCTCACCAACTGGCGGATCGCGGCATCGATCTGCTCGGGCGTATTGCGGTTGTGGCTGCTCTGCTTGTTCAGCGCCGCCTGCAGCGCCTGAAAGTAGCTGACGTCATCGCGCACGGCGACGGCCTCATCGCTGGACGCACACAGCGCGAAGGCGCTGGAGAGCTCGGCCACCACCTGCACCCAGCGCTTCTTGCCGTCGTCCTGCTCCAAGATGTGCTCTTGGCCGGCCGGGATCAGTTGCAGGCGCTCGGTCGGCGTGCCGCTGGTCCATTCGTCCCAATCGAAGCCGTGCAGGATGTCGCAGGCAATGCCGTGCTTTTCCAGCATCACGGCGATGGCCTGCGCGGTGTCGAAGGTCGGGTTGCCTTGCCCGCCGCTCTCGGTATAGGTCACCAGCGCCCGCTTGAGTTGGTCGGCGAGGCCTAGGTAGTCCACCACCAAGCCGCCGGGCTTGTCGCGGAACACGCGGTTGACACGGGCAATCGCCTGCATCAGGCCGTGGCCCTGCATGGGCTTGTCCACGTACAGCGTGTGCAGGCAGGGCGCGTCAAAGCCGGTGAGCCACATGTCCCGCACGATGACGATCTTGAAGGGGTGCTTGGCGTCCTTGAACTGCGTCGCCATTTGCCGCCGCTGCGGCTTGTTGCCGATGTGCTTTTGCCACTCCGGCCCGTCCTCGGCGCTGCCGGTCATCACCACCTTCAGCGTTTCCGCCTCCCACTCGGGGCGTAGCTGGATCAGCGCGTTGTAGAGGTCCACGCAGATGCGGCGGCTCATGCAGACGATCATCGCCTTGCCCTGCATGGCCTCGACGCGCTTCTCGAAGTGGGCGACGAGGTCCGCTGCCACCAGCGCCACGCGCTTTGGGTCCCCGACGAGTGCCTCCAGCGCCGCCCATTTGGACTTGAGCTTTTCCTTCTTCGCCAGCTCTTCGCCTTCAGTGATCTCCTCAAATTCGGCGTCGATGCCCGGCAGTTCGGCCGCGTTCAGGCTCAGCTTGGAGATGCGGCTTTCGTAATAGATCGGCACCGTCGCCTTGTCGGCCACGGCGCGCTGGATGTCGTAAATGCTGATGTAGTCGCCAAACACGGCGCGGGTATTGGCGTCGGCCTGCTCAATCGGCGTGCCGGTAAAGCCAATGAAGGAGGCATTGGGCAGGGCATCGCGCAGATTGCTGGCGAAGCCGTAGGTCATCACGCCTTTTTCGTTCACCTTGCCGCCGAAGCCGTACTGGCTGCGGTGTGCTTCATCGGCAATCACCACAATGTTCTGCCGTGCGCTCAGGCAGGGCATCGCCTCGACCCCCGCATCAGTTTTAGGCGGCATGAACTTGTGGATGGTGGTGAACACCACGCCGCCGCTGGCACGGTTCAGCAGCTCTCGCAGTTGCTCGCGGCTATCTGCCTGCACCGGCGTTTGGCCGAGGATGTCCGCGCAGCGCTGAAACTGGCCGAACAGCTGGTCGTCCAGATCGTTGCGGTCGGTCAGCACCACCAGCGTCGGGTTCTGCATCGCCGGGTGGCGCACCACCCTTGCGGCGAAGAACAGCATCGAGAAACTCTTGCCGCTGCCTTGCGTATGCCAGACCACCCCGACACGACGGTCACCCGGCTTGCCGCCGTGCATGCGGCCCGCCCAATAGGTGCCGGTGGCAGCATCTTGGGTGCCGACTACCGCCACCATGCCGCTGGCGCGCACGGTTTCTTCCACCGCCGCATTCACGGCGTGGAACTGGTGGTAGCCGGCGATGATCTTGTGCACCGCGCCCGAGTCCGGGTCTTCCTCAAACACGATGAAGTGCTGCAGCAGGTCCAAAAAGCGCTGGCGCTCAAACACGCCGCGCACCAGCACCTCCAACTCCAGCGCCGCCCTTGGGCCCTCGCCGTCGCCGCTGATGGTGCGCCAGACCTTGAACCACTCCTGATTGGCCGTTACCGAGCCGATGCGCGCCTGCAAACCATCGCTGACCACCAGCGCCGCGTTGTAATGCAGCAGGGAAGGGATCTCCGCCTTGTAGGTCTGCAACTGGGCGTAAGCGCTCCAGATGGTGGCGTCTTCGTCGGTGGCACTTTTGAGTTCGATCAGCCCCAGTGGCAGGCCGTTGACGAACACCACCACGTCGGGCCGGCGGTTGTGCCGGCCTTCAATCACCGTGAATTGATTCACGGCCAGCCAGTCATTGCTGTGCACGCTGGCAAAGTCCACCAGCCGCACATGCCCACCGGCGATGCTGCCGTCCGCACGCGGGTATTCCACCGGCACGCCATCGCGCAGCAGGCGGTGGAAGGCGCGGTTGGTTTGCACCAGCGCAGGCGTGCCGACGCGAAGCACCTTGCG
>CAZHTI010000180.1:0-3270 GCA_964535755.1 uncultured Salinisphaerales bacterium | reverse complement strand
AGCAAAACGCCGTGGTTTGAGATGTTTGTGAATGCGCGGCGCTGGGTGGGCTGAGGAAAGCGCCCCTCTCCCGCCCCTGTCGGGGCACCCTCTCCCGCGAGCGGGAGAGGGGATTTCGCGGCCGCACCTAGCGCACCTGTCCCCTCTCCCACTCGTGGGAGAGGGCTAGGGAGAGGGCTCGGTAACACTAGTCAGAGATAGCTGCAAAAAGCCCATGACCCACAAAGTCATAGCGGCCCGTTAAACCCACTGGCAAGCTGCAAGGCATGACCAATCAAACTTCACACTTCTGGCTGAACTGGCTACTTGGGGCGCTCGTCGGCACCGCGCTCATGGGCCTCGGCTTCGTGCTCCTGCCGCTACAAACCCAGAGCTTCTTCGACTGGATGATGTTTGCGGGCGCAGCTCCCGCCATGTCGGCCGAAGCGCAGAGTTATGTGCACTTTGTTTATGGCGTGCTGGGTGCGGTGCTGTTTGGTTGGGGTTCGATGATGGCCATGCTCACCCACGGGCCCTTGCGCCGTGGCGAGCCGATGGCTTGGCGCATCTTGGCGCTGCCATTCTTGGGCTGGTATGTGGTGGACACCCTGCATTCCCTCACCACCGGCTACTGGCAGAACGCGGTGTTTAACACCGTGTTCTTAGCCGCCATCGCCCCGCCCCTAATTGCCTTGCGGCCTCAATCCACCGCCCGGTAGCGTGCACTCTGTGCACGAAATTCCATGCGCAGCCCACAATGATCGTGCGCACAGCGCACGCTACGAGGGCTACAGGCGGCGCAGCTGATACACGCCTTCGCTGACGGCGACGACCACGCCGCTGGCATCTTTGACCTCCGCATTCAGCACAAACTCGGCCTTGCCTTCGGCAGTGGCGAGTGCTTGCAAGCGTTGAATCTCCGCTGGCGACAAACTCACCTCGACGCTCACGTCCGTCTTTGCAGGCTTGACGAAGCGCAGGTTTAAGGCCTTAACCACCGGGAAGTATCTACGGTAGTCGAAGCTGCTCAAAAACAGCGCACCGCCGGGGATTTCTGCGGCGGTGAACAAAGCACCGGCGTACATGGTGCCGATGTGGTTCACATTGGGCGCGAAGGGCACCGTCAAAACCACGCGGCCGGGCTCCAGCGTCACAATCTTCAAACCGGCGCGTTGGACAAAGGCAATGCCCGTCTCCAAAGCCCCGACAGCGCGGATGCGGGCGGCGTCGTCAAACGGGGGCATGGCTGCATCTGACATGGTCTTTTGCCTCGTAGAATGGGGAATCGCCAGTGTAGGGTCAGCCACTGGTCTTAAACATCTAATCACGAGTCGCGCTCAGCGCCATGACGCTCAATCTCCCCCCTTTGCAAGCCTTCTTGCTCGCCGTGGTCGTGGTGTTTGCCGCCAAGACCGGCGCTTGGCTCTGGCAGCTCAAAAGCCGCAACGCCGGCATGGTCGATTCGATTTGGGCCTTCACGCTCGGCAGCTTGGCGTTGCTCTACGCCGCCTGTGGTTCCGCACCGGGTGCGACGCGCCTATTGATGGCGGTGATGGGCCTCGCTTGGGGCCTGCGCCTAGGCGTGCACCTTTGGCAGCGCAACTACGGCAAGCCAGAAGACTGGCGCTACGCCAATCTGCGTCGGGAGTGGGGGGCGAAGGCCGACAGCAAGATGTTTTTCTTCTTCCAGTTTCAAAACCTATTCACGCTCATTCTGGCGACCTCGGCGTTTTTGCCCGCCGCCTATCGCGCCGGCGATGCCCCGCTCTGGGCGATGTTTTTTGCCGTGGCGATTTGGGTGGCTGCGGTCGCAGGTGAGGGGATTGCCGATAGCCAGATGGAGCGCTTCCGCGCTGACCCCGCAAATAAGGGCCAAGTCTGCCGCGTCGGGCTGTGGCGCTATTCCCGCCACCCGAATTACTTCTTTGAAACCCTGCATTGGCTGGCCTACTTCCCGCTCGCCGTGGGCACGCCACTCTGGTGGGCACCACTCATCGCCCCAGTGGTGATGGCCTTTTTGCTGCTCAAGCTCTCCGGCGTGCCGATGATGGAAGCCGAAATGGCCAAGCGCAAAGCGGGTTATGCCGAATACATGCGCACCACCAGTGCGCTCATCCCTTGGCGGGTGAAAGCTCGCTGAGCGCGCGTCACTAAGCCCAAGATCCCAAAGTGCTGCTCGCACGCTTTATGCGCTGCGGCCCAGCAAAGACATTCTTTTCTCACTATCTCCAAAGCTTCCCTTAAATCATGGACACGATTGACCTCTGCGAACGCGGCCTCATCCCCGATGTACTCACCCGTTACGGCATGCGGCAATTGATGGCCCAGCGCTTGGTCGACGAAGGCCGCGACGACGGCGAGCTGCGCAGCCAGCGCTTCAACCAGTTTCTGGCCGATTTGCGTGCAGCACCCATCGCCATTGAAACCAAGGCGGCGAATGAGCAGCACTACGAAGTCCCCGCGAGCTTCTTCCACAAGCACCTAGGCCCGCAGCTCAAATACTCCTGCTGCCTCTACCCCAATGGCAATGAAACCTTGGCCGAGGCCGAGCAGAAGATGCTGGAGCTCTACGCCGAGCGCGCTGGGCTAGTCGATGGCATGCGCATGCTCGACGTCGGCTGCGGCTGGGGCTCGCTCAGCACCTGGCTCGCCCAGCGCTACCCGAACAGCCAAATCGTCGGCCTCTCTAACTCCCACGGCCAGCGCGAGTTCATCCAAGCCCGCGCCAAAGAGCGGGGCTTAAACAACCTCACCATCTACACCGGCAATATCGTCCACTTCGACTTTGAGGCGGATCAACTAGGCCCTGGCTTCGACCGCGTGCTCTCAATTGAGATGTTTGAGCACATGAAGAACTACGGCCTGCTGTTGGAGAAAATCAGCCGCTGGATGCAGCCAGACGCCAAGCTCTTCGTGCACATCTTTGTCCACAAACTGCTCGGCTATCACTTTGAAGACAAAGAGAAAGAAGACTGGATGAGCCGCTACTTCTTCACCGGCGGCACGATGCCCTCCGAGAACCTTTTGATGTACTTCCAAGACCACCTAAAAATGCAGCAGCACTGGTGGGTCGATGGCCGTCACTACGAGAAAACCAGCAACCACTGGCTAGCCGGGATGGACGCCAATGAGGCCGAAATCATGGAAATCTTCACCAAAGCCTACGGCTCTGCCCACAACGCCAAACTCTGGTTCAACCGCTGGCGCATGTTCTACATGGCGGTGGCTGAGTTTTTTGGCTACGCCAACGGCAATGAGTGGGGCGTGGGGCATTATTTGTTTAGTAAGCGT
>CAZHTI010000179.1:2190-3333 GCA_964535755.1 uncultured Salinisphaerales bacterium | reverse complement strand
GCTGCAAGCCCAAACCACATTGCCGGATGCACTCCTGGCCGCCGTGCCTTTGCAGCCGCTGCCAGACGCGCATTGGCTGGCCTACAACGGCGAGCTGGCAGCGGAACTCGGCCTGCCGACTGACCCAGATGCGGACTTGCTCGCCCTGCTGGCCGGCAATGCCGAACCCAACCACGGCGCGCGGGTCGCGAGCGTGTACGGCGGCCATCAGTTCGGCCATTGGGCCGGGCAATTGGGCGATGGCCGGGCGCTGCTGCTCGGGCAAATCGGCGGGCAGGAAGT
Source organism: uncultured Salinisphaerales bacterium (assembly GCA_964535755.1). Lineage (GTDB taxonomy): Bacteria > Pseudomonadota > Gammaproteobacteria > Nevskiales > Nevskiaceae > Stagnimonas. The sequence goes on along the minus strand of CAZHTI010000179.1, from coordinate 3,051 downwards.
GCAGCTCAAGGGTGCTGGCCGCACGCCGTTTTCACGCGGGGCCGATGGCCGCGCGGTGCTGCGGTCGAGCATCCGCGAATATCTGTGCAGCGAGGCGATGTGGGGATTAGGCATCGCCACCACCCGTGCGCTCGCACTCGTCGGCAGCCCGCAGGGTGTGCGCCGCGAGCGCATAGAAACCGCAGCCGTCGTCACCCGAGTGGCGAAGAGCTTCGTGCGCTTCGGCCACTTTGAATGGCTGGATGCGAAGGACGATGCCGCGCAGCTCGAAGACCTAGCAAACCGTGTGATCGCCGAGCATTTCCCGGGTGCGACCGTTACAGAGTTCTTAGGCAGCGTCGTCGAGCGCACCGCCGAGATGATTGCTGCTTGGCAAACCGTAGGCTTCTGCCACGGGGTGATGAACACCGATAACTTCAGCATTTTGGGGCTGACGCTGGACTACGGCCCGTTTGGCTTCATCGACGGCTTCAACGCCCAGCACATCTGCAACCATAGCGATGACTCTGGCCGCTACGCCTACGACCAGCAGCCGCGCATCGGCCATTGGAACTGCCTGCGCCTGCTCAAAGCCTGCCTGCCCTTGCTCGACGCCGACCGCGACAAGGCCATCGCCAGTGCAGAGAAGATTTTGGAGCGCTATGCCCCCGCCTACGCCCGCTGCGTGCTCAGCCGCTGGCGCAGCAAGCTTGGCTTGGCGACGGCGCAAGACGACGACCCGGCGCTGATCAACCGCTTCCTGACGCTGCTGCACCAGCACCGTGCCGACTTCACGCTGAGTTTCCGCGCGCTCTCATCCGCGCAAACCGTCGGTGGCGAAGCCGCACTGCGCGATCACTTTCTCGATGCCACCGACATCGA
>CAZHTI010000179.1:0-2090 GCA_964535755.1 uncultured Salinisphaerales bacterium | reverse complement strand
GCAGCGCCCACCACTCCCCGAGCCCGCCCCACCCAAACTGGTGCTGCCACCGCGCCGTAGCCCAGTGCGGGCGCTGGACTGGATCATGTTGGTGCTGGCGCTGGTCTCGGTGGGCCTATTGAGCTGGGAGTTTTGGGGCCACCCGACCCCAGAGCAGACTCGCGCGATCATCTACGCCGACTATGTGCTGTGCGGCATCTTCGCCGCCGAGTTCTTGCTGCGCTGGCGGCAAGCGGATTGGCACCGCAGCTTCTTGGGCCGCAATTGGTACGAAATTTTGGGGATGATCCCCGTTGCGCACCCAGCGCTCAGAGGCTTCCGCCTGATTCGCGTGGTGATTCTGTTGGGACGCTTGGGCCGCGCCGGTGACCGCGCTTTTGGCCGCGAATTCACCTACCACCTCGTCAACGGCGTCAAAACCAAGCTGGTCGAGGCGATCTCGGGCGCGGTGACGGTTGCAGTGTTGAAAGAAGTGACTGTCGTGCTGCAAAAGGGCCACTACAGCCGCAACATTGGCCGCGCCTTGGCCGAAAACCACACGGAACTCCGGCAGATGCTGCTGGATAAGCTCGCCGATGACCCGCAGCTCGCGCGGCTCAAGCGCTTGCCGTTTTACGGCGACATCTCCGAGACCGTCATCGAAGGTGCTCTGCGGGTGGTGGCAGAAGTCCTTAACGACCCACGCACGGATGAGTTCATCGCCGATTTGCTGCGCGAGAACTTGGAGCAAATCGGCCAAGCCGTGCGGGCAAATCAAGCGCCGCCATCGATAAAAGCAACGGACTGAGCTGCTCTTTTTAGGGGAGGCTTAAGGGCTCGCTGCGCGGCTACACTGCGGGCAAATAACCCAATATTGCTCAGGAGATTGTTATGGGCCAGATGCCCGCCGTTGCCGCCCAAGTGTCGGCTACGACTGCCGTTGCCGATACCCCGCTGCGCTTCGTCACCGCCGCCAGTTTGTTTGATGGCCACGACGCCGCCATCAACATCATGCGCCGGCTCATCCAGCAACTCGGCGGTGAGGTCATCCACCTAGGCCACAACCGCAGCGTCGAAGAAGTGGTGAACGCGGCACTGCAAGAGGACGCCCATGGCATCGCCATCAGCAGCTATCAGGGCGGGCATGTCGAGTACTTCAAGTACATGGTGGACATGCTGCGCGCGCGCGGCGGCGAGAACATCCGCGTCTTCGGCGGTGGTGGCGGCGTCATCGTGCCGGAGGAAATCAAAGAGCTGCACGACTACGGCGTGACCCGCATCTACTCCCCGCATGACGGCCAAAAGCTCGGTCTTGAAGGCATGATCAAAGACATGCTCGCCCGCACCCGCCATGCGCTGGAGGGCGATGTCGATGCCCTAATCGCCAAGCTGCAAGCGGGCGATCGTCGCGCGCTGGCCCGCGCCATTACCTTGATCGAACAAGGCCGCTTTGACGTCTCCCGTCTCCCGTCTCCCGTCTCTCGCGCCGGGCGCAGCGTGCCGGTGCTCGGCATCACCGGCACCGGCGGCGCGGGTAAATCGAGTGTGAGCGACGAACTCATCCGCCGCTTTAGGCTGGACCAAGGCGACGCGCTAAAAATCGCCGTGATTGCGGTGGACCCCTCGCGGCGCAAGTCCGGCGGCGCGCTGTTGGGCGACCGCATCCGGATGAATGCGATCAACCACTCCAACATCTTCTTCCGCTCACTCGCCACCCGCGAAGGCGGCATGGAGATCAGCCCCGCCCTGCCGGGTGCGATTGCCGCCTGCAAGGCCGCGGGCTTTGACCTGGTATTCGCGGAGACCGCCGGCATCGGCCAAGGCGACGCTGCGGTGGTCGAGCACGCCGATGTCTCGCTCTATGTGATGACGCCGGAGTTTGGTGCGGCGAGCCAGTTGGAGAAGATCGACATGCTCGACTTCGCCGATATCGTCGCCGTCAATAAGTTTGACCGTCGCGGCGCTGAAGACGCGGTGCGCGACGTCAGCAAACAAGTGCAGCGCAACAAAGGCGCTTGGAGCCAGCGGCCGGATGAGATGCCGGTGTTCGGCACCATCGCCGCGCGCTTCAATGATGATGGCGTGACGGCTTTGTATTTTGGTGTGCGTGA
>CAZHTI010000178.1:0-3362 GCA_964535755.1 uncultured Salinisphaerales bacterium | reverse complement strand
TCCCTCGTCCCACAGCTTCTAAGCCAGCAAAGCCGCTAGGCTCGCGACTACCTCGCGCATGACGCCGGTGTGGTCGTCGTAGCGGCTGTCTTGGCTGCCGGATTGGCGCAGCCAAATGCCGTCAATGACATCGGAGGCGCGGTCGGCGTGGCCGAGGGTGATTTGAATCAGGTGCATGGGCAGCGCGGCGGATTTCTCCACCCGCAACACCACCTCGTTGCGCCGCTCGGAGATCTCAAAAAAGCGCACGCGGGGTTCGTCCGCCAGTTTGGCCTTGAGCGCGGCAGCGTACTGCATGGTGTGTTGCCACTCGGTTTTGAGCTGCTTGGTGCGGGCGTCCTCGCCCTTGGCATCTAAGCGGCGGTGCTCGCGCATCGCATTCAACACTTTGTCTAGCTTCTCAAAATCCGCCGCCAGCGCCGGCGGAGGGGTTTCGAGTGGCTTCGGGTTGCTCGGGTTATTAGCAACTAGCGGCCCGTTAGCACCGGCGCGTCTCTCTGTAGCTGTCAGTGTGCGCGCACCGCCCTGATTCCTGCTGCTAGAGGCGGCCTGCGACTCATCGACATAGGTGGCTTTTAGGCGGCCGAACTGCACGACGTCACCGTGCTTGAGCGTGCAAAGTTGGATGCGCTCGCCATTCACCCAAGTACCGTTACGTGACTCCAAATCGTGCAGCGTGACGGACGAGCCTGCTACTACGGCCATCGCGTGGCGGGTGCTGACGGAGGGCTCATCGACGCGCATATCGGCACCCGCATCACGGCCGATGCTGATGCGAGTCCCCCGCAGTACAAAGGCCTTGGGGGGCTCGCCGTTGGGGTGCCAGACAAACTTTGCCATGGGCGTTGAATGAGCCAATAGAGAATTGCAGGAATATTACCGGCGCTTCCTGCAAGACGTTTGCCAGCCGCTATCATCCCGCCCCCTTTTGCTCGAGTGCCGCGCTAGTGTTTTTCAAGAATTTGCAGGTTTATCGATTGGCCCAAGGCTGGGCTTTCGCACCCGGCGCTTTGGAAGCAGAGCTGGCGCGCCAGCCCCTGTTGCCGTGCTCCGGCATCAATCTGATGAGCCGCGGCTGGGTCGCACCGCGTGCGGGGAACTTAGTGGAGGGCTATCAAAAGCATCTGCTGATTGCCTTGGGAGTGGAGCAAAAAATGCTTCCCGCCAGCGTCGTCAAGCAAGAGGCCGAGGCGCGTGCTCAGGAGCTGGAACAGAAGCAGGGCTACAAGCCGGGCAAGAAGCAGCTCCGTGAGTTGAAGGAGCGCATCACCGCTGAGCTGCTGCCGCGTGCCTTCGCGCGGCGGCGGGTCACGCGCTGCTGGATTAACCCGGTGGAGGGTTTTGTGGTGGTGGACGCAGCAACCCCAGCACGCGCCGAGGAAGTGTTGGAGAAGCTGCGCGAGACCTTGGGCGAGCTGCCCGCCACGCTGCTGCAAACCGAAATGAGCGCGCAGGGCCTCAACACCCGCTGGCTCGCCTCTGGTAGCCCAGATGCGGGCTTCGAGCTGCACGAAGACTGCGAACTGCGCGCGCCTGATGAGTCCGGCGGTGCGATCCGCTACGTCCGCCACGGGCTGGAGGGCAAGGACATCCGTGACCACATCGCTGGCGGCAAGGTGGTTAGCAAATTGGGTTTGGTGTTTAAGAGCCGCTTAGGCCTCGTGTTGCAGGAGCCGCTCTCGGTCAAGCGCCTGAAGTTTTTGGAAGTCGAAAAGAACGAGGTGCAGGACGAGATGGGCGGCAGCGAGGAGGAGCGCTTTGAGGCCGACTTCGCGCTGATGATTGGTGAAGTCACTGCCTTGCTGACCGCACTGCTGCAATCCCTAGGCGGCGAGAAAGCCTAGGGCCGGGGCCGCACCGGCGGCAGCACATTGCACAGCTCAACGCGGCCTACGGGGTCAACAAACCAAGGTTCGCGGCGTGTGCGGCGGCTATCGACATAGGCCTGCCAGAGCGGGGTATCGGTACGCAGGACTTGCACGTGCGTGCGCTCCGCCGCGGGCACGTCGAGCGCGCGGCGTATGCGGGTGATGGGCGCTTTGGCTTCCGCCTCGCTGTAAAAGCCGAGCGGCCCGCTGCCGCGCGGCAGGCTGCCCAGCAGCGGCATGCCCGCCAATACGCGGCCGACGACCACCACGTTTTTGTCTAGGTGGCGTGGAGCATGGCCGATGACCACATAGAGCTCGCCGCCCGTGCTGCTGTTGGCGGCATCGCCACGGCCTACTCCCAACATGCTGTAGCAGTGGGTGAGCCAAGCGCGCTTGCCGTCTGCGTCGCGCGCGCTGGGGAAGCCATCGGCAAAGCCGACCTGAGGCGCGTAGAGGTCGCCGTCCGCTAGGGCTGCGAAGTGCGTGCTCGGTGCAGGGGCAGCGAACAATTCCACGGGCAGGGGTTTGTTATCCGCGATTTCAGTTCCTTCGCGTTGGCCCCACTGCACCACGTAGTTCTCCTGCATACGACCAATAAAGCTACCGTCAAAAGCTTGGCGCTCAGCCAAAGTCTTGATCGCCTCGGCATGCGCCGGCGCAAAGGCCGGAGCGAGCTCCATCACCACGCGGCCTTGGGGGAGGTCCAGATACAGGGTGTTTTCTAGCGCTGCATCGCGCCAGTCGCTGGCCTTAGCTGCGCTGAGGACTTGCTCAGTGGTGCGCCCCAGCAGTTGGGGCTCATTGGCGGCATTGGCAGTGCTGGCGAGTAGGGCCAAGCTGATCAGTAAGGCTGTGCGCATGGGCTAGGGTCAGGCAATGCTGGGCGGGTGAGTGCGGCACACTCAGTAGGAGTTCACTCAGTTGGCCTAGCTTGCGACAACTCATTGCCCAGAAGGAAATCTCATGCGCTTAGGAACCTTGCTCCTCGTCGCCGTCGCCATCCTGCCTCTGCCGATTGCCGCAGAGTCCGCCGCGCCCATTACACCGGTCGCGCAGGTGGATTTACCGCGCTACATGGGTAAGTGGTACGTCATCGCCAACATTCCGCCCTGGGTGGAGAAAGGCGCACACAACTCGGTTGAAAACTATCGCTTGGACGAAAACGGCGATGTCGAAACCCTCTTCACCTATCGCAAGAACAGCTTCGATGCACCTGAGAAGACGCTGAAGTCCACTGGCATCGTGGAAGAAGGCAGCGGCAATGCGGTTTGGGGCATCCAATTTCTCTGGCCGTTTAAGGCCGAATATTTGGTGGCGTGGTTGGCTCCGGACTACAGCCAAGTGATCGTCGCGCGCAATAAGCGTGATTACGTCTGGCTGATGGCCCGCACGCCAACCATGAGCGAGGCTGACTACAACGCCCACGTCGCACGCATTGCTGCCTTGGGTTACGACACCAGCAAGCTCGTGCGGGTGCCGCAGCGCTGGTCTGAG
>CAZHTI010000177.1:0-3382 GCA_964535755.1 uncultured Salinisphaerales bacterium | reverse complement strand
GGTGGCGCACCAGTTCTTCGATGATCGCCATGATCTCGTCTTGGCTTAAGAAGCTAGTCTCGACGTCGAGTTGGGTGAACTCCGGCTGGCGGTCGGCGCGCAGGTCTTCGTCACGGAAGCAGCGGGCAATCTGGTAGTAGCGGTCGAGCCCGCTCATCATCAGCAATTGCTTGAACAACTGGGGCGACTGCGGCAGTGCGAAGAACTGCCCCGCGTGGGTGCGGCTAGGCACCAAGTAGTCGCGCGCACCCTCTGGAGTCGCACGGGTGAGGATCGGGGTTTCGACATCGACAAAACCCTTGGCATCCATAAAGTTACGGATGCGCTTCACCACCTCATGGCGCAGGCGTAGGTTCTTCTGCATGGCCGGGCGGCGCAGGTCGATGTAGCGATACTTCAGGCGGGTTTCTTCGCCCACCGTTTCGTCATCGGGGTGGAAGGGCGCGGTCTCTGCCTTGTTGAGCAGCTTTACTTCCTTGCCGAGTAACTCGACCTGCCCGCTGGTGAGGTTGGCATTGGTGGTGCCCGCTGGGCGTGGGCGCACGCGGCCAGTAATCTGCACCACATATTCGCCGCGCAATTTATCGGCAGCGGCAAAGGCCTCGACGGCATCGGGGTCGAACACGCATTGCAGCAGGCCTTCGCGGTCTCGGAGGTCGATAAAAATAACGCCGCCGTGGTCGCGGCGACGGTGCACCCAACCGACCGCAGAAATGGTTTCGCCGGCCAGAGCTTCAGTCACTTGGCCACAATAATGAGTACGCAACATAGTTTTAATTAGGGGTTTCTAAACGCAAGCACAGCGTCAAACGCGCGGGGCGCGCATTGTAGCGGGCTAGCGACGGCGCAATCAGCATTGCCTCAAACCGAGCAACCGCGCGGTTGAGAGCAGCGGACGTTTTAGGGGCTAGGCGGTGGTTTGGCACTGGCAGGCGGCGCGAGCGCTGCTGCCTTGGCACTGGCGCCAGGGGCGACCACACCCAGCGAAATCACATACTGCATGCCGTCCTGCACACTCATCTTGACGTCACGCACTTCGGACTTCGGCTTAATCAGCAAAAAGCCCGTGGTCGGGTTGGGCGTCGTCGGCACAAACACGGTGACGAGCTCCTGCCCTGCTGCCATCGCCTGCACTACTTCTTTCGGCGGCGCTGCGGTGACAAAGCCAATCGTCCAGCACTCCCGATGCGGCCATTCGACCAGCACGACCTTCTGGAACGCATGCCCCTTGCCCGAGAACACCGTCTCAGCCACTTTCTTGATGCCGGAGTAGACCACCCCCAGCAAGGGCACCCGCTGCATCGCGCCTTCGAGTAAAGCGACGGCCTTCTCGCCCAAGAAATTAGCGGTTAGTGCGCCGGTGGCTAGCACCATTAAGAAGGTTAAGACAGCGCCAGTGCCGGGGTAGTCGAACCAGCTTGGGGTGAGCGCGGCCGGCACCAACACGAGGCTTGCGTCCAACAAACCAATGAGCGTGCGCAGCACCAACAAGGTGACGCCCAGCGGCACCCAGACTAAAAGGCCAGCAAAAAACCAGCGCCGCAGGAGGCTCATGGATTAGTCAGCGCTGGCCGCTGGGCTAGCAGCGGCCGGAGCAGCAGGGGCGGCTGCGTCGCCGGTGAGGTTCTTCTTAGTCCCCGTTTTAAAGTCCGTTTCATACCAACCGGTGCCTGCAAGGCGGAAGCCAGCGGCCGTGATTTGCTTTCGCAGCGTGGGTGCAGCACAGGCGGGGCAGATTTGCGCGGGCTCGTCGGACATCTTTTGCAAAATCTCGTGCTCGGAATCGCAGGCGGGGCAGTGGTATTGGTAAATCGGCATATTTAACGTGGGACGTGGGACGAGATGACGTGTGCGATTTTCGCACGAAGCAGGGGGATGGCCTGCGGCAGGCTTGGCTATACTCGCCACCCGACATTTTCTCGCGTGTAGTCCTTACTCTTATGGCCAGAGGCCCTTTCCAAGGCAGCATTGTTGCCATTGTCACCCCCATGCAAGACAACGGCGCGGTGGACTTTGCCGCCTTGGAGCGCCTAGTGGAGTGGCACATCGCTGAAGGTACGGACGGCATCGTCGCCGTTGGCACCACGGGGGAATCTGCAACGCTCTCGGTGGACGAGCACATGGCGGTCGTGGCCCATGTCGTCCAGCAAGTGGCTGGGCGGATACCGGTCATCGCCGGCACCGGAGCCAACGCCACCAACGAGGCGATCGAACTCACGCTCGCCGCGCAGGCTTTGAAGGTAGATGCCTGCCTGATTGTCACGCCCTACTACAACAAACCGCCGCAAGAAGGGCTCTACCAGCACTACAAGGCGATTGTTGAAGCTACGAACGTGCCCATCCTGCTCTACAACGTGCCCGGCCGCACCGGCTGCGACCTCTTGCCAGAGACCGTCGCCCGCCTAGCCAAGCTGCCGCGCATTGTCGGCGTCAAAGAAGCGCGTGGCGATATCGAGCGCCGCAGCGCCCTACTCGCCCTAGATTTGCCCGATCACTTTGGCCTGATTAGTGGCGACGATGCCACCGCCCGCGAGGCCATCCTCAGCGGCTTCAGTGCGGACATCTCCGTCACGGCCAACGTCGCCCCCAAAGCCATGCATCAGATGTGCGCGGCGGCACTCGCAGGCAATGCCGCCTTGGCTGCGGAACTCGACGCGCCGCTGCAGGGTCTGCACAACGATTTGTTCCTAGAGCCAAACCCCATTCCTGTGAAATGGGCGTTACAGCAGATGGGCCGCATTGGTGGGAAGCTCCGTCTCCCCTTGGTGCCAATGTCTGAGGCCATCCAGCCCCCAATACGCGCCGCGCTCACCAGCGCCGGCGCCCTCTAATCGCCAATATTCCGCACGGCTTCCAAGGCCTTTGCCCCCAATGACCCTAAAGCTCCTCCTCCCTCTCGTAGCCGCCGGCCTGCTCAGCGCGTGCGCCAGCACCCGTAACCAAGAGTGCGGCGGCACGGTGGACTACCGCAGCGCGGAATCGGTTGAGCCGGTCAAAGGTACGGATGGGATTGCCGTGCCGGAATCGCCGGCCGCGCTGCGTATTCCGCCGCCGAGCAAGCCTGAGGCCGCTCTCCCCGCAACGAAAAACCCCAATCGCCGCACCACCTGCGCGGACTTTCCGCCAGAGATCGACGAAAAAGCTGCCCAATAGCAGTCCTCAGCGTTATACTCCTGCGCTCCAAATTTCGGACGAGTGTCCGAGTGGGTAAGGGCGTATAAAAAACAGTCCAGTGGACTGTTTTTAGCCCGAACGCCAAGTCACGGATGACTTGGCCGGATGCAGCACCAAGGATGGGTTTTGTGACAAAGTTTTAAAAATGGACGGGTGTCCGAGTGGGTAAGGGCGTATAAAAAACAGTCCAGTGGACTGTTTTTAGCCC
>CAZHTI010000176.1:2195-3413 GCA_964535755.1 uncultured Salinisphaerales bacterium | reverse complement strand
ACTCAGCGCCACCGAGGCAGCGCAGGTGCTGCTGTTTGATTTGCCCTAGCACTCCCTAGCCTGCTGTTAACTCCGCGCCCGCCCACCGCGCTGCTCTGGAACCGCGTTGGGCACCACGTCGGGCAGCGTTTGTAGCGTTGGGTGCGGCGTGCGGGCGAATAATCCGAAGCTCGCCGGCAACAGCCGCACCGCTGTGCCGGGTTTGAGCGCAAGCGCCATGGGGTCGAGGTGGCCAAGTTCGAGTTCCACCTTTGCGCCATCGTGCGTCAGCTTCGCCACCGCTTTTACCAGCGGGCCGGTGCGCTGCACGAAGCTGATCTGAGCCTCAAGGCCGTCGCTGGTCGGCTCGACCAAGCGCAGGTCGTGCGGGCGCACGTAGACATCCACCGGGCCGCTAAGCGTCGAGTCGGTGCGCAGTGACAGGCCGTTGAGTTTGAGCTTGCCCTGCTGCACGTCGCCCGCGAGCAGATTGACGCTGCCCAAGAAGTCGAACACGAAGGGAGTCGCTGGCTTCTCATACACCTCGGCGGTGCTGCCGACCTGTTCGATACGGCCACGGCTCATCACCACCACCCGGTCGGCCAGTTCCAAAGCCTCTTCCTGATCGTGGGTGACGAAAACCGTGGTCACTCCGGTCTGGTCGTGTAGCTCGCGCAGCCAGCGGCGCAGGTCCTTGCGCACCTTGGCGTCGAGCGCGCCGAAGGGTTCGTCGAGCAGCAACACGCGGGGCTCGATGGCCAGTGCGCGGGCGAGTGCGACGCGCTGCTTCTGGCCGCCGGAGAGCTGCGACGGGTAGCGCTTTTCTAGACCCTTCAACTGCACCAGATCCAGCAGCTCCAGCGCCCGCTGCTTTTGCTCAGCACGCGTTGGCCGCGCATTGCCGTCACGCACCGAGAGGCCGAAGGCGATGTTGTCGGCCACCGTCATGTGCTTGAACAAGGCGTAGTGCTGAAACACGAAGCCGACCTTGCGCGCCTGCACGCTGAGGTTGGTGGCGTCGGTGCTGCCGAACAGGATCTGCCCGGCGTCGATGGGTTCGAGGCCGGCGAGTGCGCGCAGCAGCGTGGTCTTGCCGCTGCCGCTAGGGCCCAGCAGGGCAATCAGCTCGCCGCTTTCGATGTGGAGATCCACACCACTGAGGGCGGGGAAATCGGCGAAGGTCTTGCGGACGTTTTTGATGGTGATGTCCATATTTTCTTTCTCTTGTCATTCCCGCGA
>CAZHTI010000176.1:0-2095 GCA_964535755.1 uncultured Salinisphaerales bacterium | reverse complement strand
GGCGGGAATCTAGGTGTGTGTTGACTGTGAGGGCGTGGCGCTTTGCGCAACCTGGATTCCCGCCGGAGGCATGCTCCGGCTCGCGGGAATGACCGATGGCTAGTGGCGGCGGCTGGCGGCGAGCTGGTCGGCGTAGCGCCATTCGAGAATTGATTTGAGCAGCAGCGTCAGCAGTGCGAGACCCGCCAGCAGCGATGCGACGGCGAAGGCGGCAGCAAAGGCGTACTCGTTGTAGAGAATCTCGATGTGCAGCGGCAGCGTGTTGGTCTGGCCGCGAATGTGGCCCGAGACCACGCTCACCGCGCCGAACTCGCCAAACGCGCGGGCATTGCACAGCAGCACGCCATACAGCAAGCCCCACTTGATGTTGGGCAGAGTGACGCGCCAGAAGGTCGCAAAGCCGGAAGCACCCAGCGTGAGCGCGGCTTGCTCGTCGTCGGTGCCTTGCTCCTGCATCAGCGGGATCAGTTCGCGCGCGATGAACGGGAAGGTGACGAAGATGGTGGCCAATGCAATACCCGGCACGGCGAAGATCACCTTGATGTCGTGCTCAGCAAACCACGGCCCGGCCCAGCCCTGCGCGCCGAAGATCAATACATAGACCAAGCCTGCAACCACTGGCGACACCGAGAACGGCAGGTCGATCAGCGAGATCAACAGCTGCTTGCCGCGAAACTCGAACTTGGTGATGCACCAAGCGGCGGTGACACCGAACACCAGGTTGAGCGGCACCGCGATGGCGGCGGCGAGCAGGGTGAGCTTGAGGGCCGAGTAGGCATCCGGCTCTGCCAAGGCGGTGAGGTAAGTACCCCAGCCATCGCGCAGCGCCTCGGTGAACACCGCTGCCAGCGGCAGCAGCAGGAACAGGCTCAGGAAGCCGAGGGCAATCGCAATGAGCAGCCAGCGAATCCACGGCGCTTCGGTGATGGCGGCGTTGCGGCGCTGCAGCGGGCCGCTGCCGAACTCCTTGGGGATGGCGGGCGGGTCTTGCCGCGAGGGGTCTTGGATCGCACTCATTTCTTGGCACTCCGCCGCGTCCAGGCTTGCAGGATGTTGATCGCCAGCAGCAGCACGAAGGAGAGCGTGAGCATGGCGGCCGCAATCGCGGTAGCACCGGCGTAGTCGAACTCTTCGAGCTTGATGATGATGAGCAGCGGCGTGATTTCGCTCACCATCGGGATATTGCCGGCGATGAAGATGATGGAGCCGTATTCGCCCACCGCCCGCGCGAAGGCGAGCGCCGAACCCGTGAGCAGCGCGGGCAGCACGGTGGGGAAGATCACGCGGCGGATCGTCACCCAGCGCCCGGCACCAAGCGTGGCGGCGGCTTCTTCAAGCTCCTTCTCCGCCTCGGCCAACACCGGCTCCACCGTCCGCACCACGAAGGGCAGGCTGATGAAGGTCATCGCGACGATCACGCCCAGCGGCGAATAGGCGACCTTGATGCCGTGCGGCTCGAGCAGTGAACCGATCCAACCGTTGGGGCCGTAGAGCGAGGTAAGCGCGATGCCCGCGACGGCGGTGGGCAATGCGAACGGCAGGTCGATGAAGGCATCGAAGAGCTTCTTGCCGGGGAAGCGATAGCGTACGAATACCCAAGCGATCAGCAGGCCGAAGAAGGCATTAAAAAGCGCGGCGACCAGAGCCGAGCCAAAGGTGAGCTTGAGCGACGCAAGCACGCGCGGCGAGCCGAGCGTGTGGATGAGGCCATCCCAGCCCAGCCCGCTGGCCTTGACGAACACGCCCGCGAGCGGGATGAGAACGATCAACGAGAGATAGCTGAGCGTGATGCCGAGCGTAAGGCCGAAGCCGGGTATGGCGCGGCGGCGGGTAAAGCTCATCGCACAGCACCGGTGATCTGGTCAAACACGCCGCCATCGGCGAAGTGGGTGGCCTGCGCCTTGGCCCAGTTACCGAATACGCTCTCGAGTGTGAACAGATTGGACTTTGGGAAGCGGGCAACATCCGCCGGGCTGGCAAGTTCCGGCTTGCGCGGACGGTAGTAATGCTTGGCGGCGAGCTTTTGCCCGGTAGGCGAATACAGGAAGTTCAGATACGCCTCAGCAGACTTGCGCGTGCCTTTTTTGTCGACATT
>CAZHTI010000175.1:0-3441 GCA_964535755.1 uncultured Salinisphaerales bacterium | reverse complement strand
GGCTCGCCTTTGGCTAAGTGACTCTCGATGATTTCATCCACGTCCTCGCGGCTCTGGTAGCGATACCAGACGCCCTCTGGGTAGATGACGACCACCGGCCCTTGCTCGCAGCGGTCGAGGCAGCCCGCCATATTGACGCGGGCCTTGCCCACACCCGCCAAGCCGCGCTTTTTGACCTGCGATTTACAGTAGTCGCGCAGCCCCTCCGCGCCGTGGTCGCCGCAACTGGCGCGGCCGTCGGTGCGCTGATTACAGCAAAAAAACACGTGGTGCTGGAAATGCTCTGTGGGGCTAGACATGGGCTCTCGGCCAATAAAAACGCCCGCCATTTTAGGCGGGCGCTTCTCACTACTGACTGACTTGCTTACTTAAAGCTGTAGCCCAAGTTGACGGAAGTCAGCGTGTCGGTGCTGCGGGTGCCGGTAGGGGCGTCGGAGTTGTAGCGGACCTCGTAGCCGAGCGTCGTGAACAGATTGCCCGCCACCACCAGCTTCAGCTCGCTCACAGGGTTGACGAAGGTGTTGTTGCGGGCCTTCTCAACGCGCAGGGACTGCGTGAACTTGCTGGTGTCGGTAATCGTCCACGCGTACTTGCCATTGAGTAGGCCGACGGCAGAGTTGTCCTTGTCGCCATCGCGGGTTTCGACTTGCGTCAGACCTGCGCCGATTTCGGCATCCAAGGTGTGCTTGGGGTTGTTGAGCAGGCGGCGGCCATAACCGACGGCTTCCGTGGTGCGCTGGGTGATGCCCGCGAAGCGGTCTTTGTCGTAGCCCAAGGTGCCAAAGACGTAGTCATGCGCGGTGAAGTCATAGGTTGCCTTGTAGCCCAGTGCATAGCGCTCGTCGGTGGCGACGTCGTCCTTGCTGCCGAGCAAAGCGCTGGCAAACGCCGCATTGCCCCAGAGGCCGCGGCGATAGTTGCCACTCAGCTTGCCGTTAAAGGTCTGGGTATCGGTGTTGCCGGAGGTGCTCAGGTAGCCCAAGGAGGCCTCGCCGGTGAAGCCGTCTTTGGTCTCAGCCAGCACGGGCGTGCTCAGCAGGGCAAGGGAGGCAGCGGCGGCAGCAAGAACAGTTTTTACGGTCACGATTTAGGTTCTCTGATGAGGAAGGGGGACCACTCTTTTTGTCACCCGCGCAACAGGTCGTGAGCGAGCGGCGCGGTAACCTAGGGAGAATGTCTGAACCAACTCTGAAACCTGAAGCCGCCCTGCTGGCCGACGCCGATATGTGCGTGAAATGTGGGCTTTGTCTGCCCCATTGCCCCACCTATCGGCTGAGCCAAAACGAGGCCGATAGCCCCCGCGGCCGGATTGCGCTGGCCCAAGGGCTTGCGCGCGGGCAAGTGTTGCCGGATTCGAGCGTCACCGATCACTTGGACGCCTGCCTCTCTTGCCGCGCCTGCGAGGTGGTCTGCCCCGCCAAAGTGCCGTATGGCCGCGTGCTGGATGGCAGCCGCGCCTTGCTCGCCACACCCGCCCGCACCGCCAGTACCCGCCTCGCTGCAATGGTGATGATCCCCCGCTTCGCACGCGCTCTGTTGCGCGCCGGACTCTGGTTTCTGTCGCGTCTACCTGCCGCGCTGCTGATGCGGCTGCCGAGGCTGATGCGCGCCACACCGATGGCAGTGCAATGGCGCGCGCCGACCATTGCCGCAAAAGGGCGCGTCGCACTGTTTGCTGGCTGCGTTGGCGACTTGGCGGAGCGCCAAGTGCTGGACGACGCAGCCCTGCTGCTCAAAGCCTGCGGTTTGGACGTGTACCTGCCGGCTACGCAAACCTGTTGCGGCGCTTTGCACCAACACGCGGGCCTGCCAGAAGCGGCTGCTGCACTCGCCGCAAAGAATCAGGCGGCACTGCAAACCGCTGATGTGGTGCTGGCCCTCACGCCCGGCTGCGGCGCAGCACTCAAGGACTTAAACCCCAAGCTCGCCGTGCAGGACCTCTGCGCCTACCTCGCGCAGCAAGTGCAGCGCGCGCGCTTGCCGCTGGCAGCTTCGAGTGCGCGCATCGGCGTGCACAGTGCCTGCACGCAAAAGAACGTGCTGAAGGCAGGCAGTGCCGTAGCCGATTTGCTCCAGCTGATCCCCGGGGTGAGCCTCTCGCCTTTGGCGCCAGAGAGTGGCTGCTGTGGCGCTGCCGGCACGCAGTTTTTGTCGCATCCCAAGCAAGCCGACGCCCTCCTCGCCCCCAAGCTGGCGGCAGCGGCTGGGCAACAAGTGGCGGTGATTGCCTCCGCCAACATCGGTTGCAGCCTGCACCTTTTGGCGGGCCTGCGGCAGCAAAAGTCAGCGGTGGAGGTGCGGCATCCGGTCAGCTTGGTGGCGGAGGCTTATCGCTTGGGGCGGGAAACGGGATAACGGGAAACGCGGGGCGGGAAACCTGAGTATTCGTAGCCCGGTGCAACCCGAGTTTCACCTGAGCTACGCCACTATTGCCCTTGCGGCGCGAGTGCTGCATCCATGCGCAGTAGTAACAGCTCGGCCATTTCGCCTTGAATGTAGGTACGTAGCTGCGCCTCCTCCGCCTCCTTGGCGAGGATTTGGTCGATAGCGAAGCTGTAGTCGCGTTGCACGCTCAAGCGATCCGGCGCGAGCAGCACGCGTTCGCCTTGGCGCACGCTGTAATCCACCGAGAGCACCAAGCGGTACTCCAAAGCCTTGCCGTCCGGGCCGATGGAAAGCGTCTCGCGCCGCTCCTGCAAATTGCTGAGCTGGATTTGGGTTTCGCCCGCTCGGCCAGTAGCGAGCACGACAGCACCGCGCCGCTCTAAAGCGCGCCGCAGGCTGGTCTGCAAGGGTGGCTCCTCCACTTGATAAGGCGTGTTCATCTCGATGAACACCGTGGTCAATGCCGCCGGCAATGGCCGCTTGCCCGCTAGCTGAAAGCCGCAGGCAGAGAGCAGCGCGGCAGCAAAGAGGACGGCAAGACGGGCAGGGAGCATGGGAGAGATGACCTAGACGAGAACCGGCGGACTGAAGCAGCAAACCAAGCGTTTAGGGGCGAGGCATGCCTCGCCGCTACCGGGCATTCGGCGCCTGCGCAGGGAGAACGATGAACAATTTCAGCCTACACCGCTGATCAAAATCAGATAACACAACTCACCAGCTTGCCGGGGTGAGGCGGAGTAAGGTCGAGTGCCTTGAATGGCACTCGGCCCCGCCGAACGGGCAGCCAAGGATGGCTGCCCCGGGGCTAGTGAAACACGGTGCGGTATCGCCATGGATGGCCTCAGCTAAATCACAAAACTCACCAGCTTGCCGGGGTGAGGCGGAGTAAGGTCGAGTGCCTTGAATGGCACTCGGCCCCGCCGAACGGGCAGCCAAGGATGGCTGCCCCGGGGCTAGTGAAACACGGTGCGGTATCGCCATGGATGGCCTCAGCTAAATCACAAAACTCACCAGCTTGCCGGGCACCACGATTTCCTTCTTGATGACGGCACCAGC
>CAZHTI010000174.1:0-3447 GCA_964535755.1 uncultured Salinisphaerales bacterium | reverse complement strand
GCGCGGCGGATCTGCGGGCGCGTCATGGGGCCTCCATCTGCTTGCGCAGTGCGGCAGCACGAGTGCGCGCTGCCGGTTCGTGGGCCTTGCGTTCAATCTGGCCCAGCAGGTAATCGAGACTGGCTTCTCCCGCGACCTTGACGTGCTCCGGCACCGGGCAGTCCTGCTCGGAACAACTGCGCAGGGCTTGCAGGGGTAGCACCACCGTCGGCACGCGATCCACGTCGAAGCGCGTGAACAGCGTCGGATCAATGGCGAGACTGGTGCCCGCGCTCTTGCGCAGCGCGGCGATGCGCTTGGCAGTTTCCTCCGTCGAATCGCCCACCAGGCCACGCAGCACCAGCGGCGCGCCGAGCTTGCCCGCCTGCTCGGCAAGGGCATTCAGGGTATCGACGGGCATCGAGAACGAAACCAGCACCAGCAGCGGCGGCGCGGCCTGTGCTTTCTCGCTCAAGGCCCAGGTTCTGGAAAGGCTGGCGTCGTCGGGCAAGGCCAGCGCCGGACTGCCGAAGTCGGGCAACTCGAAGTTGGGCGAGATTGCGGGCGCGGTGTTCTCCATCGCCTTGCGGGCCTTCCTAAAATCCTCCGCAAACTGGCTGCCTTCCGAACGCCTCTCGGCATCGCTGATGGCGCGCTGCGCGGCTGCGCCTGCATCCCGTTGCTCGCTGGCCGCAGGCTCACGCGCCAGAACCCAGCCCGCGAGGGCGAGTGCCACGCACAGGCTTAGAACGCGCAGCAAAGGCGCTTCCTCCACACCAGATGCGAGAAGTCTTCACCCTCGTAGGGATACTCGCGTCCCGCCGCCCAGATCGCACTGGGTCTGCCAAAAGGCACCGAGCCATTGTTGGTGCGCACCGGATACAGCATGTGCGTCTTGTATTGGTTCTTGCGCAGGATCGGTTGCAACTGCGAGCCGCACATCGCACCCGTGGTGGACGTGTCCTGCCCGATGCCCTGGCGGTGCAGCTTGAAGGCCATGCGGTGCGTCATCAGCAGGCTGGTATCCACGCCACCGACGTGGTGCGCCGAACTGCCGGAGATGGGATACACCGAGCCTTGCGAGCCGGAGCACCAGAACAGCGGATCGAGGCCAAAACCCACCGTCGCCGCCACGGTGTCGGCGATACACGCGGCCTGAGCGATGGGGTTGGCAAACAGCACGGCTTCGGGGTTGATGAGAAAGCTCAGTTCGTCGTCGTCCCACAGCGGATCGAGTTCGGTGACGTAGGCGAGATCGAAGCTGTCTTCCACGCCGCAGACCGCAGAGGTGAAGGCTGCACCGATCCACGACAGCAGCGGATAGGTGAACCAATGGACGTGGTAGAAGGCGTGGCGCTCGCCGTCCGAATTGCCAGCATGTGCGCCGCGCGGTGCTTCGTAGTCGGCGAGCACGGTGCCGTTGAGCGTCGGCGAGCACCAGGGGGTGCGCACCACTTCGGCGACGCGCGCCGGTTCCCAGTAGCCGATGCCGATGCCATAGCGGATGAACAGCGGCGGCGGTGCGGGACAGGTGCAGATCAGCGGTGGGTCGTCGCCCGCATCCTGCTGGTCGAGCGTGATCTTGGCGGGGCCGATGGAGATCGGGAACACGCACTTCCAGCAGATGTCGGAAATCGGATTCGGGAAGCGGCCCGGACAGGGGCCTGCGGTGCTGCTGTCGCTGCTACCGGAATCCTGCGCCGCAGCGCCCAGCGACAACAGCACACCCGCCAACGCAATCCAGTGCTTCATGGCCGTTCCTCCGCCACGCGCAGCAGACGACCATCCTGCGAAACCACGGCAGGCACGGCCTTGATGCCAAAGGTCTTCACCAGCGAGCCGTCCTGATCGAACCAGGCCGGGCGATGCAGTTGCTTCGAGACGGTCTCCGGCGAGCCGCCGGTGAGCACCAGCTTTATCGCGCCGGGCGCGGCCAGCTGCTTGCGCAGCCAGTCGAGCTGCGTCGAATCGGCGGCGTCCACGAAGACGATGCGCTTGGTCAGCGTCATGTGATCGAGCGGGTTCACGCTCGTCCCGGCTTTGTGGAAAACACGTCCCTCGGCATCACTCAGGTCGTAGGGCACGGTGACGCTGGGGTCGAACAGAAATCTGCGTGTCTTCACCACGCGCGGCAGGCCCAGCGAACGCGGTGCGCGGGCGGTGGCTTGCGCACGCTCGCGCATCCCCTCATGCAGCTTCGCCAGTTCGCCGCTGCGCTCCTTCTCGCGCAGGCGAGCAATCAGAGCCTCGGCCATGTCGTGCTCGGCCATCGGCCAGCTACGACCCACCTGGCCGAGGTCTTCCGCCTGCGCACTACAGCAGACGGTAAGCACGGCCCAGCACACGATCCGCCGCAATCCAGCCGACATCGACATACCTCGAATCAAAGGAATCCGGGTGCGGTGTCCACACCCAGAAGAAACCATCGGGCAGCACGCCCTCCGGGCCGGGCTGCAAGGGCTGCCCCTTGAGCGAATGGGCTTTGGCGGTTGCCAGGTGCTGGCCGTTGACGAAGAACTCGGCGTCGCGCCGCTCGATGCGGTCGCCGCCGATGCCCTTCACCTGCTTCACGAAGAACATGCCGTCGCGGGTGTAGCGGTTGCGCGGCGGGTAGAAGGCGATGAGCTGGTCGCGCTGTGGCAGCACACCCACGCGGATGACATAGAGAAAGCCCGGCAGGCTGTCGGAGCTGTTGAAGGCCAGCCGCACCCAGGGCCGCAGCTCAATCAGGATCAGGCTGCCCGCAACGGCCCAGGCGACCAGTGCAACGATGAAACGCCGGTTCTTGGCGATGCGGGCTGCGCGGGTGGCGGCTTCATCCATGCCAGGCAGCACGGTGGTGCTTGCGTGGCTCATGGCTTGATGCCTTCCGACACCGCAAGCCGCGCTTCGAGGCGGCTGCGCACCGTCACGGTGAGATCGGTCGCTCCGCGAACGACGGCACCGCTGGCGAAAACCACCGCGCCGTAGTCCTTCGCCACGGTGTCGAGTTCAACATCGAGCGCGCGGGCAAAGCGTTCTGCCGCGACGGCGCGCTGACCTGGATCATCCAGTTGCGAGGAGAGGGTCATCACCTGTGCGGTGATGAGTTCTTCCACGCGCACGGAGACGAACACCGGCGCGGGCGCGATGAGCCGCTGCGCCGCCACCACGCCAGCGGCGGCGATCAGCCCACCGGCCAGCCCGGAGCACAGCGCGAGCACGAGCGGCTTCATCGCTGCGCTCCGCGCCGCACCAGTTCTTCCACGGCCCAGACCAGGCTCTTGCCTGCCTTCTCAGCATCGCGGATGAACTGAAACTCGTCGGCCTTCGTCGAGTAGAGCTTCTCGGCGAAGGGGTCAACCACCAACCGCCCGATGGAAACACCGGCAGGGCCTTTCACGGCAATCTCGGAATACTTGCCTTGCACGGTGTCCACGCCGCGCAGCAGTTCTTCCAGGCTGTCGTCCATGTGCAGCAGGCCCTTCT
>CAZHTI010000173.1:1854-3454 GCA_964535755.1 uncultured Salinisphaerales bacterium | reverse complement strand
GAATCGAACCTCCGACCTACTGATTACGAATCAGTCGCTCTACCGACTGAGCTATTTCGGCGCTTGAAAATGAGGGGCGGGATTGTAGGCGGCGCGTCGCTCTGCCGCAATCATTGCGGCGCGATTTGTTCAGCCGCGCTTTCTGCGGCGGTGGTGCCGCCAATCGGCACGACGATGGTTTGCAGCGCGCCGTCGGTGCTGGTTTGGGCCTCTGGCAGAACGCCGCGTTGCAGCACCGAGCTGAGCAAAAAGCCCGCGAGCAGCAGCACCATGAGGCCGACCAAGCGCCGTTTGACGACGACGGCGAACGGCTCTTGCGGGGCTGTTGGGCTGGTGGGGTTGGCGGCGGGGCTCATGGCGATGGCAGTAGGGGGATGAAGCTGGCGACGGTGTGGAACGAGCCGAACAGCAAGATGGGCTGATTGTCGCAGGCGTCTGCCAATGCGGCCAGTAGCGCGGCCTCAGCTGTGGGGAAGGCGGTGGCGGCGAGCCCTGCCTGTTCAAAATTTGCTTGCAGCGCTTCTGCGCTGGTGCCACGCGGCGGCGGCAGGCTGATGCAGTAGGCGTGCGCGATCACCGGCTTGAGCGCTGCGGCGACCGCTTGCTGCGGTTTGTCTTGCAGCATGCCGGCGAGCCAGAGCAGGCGCTGATTAGGGAACTGCTGGGCGATAGCCTTAGCCAAAGCTGCAGCGGCCTCGGCGTTATGGCCGACATCGAGCAAAAACCGCCCATGCCGTTGCAAGCGGCCGGTGAGCTGCAAGCCCACCAGTGCGCTGCGGATTGCCACCTCCGGCACCGGCAGCAGGGCTTGCAGGCTGGCGACGGCGGTGAGCGCACCGGCGGCATTGTCGATTTGGTGCGCGCCAGCGAGCGCGGGCAGCGGCAGGCCCAGCCAATGATGCTGATAGCGCGGGCAGTGGTAGTCAAAGCCCTCAGCGTGGACGTGCACGCGGAAGTCGCCCAAGTCCCGCCGGAGCAAATCGGCGCCCAGGGCTTGAGCACTGGCGATCAGCCCCGCGCAGGCGACGGGCTGGGCACAAATGGCGGGCCGCCCTTTACGGAAGATGCCCGCTTTCTCGCCGCCAATGGCGTCCAAGGTGTCGCCGAGCCAGTCCTGATGATCGAGCCCGATGTTGGTGACGATGGCGGCGTCGGCATCGACCAAGTTCACGGCGTCTAAGCGGCCGCCGAGGCCAACTTCCAGCAGCTGCACATCGACTTGGGTCTCGGCAAACAGCAGTAGTGCGGCAAGCGTGCCGAACTCGAAGTAGGTCAGCGGCACGTCGCCGCGAGCCGCTTCAATCTGCGCGAAGGCGGCGCAGAGTTGGGCGTCGGTCGCCATCTCGCCGTGGATGCGGATGCGCTCGGCGTAGTGCAGCAAATGCGGCGAGGTGTAGCAGCCGACGCGATAGCCCGCCGCTTGGTAGATGCCCGCCAGCAGCGTGGTCGTCGAGCCCTTGCCGTTGGTGCCGCCGACGGTAATCGTGCGCAGGCCCGCGCGCGGCAAGCGCAAACGCTGGGCAACCTGCCCTACCCGCTCCAAGCCCATGTCGATGGCTTTGACGTGCAGTTGTTCTTGGTAGCTGAGCCAGTCGGCGAG
>CAZHTI010000173.1:0-1754 GCA_964535755.1 uncultured Salinisphaerales bacterium | reverse complement strand
TGAGCGCGCCAGCCGCCGTTGTGAGCAGGCGCAGATTGGCACTCAAGGCGCGGAGCTGTGCTAACAGCACAGTGAGCACCGCGAGTGCCAAGGTGCGCCGCGCAGCAGGCGGATGGCGTGCTCAGTGGGTGACGGGGGGTTTGAAGTGGGTCAGCATCGCCAGCAGGCGGTAGAGTTTGTCGCGCATCTCGCGGCGGTCGATGATCTGATCAATCGCGCCTTTCTCCAACAAAAACTCGGCACGTTGGAAGCCTTCCGGCAGCTTTTCGCGCACGGTTTGCTCGATCACTCTGGGCCCAGCGAAGCCGATCAGCGCATTCGGCTCAGCGATTTGCAGATCACCCAATTGGGCGAAGCTGGCGGAGACACCACCCATGGTCGGATGCGTCAGCACCGAGATAAACGGCAGGCCACGCTCGTGCAGGCGCGCGAGCGCAGCGCTGGTCTTGGCCATTTGCATGAGGCTGAACAAACTCTCCTGCATGCGCGCGCCCCCGGAGGCGGCGAAGCAGACCAAGGGCAGGCCTAGGTCGATGCAGGTGTTGACGGCGCGGACGAACTTCTCGCCCACCACGCTGCCCATGCTGCCGCCCATAAAGCTGAACTCAAACGCGGCGACGACCAGCGGCAGGCCCATGAGTTGGCCGCGCATGACGACCAGCGCGTCATTCTCCTGCACTTCTTCCTGCGCTTCGGCGAGGCGGTCGGTGTAGGGGCGGCTGTCCTTGAAGTGCAGCGGGTCCACGGACCTCAAATTAGCGGCAATCTCTACTCTCGGCTCGGGGTCAAGGAAGTGGTCCAGCCGCACACGCGCGGCCACGGGGTGATGGGCGTTGCACTTGGGGCAGACCTCCAGCGTGCGCTCCAGCTCGGCGCGGTAGAGCACGGCTTGGCAGGAGCTGCATTTGGTCCACAGGCCCTCCGGCACGCTCTTGCGGCGCACGCCGGTGGTCAGCAATTTGCTGCCGGAGATTTTGTCTAGCCAACTCATGGGGGGCTCCTGCGGGGCGACGCGTCTAGGTTGGGTATCAATAGCGGCCAGCGCTTAGGCGTTCAAGCTGTCGAGCGCGGCGCGCATCGGTGCGAGCTTGGCGCTGAGCAAGGACGGCAGCAGCTCGGGTGTAGCCGCATTGCGCTCAATCTCGCTGACTAAGGCGGAGCCGACGATGACGCCGTCTGCGACCTGCCCGACCGCCTTCGCGGTGGCGGCGTCACGGATGCCAAAGCCGACGGCAATCGGCAGCGCGACGTGCTGGCGGATTTCCGCAAGCTTTGCGGCGACGTCATCGACATCGAGCGCGGCAGAACCGGTCACACCCTTCAGCGAGACGTAATACAGATAGCCGCTGGCGTACTCGGCGACTGCCTTGATGCGGGCGACCGAACTCGTCGGCGCCAACAGGAAGATGCAGTCCAGCCCGACGGCGCGGAAGGTGGGCGCGAACTCTGGCGCTTCTTCCACCGCCAAGTCCACCACCAGCAGGCCATCGACGCCCGCTTGCTTGGCTTCATCGGCAAAGCGGGCGAGGCCACGGCGCTCGATGGGGTTCAGATAGCCCATCAGCACCACCGGCGTGTGGGTGTTGGTGAGGCGGAACTCCTGCACCATCGCCAAGGTTTTGGTCAGCGTCGTGCCTGCTGCGAGCGCGCGCTCACAGGCGAGCTGAATCACCGGGCCATCGGCACTGGGATCAGAGAACGGCATGCCGAGCTCTAGCGCGTCGGCACCGGCGGCGACCAGCGCGTGCATCATC
>CAZHTI010000172.1:2025-3497 GCA_964535755.1 uncultured Salinisphaerales bacterium | reverse complement strand
CCGCCGAGGATTTGCATGGCCTCGTTGGCAATCCACTCCAGCGCGGTGCAGGCGTGGTTTTTTAAGAGGCACACTTCGGCCACGGGCATCTGCTTGTTGGACACCCGCCATGCGAGCACATCGAGGTGGGCTTTGATGGCATCCAGGCGCATCTTCATGTCCGCCAGTTTGTGGCGGATGACTTGGTTGCGAATTAGCGGTTTGCCGAAGGTGGCGCGCTCGCGGGCATAGGCGAGGCTCTCCTCGTAACAGACCTTGGCGAAGCCATAGGCCTGCGCGGCCAGCATGATGCGCTCTTGGTTGAAGTTGAGCATGATGGCCATGAAGCCCATGTTTTCTGGGCCGATGCGGTTCGCCACCGGCACGCGGCAATCGCTGAAGTAGAGCGTGGCGGTATCGCTGGCGTGCCAGCCCATTTTCTGCAGCGGGCTGCGGGTAAAGCCGGGGGTGTCGGCCTCCACCACCAGCAGGCTGATGCCGCCCATGCCCTCGCCGCCGGTGCGCACGGCGGTAGTGATGAAATCCGCCCGCATGCCGCTGGTGATAAAGGTTTTGCTGCCGTTGACGACGTAATGGTCGCCATCGCGCACGGCTTTCGTTTTCAGATTGGCGACGTCGCTGCCGCCGCTGGGCTCGGTGATGGCGAGCGCGGCAATCTTCTCGCCCGCTAACACGGGCATGGCGAAGGCAGCCTTTTGTGCGGCGGTACCGGCGTGGCCAATCGGCGGGGTGGCGATGCCGTGGCTCATCAGGCTGGCAATCACGCCGCCTGAGCCCGCGCGTGCGAGTTCTTCCGTCAGCACAATCATGTAGAACAAATCCGGCACCGGCGTGCCGCCGCAGTCCTCGGGGAAGCCAATCTGTAGTAGCCCCGCCTCAGCGGCTTTTTGGTGCAGCGCTCGGGGTAGTTCTTGCGCCGCTTCCCAGGCCTCTACATGAGGAACAATCTCTCTTTCCGTAAAACGTCGTGCCGTGTCCCGAAAGGCGGCGTGGTCTTCGTTATAAAAAGGGTCTTTTGCGGTAATGGGCATTTCCAAACTCAGGCTCTAGTGGTTTGGAGAGCCTAGGGGTTTGGCGTTATCGCAGCAAGCACCGAGCGGGAGCGGCTTAAGTGGGCAGTGGCTCGCGCCCAGCAAAATCCAAAGCGCTGCGATTGCCGCGCAGCGCCCTGCCAATTTGCCCCGCTATGCTGGCTTGTTGGCGCGCGGTGCTCGGCAGCCCAAAAACCGCTGCAGCAGGGCTTGGTAGGTCTCGGCCGCGATTGGGCCAACGCGCAGCCAATCCAGCGCCATTTGGTCGAGCTGGGCTGCGCCTTCCTTCACGCCTTGGCCGAGGCTCTGCACTAAGCGCTGCAATTGGTATTCGCGGCGCAGCGCTTGGTCTTCGGGCGGGGTGGCTTGGTCGGTGAGCAATTCGGCGCGGATGCAGAGCATGCGCAGGGCCTGCTCATTGGCGGCGAGGTCTTGCGCGCC
>CAZHTI010000172.1:0-1925 GCA_964535755.1 uncultured Salinisphaerales bacterium | reverse complement strand
GCGGCTTCGGCCTCTGCCTTCAAGCCCGCACAACTCGCCTCATCCGTGCTCACAGCCTGAGCGAACCGATAGGCGCGCACGCGCTCGCCCACGGCGAATAAATCCACCCAAGCACGTTCGGCGTCGGCGGCGTGTTGGCGGCGTAGGGCGTCCTTGCAGCGGCTGAGCGCGCGCTCGAAGCGCTCCTGCAGCGCGCGCGCATCGGCACGCGGCAACTCGCCCACGGCGTCAAACGCAGTGCGCAGCTCGGGCAAGCCCGCGACAGCTTCTATTAGGCCAGCGCCCTCACGGGTAGCGAGCGCTTCGACCTGCTCGCAGAGCGCAATCGCCTGCGCCTTGCTCGCCTGCAGCGCTGCCGCTTGCGCAGCGGATTCCTGCTCGCGGCGCTGGAACACCGCGTCGCAGCGCTGGCGGAACTCGCCCCAAAGGCGCTGATCGACCTCGCGCGGCACCGTGCCCGTCGCCTGCCACTCTTGCTGGAGTTTCTTCACCGCGTCGATGGCGGCGCGTAGGTCGGGAGCCTCCGCGAGCGCCTGTGCGCGCTCGATGAGTGCTTGCTTCTGCTGCTGATTCTTGGCGTGCTCGGCATCCACCCGCGCTTGCAGGCCCGCAACGAGTGCGCTGAATTGCTCCTGCTGTGCCTTGCCCGCGCGGCGGTCCACCGGCGTAATCGCTCGCCACTGTTCTTTGGTCTCGCGCAGCGTGGCGATGACGCCGCGCCAGTCCGCACGCTCCCAAGGGGTTGCGGCCTCAAAAGCCTGCAAGTGGGCGATGAGCCCTTCGCGCCGTTTGAGGTTTTCCTCCAACACGCGGGCTTGGGCGGCGAAGTATTCCTGACAGGGCAGGTAGGCCTTCTGTGCGGCGTCGTGGAAGCGCTGCCAATCGGCCTCATCGCTCTCACCCGCGCTCGCGCCACGGCTCAAGCTGCGCCACTCCTCCTGCAAGCGCTTGATGCGGTCTGCCAAGTCCAAGGGCTCGTAGTCCGCGCCCACCAGCCGCTCCATCTCCTCAATCAGCTCGGCGCGCTTGGGCGTGACTGAAAAACTCTTCCAACCCTTGAGGTTGTCTAGCTGCGCGTCCAACTGATGTAACTGGCTAGCCAAAGGCGGGGGCAGGGGCGGCAAGCTGGGTAGCTTTTCGTCAATCGTCCGGCGCACTCCCGCAGCGCGCGCGGTGCTGCCGTCGCTCAAGGCCATGCGCGCCTTGCGGATCAAATCGGCGACCTGCTTGTGCGCCTGCTGCTCGGCCTGTGCTTGCTCGCTGATCGCACGGCGCTGCTCGGCGGCTGCGCGGGCTTGCTCAGCGGCCTCAGCCGCCGCGGCCTCTGCCTGCCGTTGGCGGGCAAGCGCTGCCGCCGCCGCCGCTTGCGCCTCGGCGGCACGCGCTTCGGCTAGGCGCTGCTGCTCGGCAATCACCGAGCGTGCGCGCTCTATCCACTGCGTGGCCGTCGCGCACTGCTCGGCATTGGCTTCTGCGGCCAGCGCCTGCCAAGCGTTCTCCAACTGAGTCAGCAGCGGGGTAAAGCCAATGTCGAAAGGCCGCTTGCTATGCCGCTCCAGTGCCAGCGTTGCGGCAGCAATCTCCGCCTGCAATTGCTCCTGCTGCCGAGCCTGCTCCAGCTGCGCGTCGCGCTTTGTGGTCAGAATTTTGTAGGCAGTCTTATCGTTACCACCGCGCAGGTCGCGGATGAGTTGGCGCAGCAACTCGCCATCTTCCACCGCCTGCGCCGCTGCTTGGCGGATTTTGGTCGTGCTGCCGGAGGCCACTAAGCGTGCGATGGCGGGCGCATCGCCCGACGCAATCGCCACTTGCAGCGCCTGCTCCTCCGCCGCCACCGCCGAGGCGCGCTCGACAGCAGCAGCAGGCTTGGCCGCAGCCGCCCCTACTTTCGCCGCCGGTATAGGCGTAGTCGCAGGCTTGGCTGC
>CAZHTI010000171.1:0-3704 GCA_964535755.1 uncultured Salinisphaerales bacterium | reverse complement strand
CGCCTGCCAATACAAGGCCAGACTCGCGGTGAGCCCGGCCGCGAGTGCGGCGCTGGTCAACAGCAAACCCCGCCGCCGCACTTTGGCCTCGCGCAGCGCTTGGGCTAGGGCTTGCTGCTCGGCAATTTTCTGTGCCTCCGCAGCGCGCTCGGCGCGGCGCAGCGGTAGGTGGCGCAGGCGGTCAGCCAGCAACTGCGCATCCGCAAGGCGCTTGGCGGGGTCGCCCGCCGCGCAGGCGGCGATGTCCTCACGCAGCAATTCATCGGTGATTTCTTGCTCCCAACCCGGCGCGAACAAGCGCCGCAGATCGCCGACGATGAGTTGGTAGGCGATTACCCCAAGCGCGTAGATGTCGGATTTGAGGGTGACTGGCTGGCCGGACAGCACCTCCGGCGCGTAGTACAGCGGGGTGCCGGTGCTGCTACTGCTGCTGGAGGATTCTCCGAATTGGGTAAAGCCCAAGCGAGTGATGGCGAGGGATTCCAACTGCTGTGGGTCGAGCAGCCGGCCTGAGCCAAAATCCGCCAATACCAGCCGTACGCCCCCGTGATCGAGGGCTTCAGCCATAACGTTGGCGGGCTTCAAATCCTTGTGCAGAACGCCGTGGTTATGCACTAGCGATAAACCCTCAGCCAACTGGATGATGAGGGCGATGCGGGCCTCCAGAGTCAAGGCCTTGGCACCGCCTTGGCCATCGAGGTACTCCGCGAGGCTGCCGAGCGTGCAGTAGTGAAGCTCCAAAAACCAAGGGGGTTCGTCGAAGTTCCAATCCAGCAGATCGACCACCGGCGCGCGGTCTTCTAGGTGGTGCCGCAGCAGCCGGTAGAGGGTGACCTCGCGCTTGAGTGCGGCGAGGTCGCGTGGGGTGCGCGCAAACTTGAAGACCCGCTGCGCGGCGGTGACGCGGTTTACGGCCAGCCAGGTTTCGCCGGTTAGCCCGAGCTGGCGGGTGAATTCCCAGTTGGGGCGGAACGGTACGGAAGCGCCAGCCGTGAATATGGACGAAACCTCTGGCGTCGCCGTGGCTTCGGACTCTAATTTCGGGTGCGCTTCTAAGCGGTAGCCATAGCCGTGCACGGTGCGCAGCAAGCGCTCGTCGTCGCCCAATGCGGTGCGCAGTTTGGCGGCACAGTTGCTCAACACGGAGTCCGTGACGATGCGCCCAGTCCAGAGCGCTTCCATCAAATCCGCCTTGGTGATGAGCTCGCCGGGGTAGCGCAGCAACAGCATCAGCATATTCAGCGGCTTGGCCTCAAGCGCCACCACGAGGCCGTCGCGGCTTAGTTCGCGTTTGCTCTCATCGAGCAGCCAAGGGCCAAAACGCCATCGCGCCGCGTGCAAGAGCGGGCTGGATTCGTCCGTAATCTTTGGTGCGCTTCGCTTCCCCATCGATATGGCCTCCCCAATTTGGTGGACGGGTGTCGCCCCGTCTCAACGCACTGCTTTTTAATTATTCCCGCTTCTTTCAGATCCCCATAGCCAGCCGACGCGGCGGCAGGCTTTTGATACCGCTCAGTTTGCTGTGTACGAAGCCTAGTTTGCGACGCATGCCGACTGAAACTCTGCCAACAACTTGAACGCCGCCGGTGCCGCCCAAGTGCCAGGTGATTGGAGGTCATCCGGTTTGTTGGAATAGATAAAGTTCCCGCTGGCGCTTTGCTCGACGGGGATGTACCCCATAGACCACGCGGAGAAGGCTCGGCTTGCAGCACCCTCCACCGACAGCACCCGCAGCTTGGCGTGGCGCGGGTCATTCTCAATTCGCCTATACAAGTCCAGCACCGTGTGCTGCGCGCCCTCCAGCACCTGAACAAAGCGGCTATCGCGGTAGAGCAGCAGTCCGGTAACACCAGCGGTTTGGTTAAAGCTGCGCGCTTGGCGCAGCAGTGCTTGCAGGTCGCTACGGCTAAACGGTTGTACAGCAATGCTGCTGTAGGTCAGTAGGTACAGGCTCATGGGTTACCGGTTAAGCAGATGCGCTAGGGAGTCCAAGCCTAGCGCATGGCTTTCCGCGTCACTCAGGGCCCGGATCGGCTGCGTGCGCAACACGCCAAGGTGCAACCGCTACTCGCAGGAGCGACGTGCCGCCTCGGTGTACACGCGAGCGGTCGCACTCACTGCGCGACCTAAAGAGCCGTTGATCTTCAAACGGCGCTCGGCGCCGTCGGTAATACCTTGTTGGCACGCTGAAATTGCCCGCGCTGCAACGACATTGTGAAAAAACAATGCCAGTTGATCTTGCTGCTCTTCAGATAACAAACCTTCTGCAGCGATTTCCGTCCAAACCGTTTTTTCACCATTGGGCGGCGGGCAGCGGAGATTCTGCTTCATGACTTCCAGGGTCTTTTGCTGCAAGGATAAATTCGCGTTACTGCGAACGCTCACCAGTTCCTGATGATATTTAGTGCAAAACAAATTCGCGTCGTCGCTCGTGAGGGTGAATCCAGCAGGGACATGGGCGGATCCCGCGATCACTGCCGGATCTCCTCCTGCCAGGTCATCTAAAAAAGCCCCGTTTTCGGTAAAAGCTACCGCCAATAATTCAGCCCAAGAATGACTACACAGCATTTGTTCTCTCCCTAATTGGTTGGTGATTCAAAGTGGCGGGGTTACGCCCGTGCGTACTGCGTTTAACAACACTAATTGCCGCGCTCGCAGCCCGTGGGTGTTCGGCAGGCTTTGCAGCACGGCTAGATCCACAGAGCTCAGCGTCATTTGCGCGGCGTTTTGCTTGCTCATTGCCAGTTCGCTGTGGGCGAGCCACTGCAAGAAGTCGATACGGTCAGGGTGCTGTTCGCTGCGGAATTGCTTGCTCAATTGCAGTGCTTGCTGCAATGCCCGGACAGCAATCTCAGGATGGCCGTCCATGAGTGCCAGCAAGGCGCGCTGCTTGAGCAGCACGTCGTCATCCACCATTTGCTCTCCCTTGGTGCGCAGGTAGTCGGCCTCAGCCTCGGCAAGCAAGCTGCGCATGGCCAGCAGGTTCTGTTGCGCGAACGCCATATTGAATCGCAACATTTGCGTCAGTCCGGCGAAGCTGCCAGGCAGTTTCTCCCACTGCTGGATGATGGGTTGGGCGCCGTCAATGGCTTGTTTGGCTGCGGCGAAATCGCGCCGCCCAATGAATATTTCTGCGCGCTTGAGGTCAACCCGAGCGTGTTCGTAATGGTTGGTACCGTATTCTTTTTGGATCTGCTCGCGCGCTAGGCGCAGCAGGCCTTCGGCCTCGTCATAGCGCTCTAGGCTGACCAAGGCGTAGATGCGAGACATTAGGTTGCGATAAATCTGGCGGCGGTCGTCTTGCGTGCCCTTGGGCGCGGTGGCGTCGAGCGCGAGCATGCGGTCGTAGGACTTTTGCCAGCGGCCCATAAGGTAATCACTCAGCGCCAGCGCCGACCGCAGGTCAAAGACGACGCTGTGACTGGCACCGTATTGCTCGACGGCGGCGTCTGCGAGCTTTTGGAAGAACGCGGCACGTTGCGGGAGCAGGCCGCCGAGGTACTCCGCGTGCAGCAAGGCGGCGGCGGTTTTCAGGGCGGGCAGGCTGGTCTCGCCGAGCGATTTCGCATAGCCATCAAACGCAAGCTGATATTGCCGCGTGGCGGCGGGGTCGATGTCGAGTTGGCTGTAGGCGTGGGCGAGGTGGCCGTGCACCATGGCGACGACCTCGGGCTGCTGTTTGAGCCGTAGCGGTGCGGCCATCG
>CAZHTI010000170.1:0-3858 GCA_964535755.1 uncultured Salinisphaerales bacterium | reverse complement strand
AAGCCGTAGCGGCCGCCACGGCGTTCGAGTTCGCAGAGCAGGGTGCTCATCAGCTTGACGCCGGTCGCGCCCAGCGGATGGCCGAGTGCAATCGCGCCGCCATTGACGTTGGTTTGCGCCTCTGGGTAGTCGATGTCCTTCAGCCATGCCAACGGCACCGAGGCGAAGGCCTCGTTGATTTCGACGAGGTCGATGTCCGCTAAGCGCATGCCCGCCTTCTTCAGCGCATGGCGGGTGGCGGGGATGGGGGCGGTCAGCATCAGCAGCGGGTCATCGGCCAGCACGCTCATGTGGTGGATGCGTGCGCGCGGCTTTAGGCCATAGCGCTTCAGTGCGGCCTCGCTGACGATCAGCATCGCCGCCGCCGCGTCGCCGGTCTGGCTGGATACCCCTGCGGTGATGCGGCCGCTGACCATCAAGGGCTCTAGCTTGGCCATCTGCTCCAGCGAAGTCTCGCGCGTGGTTTCATCCGCACTCAGGCCATTGCAGGCGATGATTTCGCGATCAAAGTAACCAGCCGCCATCGCCGCCCTCGCGCGTTGATGCGATTGCAGCGCGAAGGCCTCCATCTGCTCGCGGCTGATGCCCCACTGGGTGGCGATTTTCTCTGCGCCCAAAAACTGGTTGACGGGTTCCGCGCCAAAGCGCTGCACCCAGCCCGTGCTGCCGGAGAAGGGGTCCGTAAAGCCCAAGGGCTTCGCGCAGGTCATCGCCGAGCTGATGGGGATTTGCGTCATCGTCTGCACGCCACCAGCGATGACCACGTCCTGCGTGCCGCTCATCACCGCTTGCGCCGCAAAGTGCACGGCCTGTTGGCTGGAGCCGCATTGGCGGTCGATGGTCACACCGGGCACGTGCAAGGGCAGGCCGGCGGCGAGCCAAGAGGTGCGGGCGATGTTGCCGGCCAGTGGGCCGATGGCGTCCAAGCAGCCGAAGATGACGTCGTCGTAATCCTCAGCGGGGATGGCGTTGCGGGCCACCAAGGCTTTGAGCGCATGCGCGCCCAAGTCCGCACCGTGCAGGCTGGAGAGGCTGCCTTTGCGCTTGCCGGTGGGCGTGCGCAGGGTGTCAACGATATAGGCTTGAGCGGTCATGGTTTAGGTGGGTTGAATAGGTTGGGTTAGGGCGGTTTAAGCGAAGCTGCTGCTGGGGCCGAGGCGGGTGCTTGCCGCAAGCACATGGGCGGCAACACGCGCCTCATGCGCGCCACGGCTGCCCCAGCTGTGGTCTAGCGCCCAAGCGCGCTTCATGAACATTTGCAGGTCGGCCTCCCAGGTGTAGCCCATCGCGCCGTGCACCTGTATGCCTTTGCGCGCGGCGAGCATCGCCGCCTCCGACGCCGCAAGACGGGCGTGGCTGACCAAGGCTGCGGCCTGTGGCTCGCCGTGCTGCAAGGCGTAGGCAGCGCGGTAGAGCACCGGGCGGGCGAACTCCAGCTTGACCGCGACATCCGCCAAATGGTGTTTGACGGCCTGAAAGCTGCCGATCGGTTTGCCGAACTGCTTGCGCTGGGCGGAGTAGTCCACCGCTAAATCCAGCATGCGTGCGGCAAGGCCCAAGTGCTGGGCTGCGACCGACAAACTCGCGCGGTCGTAGGTCGCAGCCCAGAGCGCTGCGCCATCGGCCTGTAGGCACTGCCCGGCGTGGCCTTGAGTATCGAGCTGATACATGCGGCGGCTGGCGTCGATGCTGCGGTTGTAGCGGAGCGCTACCTGCCCTTGGCTGTAGGCGATGACCGCGCCGTCGCGCTCGACCAACAGCAAATCGGCTGCCTCGGCGTCGGCCACGCAGGGGTTGCTCTGGTGGGCGAGTGCGACGCGGGCGCGGCCAGCCGCGATCTCCGTCAACCAGTGCGTGCGCGCCTCGGACTCGGGCAGCGCGCGCAACAGGCTGGCGGCGACGTAGGCGGTGTCGGGCAGCGAGTCCGGGATGGCGAAATAGCCGAGCGTCTCCAGCACCCGCACCCAATCGACATCGCCCAAGCCCATACCGCCTTGGGCCTCCGGCACGCTAAACGCGGTGAGGCCTTGCTCGGCAAGCTTGGCGCGCAGGGCGGTCGAGCGGCCTGAGCGGGTCTCCCAAACCTCGCGCAGCCACTCGGGCGCTGCCTCCACCATCAAAAACTTGTGGATGGCCTCGTTGAGCGCGTTCTGTTCTTCAGTGAAAGCAAAGTTCATGGCGTTGCGGCTCGTCGGGCTCAGGCGCGGGGCATGCCGAGCACGCGCTCGGCGATGATGTTGCGTTGGATTTCGTTGCTGCCGGCATAGATGGGCCCGGCCTGTGCGAACAGGAAGCCGTCCAGCCAAGCGGCGGCATCGGGTGCGAGTGGGGCGTCGTGCATTAGCTCGCCGTAGGGGCCTAGGATGCGCATCGCAGTCTCGTGGATGTGCAGGTCTAGCTCCGACCAAAAGATTTTGTTGGTCGATGCCTCCGCACCAATCTTGGCCCCGGCCATGATGCGGGTCGCGGTGGCGTAGGTGGCTAGGCAATAGGCCTCGGCGTCCATCCACGCCTTGGCGACGGCTTTTTGCAGCGAGGGGTCGGCGGCAGCGGCCTCAGGGTGGGCCTGATACAAGCGCACCAAAGCGGCGGCACTGGCTTGGAAGCGCGCTGGGCTGCGCAGCATCAAGCCGCGCTCAAAGCCGGCGGTGGCCATCGCCACGTTCCAGCCGCTGCCTTCGGCGCCGAGCAGGTTCTCAGCAGGGACGCGGACGTTATCGAAGAAGATTTCAGCAAATCCGGGCAGGCCATTGAGCTGACGAATCGGGCGGATGGTGATGCCCGGGGTCGAGAGCGGGATGAGCAGGAAGCTCAGGCCTTGGTGGCGCTGGCTGCCCTCCTCGGTGCGCACCAGTGCGAACAACCAATCGGCCCAGACCGCGCGCGTGCTCCAAGTCTTTTGGCCGTTGACGATGTAATGGCCGTTTTGCCGCACTGCCTTGGTGCGGATCGCCGCCATATCGCTGCCAGCACCCGGCTCGCTCCAGCCCTGCGCCCAGACGTCAGCACCACTCGCCATGCGCGGTAGGAAGCGTGCTTTTTGCTCTGCCGTGCCGAACTCCATCAAAGTCGGTGCGAGCAAGAAGATGCCGTTCTGGTTGACGCGCAGAGGGGCTTGGGCAGCCCAATACTCCTCCTCAAAAATCAGCCACTGGATCAGGTCAGCGCCACGGCCACCGTACTCAGTCGGCCAAGTGACGGCACTCCAGCAGCCCTCGCTTAAGGTCTTCTCCCAAGCGCG
The DNA here is from genome assembly GCA_964535755.1 of uncultured Salinisphaerales bacterium. Taxonomy (GTDB): domain Bacteria; phylum Pseudomonadota; class Gammaproteobacteria; order Nevskiales; family Nevskiaceae; genus Stagnimonas. The sequence continues at coordinate 617 of CAZHTI010000170.1, read as the reverse complement.
GTGCTGGGCAAAACCTTCTTCAGTGTCAAAGCTCTTGAGCGGCGCTTTGGGTGTGTTGGCGGCGAGCCAAGCGCGGACTTCGGCGCGGAAGGCCTCTTGGGCAGCGGTGTAGGCGAGCTTCATGGGTTGCCGTCCTTGGCATCTTTGCTGGCAAAGCGCGCTTCGCGTTTTTCGACGAAGGCGCGGCGGGTTTCAGCGGAGTCTTTCTCGGCGTAGGCCTGGAGGGTGAAGCCCTGCTCCCAGCGGTATTTGCTCTCTAAATTGCCGTCCTCAATGCCGTTCAAGGACTCCTTCGCCAAGCGAATCATCGCCGTGCTCTTGGCGGCGATTTTCTTGGCTATTGCACGCGCCGCTGCCGGCAAATCCGCCTTGGCGACGACCTGCTCGACGGCACCCAAGCGATAGGCCTCGGCAGCCGTGATCGGCTCGCCGGTGAAGTACATCATCCGCACTTTTTGTACGGGGAATAAGCGCTGCAAATGCGCGCCGCCGCCCATCGCACCACGGTCTACCTCGGGCACGCCGAAGGTCGCGCAGTCACTGGCGAGCACAATGTCCGCCGCTCCAGCAAGGCCAATCCCACCGCCTAAAACAAAGCCATGCACGGCGACAATCAC
>CAZHTI010000169.1:0-3978 GCA_964535755.1 uncultured Salinisphaerales bacterium | reverse complement strand
TCCTTGCCGGGGATGCGCTTGGCTAAGTTGAACTGCCCGCCGATCTCGCTCGCGGCATCAAAAAGCGTCACGGCGTGGCCGCGCTCGGCGAGTTCAGTCGCACACGCAAGCCCCGCAGGGCCAGCGCCGACCACCGCAATGCGCTTGGTGCGGGCAGGCTTTGCGGCGTCAAACTCGGTCTCATGGCAGGCCCTAGGGTTGACCAAGCAGGAGGAAATCTTGAGCTGGAAGGCGTGGTCCAAGCAGGCCTGATTACAGGCAATGCAGGTGTTGATGCGGTCGGCCTTACCCGCCGCCGCTTTGTTGACGAACGCAGCATCCGCCAGCAGTGGCCGTGCAAGGCTGACCATATCGGCCTGGCCGCTGGCCAAAATGTCCTCCGCGACCTCCGGCGTGTTGATGCGGTTGACCGCACAGACTGGGATGCCGACCTCGCCCTTGAGCTTCTGCGTCACCCACGCAAACGCGCCGCGCGGCACGCTGGTCGCAATCGTCGGCACCCGCGCTTCATGCCAGCCAATGCCGGTGTTGATGATGGTGGCACCGGCAGCCTCCACGCCCTTGGCGAGGCGCACGACGTCGGCCCAAGGCTGGCCGTCGGGGATCAAGTCCAGCATCGACAAGCGATAGACGATGATGAAATCGCGGCCCACCGCCTCGCGGGTGCGGCGCAGGATTTCCAGCGGCAACTTGTGGCCGGGTGCGGCGTATTCGTCGGTGCGCTTATTGGTGTGCGGCACCAAAAACTGGTTGATGAAGTAACCCTCGCTGCCCATCACCTCGACCCCGTCATAGCCCGCCTCGCGCGCCAGCACCGCGCAACGGACAAAGGCTTTGATCTGGCGCTCGATGCCGCCGATAGACAACTCGCGCGGCTTAAACGGCGTGATCGGGCTCTTGATCGCCGAGGCCGAGACCGCCAGCGGGTGGTAGCCGTAGCGGCCGGAGTGCAGGATTTGCAGGGCGATCTTGCCGCCCGCTTGGTGCACGGCGTCGGTAATCACACGGTGTTTTTTAGCGGCCCCTGACGACGACAACTGCCCGGCAAACGGCGACACCCAGCCCTCGATATTCGGCGCAAAACCACCGGTGACGATCAAGCCCACACCGCCTTCCGCCCGCTCGGCAAAGTAGCGCGCCAACCGTGGGAAGTTCTTGCTGCGGTCTTCCAAACCCGTATGCATGGAGCCCATCAGCACGCGGTTTTTCAGCGTGGTGAAGCCCAAGTCGAGCGGCTTGAGCAGGTGCGGATAAGGGCTGGTTGGGCTGGCGGACATGGCGTGAGGAAGCGGCTAGAGAAAAATGGTGCGCGAGGGTAGCAAGCCCGCCGTCATCGCACTTGCCTGCACCGACACACGCACTTGGCCGCTCTGCCATGTTGCCGCCGCCTTCGAGTGCACACTCTGCCCCTACCTAAGCCGCTCGCTGACGACCATGACCCAAGCTCCAAAACCGCGCCGCACGTCCATCAATCCCATGGGGCTGGGCCTCAAGCTGCTGAATCACGTCGCGGCCAGCCCGGTGTTGGATCAGCTCAAGCTGCGCAAGCCCACCGAGCGCCTCGTCACCCAAGCCACTGCCGCTGGCTTTACTGCCATCGCGGGGCTAGGCAAGGGCATGCAGCAGGCGCGCAAATTACTTGCGCCTGCTCGCCTCGCCAGACCCAGCAGTGCTCAGTTGTTTGACCTCACGCCGACCGATGAGCAGCAAGCCCTGCGCGACGCCGCGCAGGACTTCGCCCAGCAGCGCCTACGGCCCGCGGCACTCGCCGCCGACAGCGCCTGTGCGGCACCGGCAGACCTCCTCGCCGAGGCCCAAGCCCTAGGCTTTGCCGCACTCGCGGTGCCGGAGGCGCACGGCGGTGCGGGCTCCGAGCGCAATGCCGTCAGCCACGTCTTGATCACCGAAGCCTTGGCTGAAGGCGACATGGGCCTAGCCGTCGCCTGCTTAGCACCGCAAGCCGTCGCCACCGCCATCAGCCTCTGGGGCAGTGCCGGCCAGCAAGCGCGCTACTTGCCCGCGTTTTGTGGCGAGTCCGTGCCGCGCGCCGCCCTCGCCATCCAAGAGCCGCAAGTTTTGTTCGATGCCTTCGCGCTGCACACCAAGGCCGAGCGCGTCACCGGCGGCTTCAGGCTCAATGGCGAGAAGGCTTTGGTGCCCGCCGCCAGCCACTGCGCCTTGTTCGTCATCGCCGCCGAGATCCCCGGCGAGGGCGCAGCGCTGTTCATCGTCGAAGCCGGTGCAGAAGGCCTGAGCTTTAGCCCAGAACCGGCGATGGGCCTGCGCGCCGCCGCCACCGAGCGCCTACGGATGAAGGACCTGCACCTGCCCGCCGCCGCCATCCTCGCCAAGGGCACGGACTACGCCGACTGCATCGCGCTGTCACGCCTAGGCTGGTGCGCGCTCGCCACCGGTACCGCACAAGCCGTGCTCAGCCACGTCATCCCCTACACCAACGAGCGCGTGGCCTTCGGCGAGCCCATCAGCCACCGGCAGGCCGTGGCCTTTTTGGTGGCGAATATCGCCATTGAGCTCGAAGGCCTGCGCCTCGCCACTTGGCGCGCCGCCGCGCTGGCCGAGCAAGGTGCTGCCTTCCACCCCGCCGCCGCCATCGCCCGCCAATTGGTCAGCAGCAAGGCCGCAGGCATTGGTAGCGACGGCGTACAGCTATTGGGCGGCCACGGATTCACCAAGGAATACCCGGTCGAGCGCTGGTACCGCGACTTACGCGCGGCCGGTTTCATGGAGGGAGTGGTGCTGGTTTAGAGCCAAGCACACAGAGCCATCCCTGCCCCTAAACCACCATCCCCAGAACGCCATGATCTCCCTCGAAACCCCCAAGAAGTTCGCGCCGCTGATCGCCCAAGCGCATCAAGTCGCCCAGCAATTCTTCCGCCCCAACTCCCGCAAGTACGACCGCGCCGAGCACAGCTACCCGAAGGAACTAGACCTGCTCGCCAGCCTGATGGACGGCATGAACCAGAGCGGCGCGGGCTCCGGCGCTGGAGCGGCCGGTGTGGGCCGCGCTAGCAGCAGCGACGGCGACGGCAATCGCAATGGCGCAAACCTCGCCACGCTATTGGGCGCGATGGAACTCTGCTGGGGTGACGTTGGCCTGCTGCTCTCGATGCCGCGTCAGGGCCTAGGCAATTCCGCCATTGCGGCGGTGGCCAATGAGGAGCAACTGGCGCGCTTCAAGGGCCGCTGGGCGGCGATGGCGATCACCGAACCCGGCACCGGCTCCGACTCCGCCAACATCCGCACCACCGCAGTCCAAGACGGCGACGACTACATCCTCAACGGCGAGAAGATCTACGTCACCAGCGGCGAGCGCGCCGACCTCGTCGTGGTCTGGGCCACGCTCGACCGCAACGTCGGCCGCGCCGCAATCAAGAGCTTTGTCGTCGAGAAAGGCACGCCCGGCTTTGAGCTAACGCGCCTTGAGCACAAGCTCGGCATTAGAGCCTCCGACACCGCCGCCTTTGTCCTCAACAACGTCCGCGTGCCTAAGGAGAACCTGCTCGGCAGTGCTGAAGTCAACGTCGAAAAAGGCTTTGCCGGTGTCATGCAAACCTTCGACAACACCCGCCCACTGGTCGCCGGCATGGCCTTGGGCCTGACCCGCGCCTGTTTGGAGCGCACGCGCGAGCTACTCGCAGCGGCAGGGGTAGCCGTCGACTACCAAAAGACCCCACTGCGGCAAACCGCTGCCGCCGCCAGCCTGCTGGCGATGGAAGCCGACTACGAGTCCGCCCGCCTGCTCACCCTGCAAGCCGCATGGATGGCCGACAACCGCAAGCCCAACTCCCTGCAAGCCAGCATGGCCAAAGCCAAAGCCGGCCGAACCTGTGTGGACGTCGCCCTGCAATGCGTCGCCCTCTGCGCCGCCGCTGGCTACGGCGAGGACGAGCTACTAGAAAAATGGGCCCGCGACGCCAAGATTTTGGACATCTTCGAAGGCACCCAGCAGATTCAATT
>CAZHTI010000168.1:0-4086 GCA_964535755.1 uncultured Salinisphaerales bacterium | reverse complement strand
GGAGATGAACGCGTGATTTGTGCCGACGACCGCTTGTTTAGTGGCGTCTGTCTGCTTAAGCCTACCGGCCATCCCTGTTCAAACCTGAACGTGGAGTGAATTACTGAGGTTTTGGATAGCTGCTTCCAATGGATAGGACTCTTGGGCTTCGCTGCCCAAACGACGGAGGGTCACGGTGCCTTGTTCCGCCTCTTTGCGCCCAACCACAGCGATCACGGGGACTTTTTGCAGTGAGTGCTCGCGGATTTTGTAGGTGATTTTTTCGTTGCTGGTGTCAGCTTCAGCGCGGATGCCGGCACGCCGTAGGGTGTCGCGCACTTGCAGCGCGTAGCCGTCGACGTCGCTGACGATGGGGGCGACGACGACTTGCACGGGGCTGAGCCAATAAGGCAGCGTGCCTGCGAAGTTCTCGATGAGGATGCCGGTGAAGCGCTCCAGGCTACCCAGCATGGCGCGGTGCAGCATGACCGGGACGTGCTTGGCTCCGTCAACGCCCACATATTCCGCGCCAAGGCGACCGGGGAGGTTGAAGTCTGCTTGCAGCGTGCCGCATTGCCAGTCGCGGCCGATGGCATCGCGCAGCACAAACTCCAGCTTCGGGCCGTAGAAAGCACCTTCGCCTTCGAAGATGGTGTAGGGAATGCCTTGGCTGTCTAGGGCGTCGGCCAGTGCTTGCTCGGCTTTGTCCCAGAGGGAGTCGTCACCGATGCGTTTTTCTGGGCGGGTGCTGAGCTTGATGCGCACCTCATCAAAGCCGAATTCTTTATAGACGGCCAACGTCATGCGGCAGAAGACGACCGCCTCTTCCTGCAATTGCTCGGGCGTGCAGAAGATGTGGCCGTCGTCCTGGGTGAAGCTGCGCACCCGCAGCAGGCCGTGCAGTGCGCCGGAGGGCTCAAAGCGATGCACTTTGCCGAACTCGCTGATGCGCATCGGCAGCTCGCGATAGCTGCGCAGGCCTTGGTTGAATACCTGCACATGGCCCGGGCAGTTCATGGGTTTGAAGGCCAGTACGCGGTCTTCGTCCCTTGCGGTGGTGAACATGTTGACGCCGTAGTTTTCCCAGTGGCCGGAGCGCTCCCAAAGGCCACGGTCCATCATGTCTGGGGTGTTGACCTCGACGTAATCGTTCTTCGCGAGTTGCTTGCGCACGTAGTCGATGAGGGTCTGGAACACCGTCCAGCCCTTGGGGTGCCAGAACACGCTGCCCGGGGCGTCCTCTTGGAAGTGAAAAAGGTCTAGGGCACGGCCAAGCTTGCGGTGGTCGCGCTTCTCGGCTTCTTCCTGCTGCTTCAAATAGTTTTTGAGGTCGTCCTCGGTGGCAAAGCAGACGCCGTAGATGCGTTGAAGCTGGGCGTTCTTGGCATCGCCGCGCCAATAGGCACCCGAGACTTTGGTGAGCTTAAAGGCCGTGCCGAGCTTGCCGGTGGAGGGCATATGCGGGCCTACGCACATGTCTAGCCAGTGATCACCCTGCTTGTAGATGCTGATCTCGGCATCTGCCGCAATGCCCTCGCGGATCCACTCGGCTTTGAACTTCTCGCCGATGGCTTCGAAGTGGGCGATGGCTTGTGCGTGCGGCCAGACTTCGCGGGTGATGGGGAGATCGCGCTTGACGATCTCCTTCATCTTTTGCTCGATTTTTTCGAGATCCGTTTCGCTAAACGGTTCGGCGCGGGCGAAGTCGTAATAAAAACCCACCTCGGTGGATGGCCCAAAGGTGATTTGCGTGCCGGGGAAGAGCTCCTGCACCGCTTGCGCCATCACGTGCGCGCCGTCGTGGCGGATGACTTCCAGCGCTTCTGGCTTATCGCGCGTGACTAATTCCAGCTTTGCGTCTTGGGTGATGGGGCGGGTTAAGTCCCAAAGCTGGCCGTTGACTTTGGCGACTGCGCACTTTTTGGCGAGGCCGGGGGAAATACCTTGGGCAATCGCCAAGGCGGTGATGCCGATATCAAAAGGTTTGACTGCGCCGTCGGGGAAGGTGATGTGAATGGTCATGATGACTGTGCTTGTAGTTTTTTTGCCGCCTTTTTCAGGTCGGCGTCGAAGCTGATGATTTCGGAGTTTTGGGCGGCGGCATACATCACCACGAGGGCATCCACCAGACTGATATTCCGCTGCTCGTAAAGCTTTATCGCACCGAAGACGGACGGCTTGTCGTGAAACATTGTGTGCTTGAGGCCGGCGATTTCCGTGAGGTTGGCTGCAACAACAGCACGCGGCACCGCGTAAATCCGGGTGAGCACGAAAACGGCTTCGGTGAGGACGGCGTCGGAGATGAAAGCTGTCCGCTCACCTGCTTCTACCTGCTTCCAGAAAGCCGTGGCCTTCGGCGAAAGCTCCGGGTGATCTTGCAGAAGCCAGCGAAGAATGACGTTGGTATCAATCACGCATCCAGCGTTCATGGCGCTCCTTCATTTCCAGCTCCCAGGCGACTTCCCGTTCTTTTTTTAAATCGGGAACACCTTTGGCATAGGCGCTCAGCGCACCCGCTAGGCTCTTTTGCGGCTCGACCGTGATGGTTTGGCCGACCATGCGCAGAGTTACCACGTCAGCGCCCAGCTTGCGGCGCATCGCTGCGGGCACCGTGAGTTGGCCTTTGCTGGAAATTTTGGCGGTGGCAGTGGACATTGCTTTACTCCTTCATTGTCGCTTTACCAGAGTGTATTCCCTTTACATCGTTGATGAAATCCGCCGTGCCTCTTAGGTCGCAGGTGAGGTTGCACTTGCCTGTCTGGCCGCCGCCAGCAGGCGCGCCAATGTGCGCGTGCGCCCGAGCAGGAACAGGGTTTGGTCGATGGGCGGAGAGATCGCCATGCCGACCACGGCCACGCGGATCGGCTGGGCGACGTCACCCAACTTGAGGCCGAGCTGCTCGGCGACACCGTGCACTCCAGCGTGGATGGCCGCAGGCTGCCAGTCGGGCAGGGCGGTTAGGGCACTGATGAGGGCGGCGAGCACGGGTGTGGCCTTTGCCGTTAGATGCTTCGCCGCGTCCTTTTCGTTGTAGCCATCAAGCTCGGCGTAGAAGAACTTCGACTTCTCCGCCATCTCCAGCAGGGTGCGGCAACGCTCACGTTGCTGCTCGATGACGGCGGTCAGGGCAGGGCCGTTGGCTGGGTCAGCACCGACGCGCCGCAGGTGCCAGTCCAGCTCAGGCGCGATCACCGTGGGGTCGGTGTTCTTCAGGTACTGGTGGCTGACCCAGTAGGCCTTTTCCATGTCGAAGCGCGCGGGTGCGGCGGACACATGGTCGAAGTCGAACTTGGCGATCATTTCCTCGCGGGTGAACAGCTCTTGGTCGCCGTGGCTCCAGCCCAGCCGTACGAGGTAATTGAGAATGGCGTCCGGCATAAAGCCCATGGCGCGGTATTCCATCACGCCCAAGGCCCCGTGGCGCTTGGAGAGCTTGGCACCGTCGCTGCCCAAGATCATCGACACGTGCGCGTATTGCGGTGGGGTGAGGCCTAAGGCCAGCAGCATGTTGATTTGCCGTGGCGTGTTGTTGACGTGGTCGTCGCCGCGAATCACATGGGTGATGCCCATGTCGGCATCGTCCACCACCACGCAGAAGTTGTAGGTGGGCACGCCGTCGGCGCGGGCGATGATGAGGTCATCCAACTCTTTGTTATCAACGACGATCTCGCCCTTGATGAGGTCTTTGAGGACGACCGCGCCTTCCGTTGGATTTTTGAAGCGCACGACCGGCTTGATGCCCTCAGGCGGTGTCGGCAGCACCTTGCCCGGCTCCGGCCGCCAGCGGCCGTCGTAGCGGGGTTTTTCCTTGCGCGCTTGCTGTTCCGCGCGCAGAGCATCTAGCTCCTCGCGGCTGGCATAGCAGTGGTAGGCGGTGCCGGCGGCGAGCATTTGTTGGATGACTTCGGCGTACCGTGGGAAGCGCTGGGTTTGGTAAATCTCTTCGAAGTCGCTGCTGAGGCCCAGCCAGCGCATGCCTTCAAAAATGGCGTCGACGGCTTCTTGCGTGCTGCGTTCGCGGTCGGTGTCTTCAATCCGCAGCAAAAACTTGCCGCCGTGGCGCTTGGCATAGAGGTAGGAGAACAGCGCAGTGCGCGCGCCGCCAAT
>CAZHTI010000167.1:0-4233 GCA_964535755.1 uncultured Salinisphaerales bacterium | reverse complement strand
CGTTCGCCTCCACCACCGTCAGTGCGGTCATATTGACGATGCGGCGCACGGTGCTGGTGGGGGTGACGATGTGTACCGGTGCGGCACATCCGAGCAGGATCGGCCCCACTGCAACGTTGCCGGCGGCGGTCACCTTCAACAGGTTGTAGGCGATGTTGGCGGCGTCGATGTTGGGCATGACCAGCAAATTCGCACTGCCCTTGAGCGTCGTGGCAGGCAGCACCGAGCGGCGCACCGACTCACTGAGCGCGCAGTCGCCGTGCATCTCACCGTCCACCTCTAGGCTCGGGTCTTGCTGCTGGAGCAGGGCGAGCACATCGCGCATCTTGTTGGCACTGGGCGCGTTGCTGGAGCCGAAGTTGGAGTGCGAGAGCAGCGCCACTTTGGGGGTGATGCCAAAGCGGCGGATGGCCTCGGCGGCCATCACCGTAATCTCGGCTAAGTCTTCAGCGCTAGGGTCGTAATTGACGTGGGTATCGACGACGAACAGCTGGCGGTCTGGCAGGATCAGCGCGTTCATCGCGCCATAAACGCTGCGGCCGGGCTTGCGACCGATGACCTGCTGCACCAGCTCCAAGTGCCTCGGGAATGTGCTGACGGTGCCGCAAATCAGCCCGTCGGCCTCGCCTTTTTGCAGCAGCAGTGCGCCGATCAGGGTCGGCCTGCGACGGACGTCGAGCTTGGCAATCGCCTCGGTCACACCGCGCCGCGCCATCAGCGCGTGGTAGGCCTGCCAATACTCGCGGTAGCGCTCGTCCTGCTCGGGGTTGACGATGCGCACATCCACCCCCGGCTGCATGCGCAGGCCCAAGCGGGCAATGCGGCGCTCGATCACTGCTGGGCGGCCGACCAAGATCGGCGCGCAGAGGCCTTCATCGAGTGCGATCTGCACGGCGCGCAGCACGCGCTCTTCCTCGCCTTCGCTGTAGACGATGCGCTTCTTGGCGTCCGGCAGCTTGCTGGCCATGGCGAAGAGCGGGCGCATCAGCGATCCCGAGTGGTAGACAAAGCGCTGTAGTTGCTGCTCGTAGGCGTCGAAGTCGGCGATCGGCTTGGTCGCGACGCCAGAGGCCATCGCTGCGCGCGCCACCGCTGGCGCAATCTCGATGATCAGCCGGGGGTCGAAGGGTTTGGGGATGAGGTAATCCGGCCCAAAGCGCAGGTCGCGCTGGCCGTAGGCGCTGGCGACCACCTCGCTCTGCTCTTGGCGCGCGAGCTCGGCGATCGCGTGCACGGTGGCAATCTCCATCGCCCGCGTGATGGTCGTCGCACCCACATCCAGCGCGCCACGGAACAAAAACGGGAAGCACAGCACGTTATTGACTTGATTGGGGTAGTCGCTGCGGCCGGTGGCGATGATGGCATCGGGCCGCGCTGCCTTGGCCTGCTCCGGCAGGATCTCCGGCGTCGGATTAGCAAGTGCAAAAACCAAGGGGCGCGGGGCCATCGCTGCCACCATCGCAGGCTGGAGCACGCCGCCGGCGGAGAGCCCCAAAAACACGTCGGCCTGCTCGATCACCTCGGCCAAGCTGCGCAAGGCGGTCGCCTGGGCGAAGCGGGCTTTGTCGGCGTCCATCAGCTCGGTGCGGCCTTGGTACACCACACCGGCCAAATCCGTGAGCCAGATGTGGGCGATGGGCAGGCCCAAATCCACCAGCAAGTCGACACAAGCGAGCGCTGCAGCACCGGCACCGCTAACCACCAGCTTGATCTGGCTCAAATCCTTGCCCACAACCTTCAAGCCGTTGAGCAGGGCGGCGGCGACGATGATGGCGGTGCCGTGCTGGTCGTCGTGGAAGACCGGAATCTTCATGCGCGCGCGCAGCTTGCGCTCAATCTCAAAGCACTCGGGCGCTTTGATGTCCTCCAGATTGATGCCGCCGAAGCTGGGTTCGAGCGCGGCGATGATGTCCACCAGTTTGTCGGGGTCGCGCTCGTCAATCTCTAAGTCGAAGACGTCGATGCCCGCGAACTTCTTGAACAACACCGCCTTACCTTCCATCACCGGCTTGGCGGCGAGCGGGCCAATCGCGCCCAAGCCCAGCACCGCCGTGCCATTGGTGATCACTGCCACCAGATTGCCGCGTGCGGTGTAGCGGGCGGCGTTGAGCGGGTTGGCGACGATCTCCTCACAAGCCGCAGCGACTCCCGGCGAGTAGGCCAAGGCGAGGTCGCGCTGGTTGGTCATCGCCTTGGTGGGCGTGATGGCGAGCTTCCCGGGGCTTGGGAACTCGTGGTAGTCCAGTGCAGCTTGGCGCAGCAACTGGGCGGCGGTGGGGTCGGTGCTCATGCGGGCGCGGCCGTGGGGCGGGTGGTGCGCGATGGTAATCCGCTCCGCACCCGCCACCGCATAAGTTTTTACCGCGAATGCGCGGCGTCTAACCCAAGCTAATCACGCTGTTCATGAGCAGGCGCACCAACATGGTTTGCCGCGTGACGCCGGTTTTGCAAAAAATGCTGCGCAGATGGGTGCGCGCGGTGTTGCGGCGCACGTTCATTTTCTCTGCCGCTTCGTCCAGCGTCAGGCCCTCGGTCAGCAGCAGGGCGAGTTGGGCTTCCATCCGAGTGAGGCCGAATAGGCGGCGCACCAGCTCCTGCGAGGGCTGGCTGGCGGTGGACTCTGGGTCGCGCAGAAACACCACGACCGCAGGGCGCTGCTTGCTCTCGCTGAACGGGCCCAAGGGCACGGCTTTGATCAGCACGCCGAGCTTGGCGCGGCCCGAGGGGCGGGTCACCGGCATGGCCTCGACCAGCGCGGGGCCGCTGGCCTGAGCGGCACCCGCACCGGTCATCACCTGTTTGAGCAAGCGCTGGAAGTCGCGGCTCTCCTGCGCGTTATCGACGCAAAGGTTGTTGCCGCTGAGCCAGAGGCCGTCCTTCTCCGCCAGGATGCGGCGCGCTTCTGGGTTGGTTTCCAGAATCACGCCGTTTTGATCGATGCTGACCATGCCGAGCAGCAGACGGTTGACGGCACCGGCGAACAGCGCACGCTCGCACTCCAAGAAGTCCAATTGCGCGTGCAACTGGATGCTGCGCTTTAAGTGCGGCAGCAGCAGTCGGCAGAGGGTTTTGTCGTTGTCAGTAAACGGCTGGGCGTCGTGGCCACGGGTGATGCGCAGGCGGCACTCGATGCCTTCTTTGGTGTAGATGTCCGCGCCCAACAAATGGCGCACGTCGAGTGGCTTTAGGTACTCCTGATACACCGCGCTCTGCAACCAGCTCTTGCCGATGATTTCTTCAGCCGTCGTCACTTCGCCTTCGGGCAGGCGCACGAAGGGGTCGAGCGCGAAGAACCGGGTCTCGTAGCTCTCGATGCCTTGGGCGGTGACCGCGCCGGTATTGATCATCACGCCGGTGTTATCGCTAGAGGGTGGGCGCAGAATCAGCGTGACGTGGGCCGCACTGAGGGCATCGCGCATTTGGTCGAGCGCGGTCTGCCAAGGTGGGGATTCCGTCGCACCGCCATAGATGGCGGCCAGCAGGGTTTCCAAGCTGCTCAGGCTCAAGCTGCCTGCTAGTAGCTCCGCCGGCTTAGGCCCGGTGCTCGGCGGGGCGGGTGGGCGAGCCACGCTGTTGGGGTGGGGGTTTGGCGGTGCCATGTGGTTATCGTGCTCCTTCGCGCAGCCGCACAGTGGCGGATGTATCCGTCGAGTTTAGTCCACGCGGGTGATTTTCATCGTGGGGGATTGGCTAAGACTCCCTAGAGAAATATCGCCCACGAGATTGGAGCCACCCGCATGCCCACCGAAGCACAGATGAAGGCCGCGATGCAGGAATACATCGACGCCTACAACCGCAATGACCACGCGGCCGTCGTCGGCCTCTATGCGGACGACGCCACGGTGGAAGACCCAGTCGGCAGCCCGCTCAAGCAGGGCAAGCCAGCGATTGCCGAGTTCTATACCTTTGCCATGAAGAGTGGCGCGAAGCTCAAGCTCGCCGCGCCCATCCGCGCTAGCCACGGTGCCTCGGCGGCGATGGCGTTCGACGTCTTGCTCAACATGCCGAGCGGCGAGGCGCACATCCAAGTCATTGACGTGATGCGCTTCAATGCCGAGGGCAAGTTCGTCAGCATGCAGGCGTTTTGGGGTAAGACCGACATGGTCTTGGTGAAGGCGCCTTAGATTCTCGGGAGACGGGAGACGGGAGACGGGAGACGGGAGACGGGAGACGGGTTTTGTGCTTGCAAGCCGGTGGACAGCGGCGTACACCCTTAGCCGGTCAAAAACGCTA
>CAZHTI010000166.1:0-4292 GCA_964535755.1 uncultured Salinisphaerales bacterium | reverse complement strand
TGGCTGAACTGGGCGATGAAGGCGGCGCGGGCTGCCTCGCCACTGCCTAGGCCGTGGAAGCGCTCGACCAGCTCCGCGCCTAATGCCATCTTGATGTCGCGTGGGTTGGCACCGTCTGCCGCGCTTTGCTTGAGGGCTGCGATCTCAGCGAGCGGACGGAACGACAGCAGTTCGTAATAACGCCACATCAGGGTGTCTGAAATGCTCATCACCTTGCCGAACATCTCCTTTGGCGTGTCGTTGACGCCGATGTAGTTGCCCAAGGACTTGCTCATCTTGTTCACGCCGTCCAAGCCTTCGAGGATTGGCGAGGTCATGATGATTTGCGGCGTTTGCCCGTAAGCCGCTTGCAGATGACGGCCCATCAGCAGATTGAATTTCTGGTCGGTGCCGCCGAGTTCGACGTCTGCCTTGAGCGCTACCGAGTCGTAGCCCTGCAGCAAGGGGTAGAGGAATTCATGCACCGCAATCGGCTGCTGGGTGGCAAAGCGCTTTTGAAAGTCATCGCGCTCCAACATGCGCGCGACGGTGTGCTGAGCGGCAAGCCGGATGATGCCCTCTGCCCCTAGAGCATCGAGCCAAGAACTATTGAATGCGACCGTGGTCTTCGACGGGTCCAAAATCTTGAAGACCTGTTGCTTGTAGGTCTCGGCGTTTTCTAGGACTTGCTCACGGGTAAGCGGCTTACGGGTTTCGTTCTTGCCGGTGGGGTCGCCGATCATGCCGGTGAAGTCCCCGATTAAGAAGATGGCCTCATGGCCTGCTTCTTGAAAGGCACGCATCTTGTTGAGCAGCAGGGTGTGGCCTAGGTGCAGGTCCTTCGCCGTGGGGTCGAACCCAGCTTTGACGCGCAAGGCGACGCCCTTTTCGTGGGCTTGTTGGATGCGTTTGCTGAACTCGTTGTGCGGCAGGATTTCATCACTACCGCGTGAGAGTTCGGCGAGAGTGGTTTCAAGTGTGGTCATGGGTTGGCGGATAGAGTCTTGATTTATTGGGGTCTTTCGTCGGACGAAGGCTTGTCAAGCGGATTTTTTTGTGTTTTCTTTACCAAAGCTGAATGCAGTGTCGCCCATGCAAACTAGAAATGACGCGCAGGAAGCACAGGCTTGGCACCCGCTAGAGCCTGTGACTGTCGATACGAGGACTGTGTTTTCATGAAATTTGACTACATTCCCGCCCGTCCTGCGCGGCGGCTCAATAAACGTCGCGTTTTTTTGGCCGCGAGCTTCCTGCTGTCACTTGGGCTGGGCACTTGGCAATTGTTGGCTAAACCAGAAGCCGCCGCCAGCGCAGTCGCCACCGGAACCACACCGGACCTGCCGGAGACCATTACTCCCAGCGGCGCGCAACTCTTGGCAGTGAGCGCTCCTGCGAGCAACAAGCAGGGCAGCTCGCTGGCGACCGATGCGCTGATGGCGAAGGATTTCGACGGCATCATCCAAACCGCCGTCACCGATGCTATGGCGGCACCGAAGGCGAGCGAATGGACCACGGTGCAGGTGCGTAAGGGCCAGACGCTTTCGACCATTTTCGAGGCGATGGGGCTATCTGCGAACGACTTGGCGGAGGTCATGTCTTTGGGTGGCGACGCACGTCGGCTGAAAAAACTGCGCGATGGCGAAGACCTGCACATGCGCATCGTCGGCGATAGCTTGGATGGCCTGACTTACTCTCTCGATGCCACCCGTACCTTGGAGTTGCGCCGTGGCGAAAAAGGCCTTGAGGCCGTCACCCTCACCGCTGAGATGGAGCGTAAGGAAGTGGCGGTTGCAGGGGTCATTCGCAACTCCTTGTTTGCCGATGGCCGCAAGGCCAAGCTCAGTGCCAAGCAGATTTACAGCTTTGCCAAGTTGTTTGAGTACGACGTGGACTTTGCGCAAGACCTCCGCCCGGGTGATCGCTTTGCCGTCGTCTACGAAGAAATCTACGCGAAGGGCAAGAAGATCAAGAGTGGTGACATCCTCGCAGCAGAGTTTGTGAACCGTGGCGAGAAGTACCGCGCGGTGCGCTTCATCGATAAGCACGGCGACGCCAACTACTACACGCCCCAAGGCCGCAGCTTGCGCAAGGGGTTTATGCGCAACCCAGTCGACTTCGCCCGCGTCTCTAGCCACTTCAACCTGCGCCGCTTACACCCCATCCTGCACACCATTCGCGCCCACAAGGGCGTGGACTACGGTGCGTCCATCGGCACGCCGATCAAGGCAACCGGCGATGGCGTCATCAGCTATTACGCCAGCAAGAGCGGCTACGGGCGCGTGGCAATGGTCAAGCACCGTGGTGGCGTGGAGACCCTCTACGCGCACTTATCGCGCTTTAAGTCGGATCTCAAAGTCGGCAGCAAAGTCCGCATGGGTCAAGTAATCGGCTACGTCGGCATGTCGGGCTTAGCCACAGCGCCCCATTTGCACTACGAGTTTCGCATCGACGGCATCCACAAGAACCCGATGACCGTGGCGCTACCGCGTGCCAACCCTGTGGACCCCGGCCTGATGGCGCGCTTCCGCGCCGAATCGGCACCAATGATCGCCGCGCTCGAAGATGCCAACACGCGTTTGGCACAGCGCTAGGCCTGCTACTTGCTGTTAAGAAACCGCCCGTCTGGGCGGTTTTTTTTGGCGCTGGGCTGGCTATGCTTGGTGGCCCTGCTGTACCCGATCAATGCGGCCAATCTGCCGCTTAAACACTGGAGCCCGCTCTGATGCGCGAACGCTATATCGGCCTGATGTCCGGCACCAGCGCTGACGGCGTGGACGCGGTGCTGGCCGAGTTCGAATCCGGCCAATATGCGGGGCTAAAAGGGGTGTATCACCTCGATTTCCCCAGCAGCCTGCGCGAGCGCTTGCTCTCGCTCGGACGTTCGGAATCGCAAGCGCTGACGGTGCGGGAGTTTGCCCAGTTGGATGTCGCGGTCGGCGAGAGCTTTGCAGACGCGGCGATGGGCTTAATGCGCACAGTAGGCATTGCCTCGGCCGATATCTCTGCCATTGGCAGCCACGGCCAGACCATCTTCCACGACCCGCGCATCGTGCGCTCCAGCTTGCAGGTGGGCGATGCCAATCTGATCGCCTCGCGCACCGGTTGCACCGTGGTGTCCGACTTCCGCCGCGCCGACATCGCCCTCGGCGGTCAAGGCGCGCCCTTGGTGCCCGGCTTCCACCGCGCAGTGTTCGGCAGCAACGAAACCCGCACGGTGGTGAACATCGGCGGCATCGCCAACGTCACTTGGCTATCGGCCAAGCCGCAAGAGCCGGTGGTGGGCTTCGACTGCGGCCCCGGCAATGGTTTGATGGACGAGTGGGCACAGCGCTGCTTGCACAAGCCCTACGACGAAGACGGCAGCTTCGCCGCCAGCGGTAGCGTGGTTGAAGGCCTGTTGAAATCTTGGCTGGCCGAGAGCTACTTCAGCGCCCCCGCGCCCAAGAGCACCGGCCGTGCGCAGTTCAATCTGGACTGGGCGCAGGCGAAATCGCCGGTGAAGTGGGACAAGCTCAACAAGGCGGACGTCGCCGCAACACTTTGCGAACTGACGGCGCAGACCATCGTCAACGCGAGAGCTCCCGACACCCGCCGCCTGCTGGTCTGTGGTGGCGGCGCCCGCAACGGCTACTTGATGGACCGCCTACAAACCTTGCTGCCTGGGGCATTGGTAGAACCGACTACGGCCTTCGGACTGCCTCCGGAGTGGGTGGAGGCTGCCGCTTTTGCTTGGCTGGCACGCTGCCGCGTCAACCGCATCGCCGGCAACCTCACCAGCGTGACCGGCGCGCGCGGCCCTGCGCTGCTGGGTGCGGTGTATCTGCCGAGCGTGAAGCTCTAATCCTTAGTAAGGCTGCCTTAGGGCAGCAAGCTTTCACCGCGGATCAAGTCGTCAAAGCTCTCGCGCTCGCGAATCAGGTGGATGCGCTCGCCGTCCACCATTACCTCCGCAGCGCGGCCACGGCTGTTGTAGTTGCTGCTCATGGTGAAGCCATAGGCACCGGCGGTGCGCACTGCGAGCAGATCGCCCTCGGCCACTGACAGCAGGCGGTCTTTGGCGAGCCAGTCGCCGGTTTCGCAGACTGGGCCGACGACGTCGTAGTTCTGGGTGATGGCGTCGGTGGCAGGCTCACGCACCGGCACCACGTCCATCCAGGCTTGATAGAGCGTGGGGCGGAGCAGGTCGTTCATCGCGGCATCGACGATGCAGAAGCTTTTCTCTTCGCCTGCTTTGAGCAGCTCGACTTTGGTCACCAAGATGCCGGCGTTGCCGACGATGGCGCGACCGGGTTCGCAGTGCACTTCCAGGTTGC
>CAZHTI010000165.1:0-4314 GCA_964535755.1 uncultured Salinisphaerales bacterium | reverse complement strand
AAATCGACGATGGGCTTGGCATAGGGGCTATCAAGCGCGATACCGGCGGCGCGGCGCGCATCGCTCGGGGCTTCCCAAGGGCGGTGCAGGTATTGATCGCCGAGCTTGGCCAGCTCAGGCACCCAGTGCCGCGTGTAAGCGCCGTCGGGGTCGAACTTCTCGCCCTGCAGGATGGGGTTGAAGATGCGGAAGTAGGGCGCGGCATCCGCGCCGCAGCCGGCACTCCACTGCCAGCCGAGCGAGTTTTGGGCTAAGTCGGCATCCACCAAGGTGTCCCAAAACCAAGCGGCACCCGCTTGCCAAGGGATGAGCAGGTTTTTGGTCAGATAGCTCGCGACAATCATCCGCACGCGGTTGTGCATCCAGCCGGTAGTCCAGAGCTCGCGCATACCGGCATCGACGATCGGCACACCGGTGCGCCCTTGCTGCCAAGCCTTGAGGTCTTGGGCGTAGTCAGCCGCCGAGCGCCAAGGGAAGGCCGCAAACTTTTCGTACATCGGCTTATCTGCCGTGTGCGGGTAGTGGAATAGGAGGTGATGGCTGAACTCGCGCCAACCGAGCTCGCGCACGAAGTGGCCTGCGTTGGTCTGCGCGCTGGCACTGGCACCGGCAGTCGCTAGCCTTGCCACGGCAAGTGCTTGGCGCGGGCTTATCTCTCCAAAATGCAGATGCGGCGAGAGCCCTGATGTGGCGGGCAGGGCTGGGATGTCCCGCTGCTGCTTGTAGTGCGCGATGGGGCCATCGGCAAATTCTGCGAGGCGGGCCAGCGCTCCGGCCTCGCCCGGTGTCCAGCGCTGGGGGAAGGCCGCCGCCCACGGCAGCTTGGGTAGCAGGCCCAAGCGCTCCAGCGGCAGGCTGGGCAGCGGCGCTGGCAGCGGCGGCAGGGCGTCTGGTGCAGGCAGCGGGGCGGGCAAATTGCCTAGCTGCGGCTCGGCGTTGCGCCACAGCGGTGAGAACACCCGATAGGGCTCTACAGCCTTGGTTTTTAGCTGCCAAGGCTCAAACAGCAAGCTGGCGTTGAAGCTCTCCGCCGTGATGCCTTGCGCCCTGAGCGCGGTCTTGACCGCTTGGTCGCGCGCGATCGCGGCCGGCTCGTAGCAGCGACTCCAATACACCGCAGTGGCAGCGGTTTCTGCGATCAGCGCCTGGAGTACCGCCAAGCTTGCACCTTCGCGCAGCAGTAGTTGGCCGCCTTTGGCGGCAACGCTCGCCTGCAAGGCGGCGAGGCTGTGGTGCAACCACCAGTGGCTGGCCGCGCCATCGGCCCAAGGGCTTAGCTCATCCGGCGCATGGATGTAGGCCAGCACGACGCTCAGGTGCTGGCTGAGCGCGTGGTGCAGCGCGGGGTGGTCAGCAAGACGGAGGTCGCGGCGTAGCCAGACGATGGCAGTGGACATGGGGCGGGGCTTAACCAAGGAGTGCCGCTAGCCTAGTGCCTGCCGACCTGCATTTGTTTAATTATTTGTGCGTCAAAAGCAAAACATAAGGCGTCGCTGGCAGAGCGGAACCTTCATCACCCAACGAAAGCCCGGGTTTCGAACTTGCGCTGCGCTATTGCACGCCTGCACCTGACTTGCCGAAGTCGCCCGTTGCAGCGCGACAGAGGCTGCGTGCGCGGCGCGCTAGCGCTTCTGCCGTACCCGCGTCGGCTGCGGTTTGCGCTTGGACTTTGGTGTCTGCGCACTGGCTGGTGAGGCGGGCGCGCTCACGTTGCTCGCAATCCTCTAGGCCGATCGTCGCGGGTGGGAATAGGGCGGCACAGTTCAACAGCACCAAGGGCTCATGGCCAGGCTCCGGGTAGAGCACGGTTCTCGTGGGGCTCTTCGCGTCGGGGCTGGGCACCGGAGGCGGGGTCGCGCGCCGAGCGGCAGGCGCTGTTAGTACTTGCCGATTGGCCGCAGGTTGCTCAGCAGTTGGGGTCGCTTGGGCCGACGCTTGCGCTGCGGATGTCTGACCCGCGCTGGGCATCGTCGGCGATCGTTGTAAGCCAAACAGCGCCAGCAGCGCCAACACCAGTACCGAGGCGACGACGAGGATGGGTTTCATGGGGCGGCCTTAGGGCGGGTGGCGCGGCAGCATAAGCCAAAAGCCTACCCACGCCAGCGCCGAAAGCCGCTGTGAGCCGGCGGCGAATGGGGCGTGGAGACCATCTGAATATGGAATCATATCTATCTGTTAATAAACAATTATTTATTTCCCTGCCGCCAAGAAAATTACGCTCCTTTGGGCGGGGCAATCGCTACCGCTAATCGCCAATAGGCGTTCGGATATTGGGTTCAGCGCAGGCTCAGCAATCGGCTGATCCAAACCCCAAGGAGTGGGCAATGAACACAATATTGAAGCGTTGTAGCGCGGCATTAATGGCAGTGACGTGGTCACTGTCGGCACCGGCAGCGGTGATTGAGGGAACTCCAGTCGGGAACTTGGGCGGCACCTACGGATTCCCCTCCGCCGTCAGCGCGCAGGGTGCGGTCGTGGGCTACCACCTCACCGCCAACAATCAACAGCAGCATGCGTATTACTGGTCGAGCAGCGAGGGTACCGTCGATCTCGGCACCCTCGGCGGAAGCTACAGCTATGCCCAAGCGGTGAACGCCCATGGCGCCGTGGTGGGCCAAGCGGCACGCAGTAATGGGTCGACGTCGGCCTTTTACTGGAGCAAAACCACCGGCATGGTGGATATCGGCGATCCCAGCTGGCAGTACAGCTACGCCATCGCCATTAACGACGCCGGGCAGGTGCTGGGCTTGGCCTACACCCCGGATGGCCACACCCGCTCATTTTTGTGGACGCAAAGCGCTGGGCACGAGTGGGTTGATCCGATCGATGTCGCTGGAGCGGGCTATAGCTCAGCCTCGCCGCAGCGCTTGACGCCGTCTGGCCGCGTTATGGGGCATTACTACGATGGAACCACGGGTAGGCAGCACGCGTATTACTGGAGCCGCGATACCGGCGCGTTGGTGATCCCCCACCTGCCGAACGCGACGTACCAATACGGCTATGGCCACGCCATCAATGACGTGGGTGCGGTGGTGGGTCAGACCTACGGTCAGTCGGGCTATCAGGCGTTCTATTGGTCGCAGGCCACCGGGACTCTGGACCTAACCGGTCACTTGCCGAATCAAGGCAACCATTACAGCTACGCGCGGGACATCAACGACAGCGGACTGGTGGTGGCGCAGCATCACGGCTACGACACGACCACCGGCCAATACTTCTACCGGCCCTTTTACTGGCGTTTGGGGAGCGGGCTGCAATTTATTGCGCTGCCTGGCAACGCGCAGTACGCGGATATCTTTGGCCTCAATCCATCGGGGCTCGCGGTGATGTACGTCCAAGGCCAAGACGGTGCAAAACCCTACCTGTGGTCGGAGTCCAGTGGCCTACATGCGGTGCCCATGCCGAGTGCTAATGCGACCGGCTACGGCTACGCGCTGAGTGCCACCGGCAGGCTGGTTGGTTACTTCTACGATTACAGCGTCTACAACGGTGCGCGCGGCTTTGCTTGGCGGATTGGCGAAGCCGTGGATGAGCTGATCGTCGCTGGTGCCTACGAAGCGGTGCCCCATATGGTCAGTGCTGGTGGTCTGCCGGTCGGCTATGCCTACTCGTCTTTCGATGGTTCGTATTCCACCTACGTCTGGGGCAGTTCAGGCCCGGCACCCGACACCACGCCGCCAGTCATCACCCTCAATGGCGACGCGTTGGTGACGCTGGAGGCATGCAGCGCCTATGTCGATGCCCACGCCACGGCGCTGGACGATCGGGATGGTGATCTCAGCGCGGCCATTACCGTCACTGGTCAAGTCGCTAGCGGTACGCCGGGGACCTATCAACTGCACTACAACGTGCAAGACGCCGCTGGCAATGCGGCGACCACGGTCACGCGCACGGTGCAGGTTGTGGATACCACCGCCCCGCAGATTTCTGCGCTAACGGTGAACCCCAGCAGCTTGTGGCCGGCGAATCACAAGATGGTGAATGCGCAAGTCGGCTACAGCGCGGCTGATTCTTGCTCCGCATCGGTAAGTTGCAGCCTGAGCGTGGCCAGCAATGAGCCAATCAATGGCACGGGCGATGGCGACACGGCACCGGATTGGCAGGTGTATTCCAGCCGCTATGTCGATCTGCGTGCAGAGCGCGCTGGCTCCGGCACTGGCCGCATCTACACGTTGACCGTGCAGTGCGCGGATGACTCCGGCAACGCCAGCTCGCGCAGCACGCAGGTATTGGTGCCGAAGAGCCAAACCAAGAAGTAGCGGTACTTGCTGTCGCAAGCCGCGTCCGTAAGGGCGCGGCTTTTTTTATGCGCCT
>CAZHTI010000164.1:0-4362 GCA_964535755.1 uncultured Salinisphaerales bacterium | reverse complement strand
CCCACACCCGTACGGATGGGCGCGAGCACGACATCCCCACTCTTCTGGTAATTGAGGCCGAAGCCCGCAAGCACATAGACGCTGCCTTCGACACCTGGGTAGCGCTGGTAGAGTTTGGCGAGGGTGTCGAGGTTATAGACCAGGGTGAAGACTTTGGCGGCGTTACCGCCGAAGTCGAACCCGACACTAGGGCCCTGCCAAAACACCGGGCTACGGCTGCCGCCCTTGATCTGCACATGACCTTGGCCGTAGCGCAGGCCGGCGACGAAGGCGGCTGAGCCTTCTTCACCCTCGATGTAGGCGGTTGGCTCGCCATATTGGGCGAATACCCGCTCAATCAGGCGGGCAAATTCTTCGCTGGTGCTGCCGAAAAAGTTTTTGCCAGCGCTGAGGATTTCGTCGCGGTTAAAAGTGCTGGGCGTGCCTGCGTTAGCGGAGGCTTTGTCGTAGACGGTTTCTGGCGTGGCCGTCGGCGTGCTGGTATCCGTGCTCGCTTGGGGGGGCTCCGCGGTACTGGTCGATTGCGGGCGAGTACTGCGCGTCTCATTCACCCCCTGCACCATCGCGCAACTGGTTAGCCCCAGCGCCAATCCCAAAGTCGCGACTAAGCGGCCAAATGCCCATGACTTACGCATTTAGGCCGCCTCTGCTTTGGCGATGGGTTTCTCGCGGCTGGTAATTTCGAAGGTGAGCCCGGCATCGCCCAAGCCGACGAACACCGCGCCACCGTCGGCGAGTTTGCCGAACAGCAATTCCTCTGCCAGCGGGCGCTTGATTTGTTCTTGGATGAGCCTGGACATTGGGCGCGCGCCCATCTTGGGGTCGTAGCCTTTGTCGGCAAGCCAGTATTTGGCGGCTTCATCGACTTCAAAGTCCACGCCCTTGGCGCGCAGTTGCTCCTCCAGTTGCACGAGGAACTTCTCGACCACCCGCACGATCTGGCTGCGGCCAAGCCCTGCGAAGGGCACGATGGCATCGAGGCGATTGCGGAATTCCGGGCTAAAGCCCTTCTTGATCACCTCCAGCGCGTCGCTGTCAAAGTTTTGCTCAGTAAAGCCCATGCTGCGGCGGCTGCTTTCGAACGCGCCCATATTGGTGGTCATCACCAAAATCACGTTGCGGAAGTCCACGGCGCGGCCGTTGTTATCGGTGAGCGTGCCGTGGTCCATCACCTGCAACAGCAGGTTGAAGACGTCGGGATGGGACTTCTCGATTTCATCCAGCAGCACCACACAGTGCGGGTGCTTGAGCACAGCGTCAGTGAGCAAGCCACCTTGATCGAAGCCGACGTAGCCAGGCGGCGCACCAATCAAACGGCTGACCGTGTGGCGCTCCATGTATTCGCTCATGTCAAAGCGCAGCAGCTCGATGCCGAGCACCTGCGCCAACTGCTTGGTGACCTCGGTTTTACCCACACCGGTGGGGCCAGCGAGCAGAAACGCACCGATGGGTTTGTCCGGATTGCCTAGGCCTGAGCGCGCGAGCTTGATGGAGCTTGCCAAGAGCTCGATGGCCGGGTCTTGACCAAAAATGGTGAGCTTGAGGTCGCGCTCCAGCGTCGCCAATTTGTCGCGGTCATTGGTGGAGACGGCCTTCGGCGGGATGCGGGCGATCTTCGCTACTGTCTCCTCGATGTCCTGCACCAGCACCAAGCTGCGGCGCGTTGCCTCTGGTTGCAGGCGCATCCGCGCAGCGGCTTCGTCGATCACGTCAATCGCCTTATCTGGCAACTGGCGGTCGGTGATGTGGCGTGCCGAGAGCTCCACCGCGCACTGGATGGCACCGGGCGCGAACTGCACCTTGTGGTGGTCTTCAAAGCGCGACTTGAGACCTTCAAGAATCTTTACGGCGTCTTCCACCGAGGGCTCGTTGACGTCGATCTTTTGAAAGCGGCGGGCGAGTGCGCGGTCCTTCTCGAACACCCCGCGATACTCTTGATAGGTGGTGCTGCCGATGCACTTGAGCTCGCCGGTCGCCAGCATGGGCTTGAGCAAATTGCTGGCATCCATGACGCCACCGGAGGCCGAGCCGGCACCGATGATCATGTGAATTTCGTCGATGAAGACCACCGCACCCGGCGTCTTCTGCAGTTCGTTCATCACCTTCTTGAAGCGCTTCTCAAAGTCGCCCCGGTACTTGGTGCCGGCAATCAGGCTACCTAGATCCAGCGAGTAGATGACCGCGTTTTTGAGCAAATCCGGCACGCGGTCTTCGGTGATGAGCCAAGCCAAGCCCTCGGCGATGGCGGTTTTGCCGACGCCCGCCTCGCCCACTAAGAGCGGGTTGTTTTTGCGGCGGCGGCAGAGGGTCTGCATCACCCGCTCGATTTCGTAGTCGCGGCCGATCAGAGGGTCGATCTTGCCCGCCTTGGCGCGCTCGTTGAGGTTGATCGCGTACTGAGCGAGCGCACTGCCCTTGCCCTCACCGCGCTCGTCCTCGTCACCTTCCGATTGGCTCGACTCAGGAGTAGCAGGCGGCGCGGCGTCCGGCTTCTTGGCGATGCCATGGCTGATGTAGTTGACGACGTCCAAGCGGGTGACGCCTTGCTCGTTGAGCAAAAACACGGCTTGGGTGTCTTTCTCCGCAAAAATCGCTACCAACACATTGAGCGTGGTGACCTGCTTCTTTGCCGAGGCTTGGACGTTGTAGATGGCGCGCTGCAGCACGCGCTGAAAGCTCAGCGTCGGTTGGGTATCGACCGCGTTCGCCTGCTCCTTGCTGGCGTGCAGGTTGTTGGCGAGGTAGTCCTTGAGCGCGGTTTCGAGCTTTTCCAGATCGGCACCGGCCGCAGTGAGGACTTCGCTGACGTTGGCGTCACTGAGCAAGGCCAACAACAGGTGTTCCACCGTGAGCAGTTCATGCCCCTCCATCCGCGCGGCAACAAACGCGGCGTCTAAGGATTTTTGTAGCTCTTCACTCAACATGGCGATGCCTCAGGGGTGCAAAAAGGGGGTGCGACGCAAACTGCTTGGCGAATCTGTAGGGCCAACACTCAAGCCTTCTCTAAGACCGTCAACAACGGGTGCTGGTGCTTGCGGGCGTGATTATTGACCTGTGCCGCTTTGGTCTCGGCAATCTGAACGGGGTAGATGCCAGCGGTGCCACGACCCTGCTGATGGATGGTCAACATGATTTGGACCGCCTTTTCACGGCTATGTCCGAAGAAGGTTTGCAGCACTTCGACCACAAACTCCATCGGCGTGAAGTCGTCGTTGACCATCACCACCTTGAACTGCGGGGGCGGCTGTAGCTTGGGCTTGGCTGGGGCGACGGCGACACCCGTGCCGCGGCCCTCGCCTTCGCCGTGGCTGTCGTCGTGGTCATTCGACCCAGAGTTTTTGACTGTCATCATGCTGGCCAATATAGCGCCGAAAAACACCTGCTCAAGGGGGCATCTTCATGGGCAGCAAGACTTATTCCCGCTTAAGCCTGCGGGGGGATTAGCCGCGCACTGGGCGGTGCCGCTAATGCCGCAAGGGCCGCGCCGGTGAGCCGGTACACACTCCACTCGTCCTGAGCCTTTGCACCCAGCGACTGGTAGAAGGCGATGGCTGGCGCGTTCCAGTTCAGTACGCTCCACTCCATCCGGCCGCAGCCTTTGGCAAGCGCGCGTTCTGCTAAGGCCTGCAATAGCGCCTTGCCGATGCCCTTGCCGCGCACCTTGGGTCGCACGAACAGGTCTTCGAGGTAGATTCCAGGCTTGGCGAGAAAGGTCGAGAAATTGAAGAAATACAGTGCGAACCCGACCGCCTCGCCGTCGCACTCGGCAATCAGGCAATGGGCAAAGACCTGCTCGCCAAACAAGTGCTCGGCGATGGCCTCTGGGCTCGCCTTGCAGGCGTCGCGCAGGCGTTCGTAGTCGGCCAACTCCTCAATGAACTGGCAGATGCGCGCTGCGTCGGCGCGGGTGGCAGGGCGGATTTCCAAGGGCATGGCGTGGCGGGGCTAGGGCGGGAGCTACTAGTATGGCGGCATGACTGCCGACGACGCCCTAATTTGCTGGGTCACCGTACCTGAGGCCCATGCGCGTGCTCTGGCGAAGCGCTTAGTGGCGAGCAGGCTCTGCGCCTGCGTACATGTGCAGGCGAGCGGCTATTCGGTGTATCGCTGGCAGGGCGCGGTGGAAGAAGCCGAAGAATGCCAATTGCTCATCAAAACCCTGCGTAGTCGCTTTGCCGGGCTCAAGCAGGCCATCCTTCTGCACCACCCCTACGAACTCCCAGAAATCCTCGCGGTCTCTGTGGCTGATGTCCACATCCCCTACCTAGATTGGCTACTCGACGCATGCGCAGAACCCTCTCCCTGATGCTGGCTGGCTGGCTCGGCACCGTCGGCATCGCCGTCGCCGCCGACAACCCCTTC
>CAZHTI010000163.1:0-4372 GCA_964535755.1 uncultured Salinisphaerales bacterium | reverse complement strand
GTCGGCCCTACGCATAACTACGCGGGGCTCTCTTACGGCAACGTGGCTTCCAAAGCGCATGCGGCGAAGGCGTCTAACCCTAGGGAGGCGGCGCTGCAGGGCATCGCCAAGATGCGCAAGTTGATGGATTGGGGCTTAGTGCAAGGCGTGCTGCCGCCGCAAGAGCGCCCACATATCCCCACACTTAAAGCACTCGGCTTTAGCGGCAAGGACTCAGAGGTACTCGCCAAAGCGCAGCGCGAGGCTCCACATCTGCTCGCAGCGGCCAGCTCCGCCAGCGCGATGTGGACGGCCAATGCCGCGACCGTCTGCCCGAGTGCCGATAGCGCCGATGGCCGCGTGCATTTCACGCCTGCCAATCTCGCCCTCAACCTGCACCGTGCGCTGGAGCCCGCAACCACCGCGCGCGTGCTCTCCGCCACCTTCCCCGCTGGCGAGCACTTCGCCCATCACGCGCCGCTGCCTGCGACCCCCGGCCTGGGCGATGAAGGTGCGGCCAACCACAACCGCCTCTGTGCCGACTACGGTACTGCGGGCTTGCAGTTGTTTGTCTATGGCCAAGGTGGGGCCGATGAGCCCAAGCCCACTCGCTACCCCGCAAGGCAAACCCGCAGTGCGACGGAGGCACTCGCGCGCCTGCATGGCTTAAGCACTGCGCGGCAGTTCCACGCGCTGCAAAACCCAGCCGCGATTGATGCTGGGGTGTTCCATAACGACGTAATTTCGGTCAGCAATCGCGAGCTGTTGTTCTGCCACCAAGATGCATTTTCCGACCCAACGGCCGTGTTCGCATGGCTCAAGCAGCACCTGCCCGAAGCACGGGTGGTGGAAGTGCCCCGCGCGCAGGTCAGCATGGCCGCAGCGGTCAAAAGCTATCTGTTCAATTCGCAATTGCTCAGCAGGCCCGGGCAAGCCGGCCATTGCTTGGTGGTGGCTGCCGAGTGCGCAGAAACCCCAGAAGTCTGGGCCTGCATCCAGCAACTGATTGCGGACGAAGGCTGCCCGATCAAGGCCTGTGAGGTCGTCGACCTGCGCCAGTCCATGCACAACGGCGGCGGCCCGGCCTGCCTGCGCTTGCGGGTGGTGCTGACTGAAAGCCAGCGCGCGGCCGTCAACCCCGGCAGCTTGCTGACCCCCGAACGCGCCGATGCGCTAGAGGCTTGGGTGCGCCAGAACTATCGTGACCGCCTAAGCCCCACTGACCTCGCCGACCCCAAGCTGCTCGATGAGAGCCGCACCGCGCTCGACCGGCTCACCCAAATCATGGGGCTGGGCTCGCTTTATGACTTCCAGCGCTAGCCCTATGCACAGCTATCAGTGGTATCGCTTTGCCGCCCTTGACCCGCACACGCTCTATGCCTTGCTGAAGCTGCGCAGCGACATCTTCGTCGTCGAGCAGAACTGCGTGTTCTCGGACATGGACGACTACGACCAAGCCTGTGAGCACGTCGTCGCCCGCGATGCGTCGGGCCGCGTCGTCGGCACTGCCCGCATCCTGCCGCCGGGCCTCAAATACCCCGAGGCGTCTATTGGGCGAGTGGTGATGCATGCCGATGCGCGAGGCCAGCAGTCCGGGCGCGCACTGATGTTGGAGTGCATGCAGGGCTGCACAGCGCGCTACCCAGACTCCGCACAAATTCTCTGGGCGCAGCAGCGTTTAGAGGGCTTCTACAGCAGCTTGGGCTTCTCCCGTTGCGGCGAGCCGGAGTACGAGGACGGCATTCTGCACGTGCCGATGCGCCGCCCTGCCCTAGCCTGAAACGCCCACAGCGCACAGGGCGATTAGAATCTCAGGTTCGCCCCGCCCTGCGCACTCAACGCCTGTGTACGCCAGCTACTTCAACCTGAAGGAGATTCCGTTCTCCATCGCGCCGGACCCCGCGTTCCTCTACATGAGTCCGCGGCATCAGGAAGCACTCGGCCACCTGTTGTACGGCACCGGCAAGTACGGCGGCTTTGTGCAGATTACCGGCGAGGTCGGCACCGGCAAAACCACCATCATCCGCACCCTGCTGGCACAGCAGTTGGAAGGCGTGGACGTCGCCATGGTGCACAACCCTAGGCAGTCCGAGCAGGAGTTTGTGCAGAGCATTTGTGATGAGCTGGGCGTGGACTACGCCAAGGCCAACCCAACGCTCAAGACTTTGGTCGATGCGCTCAACAAGCACCTGTTGGCGCAGCATGAGCTCGGCCGACGCACGGTGTTGATCATCGACGAAGCCCAGCAATTGGCCCCCGAGGTCTTGGAGCAAGTCCGCTTGCTAACCAACCTCGAGACCAATAAGGAAAAGCTGCTGCGCATCATGTTGGTCGGCCAGCCGGAGCTCGCCGAACTGCTCGCTCGCAATGACCTGCGCCAGTTGGCCCAGCGCATCACTGCGCGCTATCACCTCACACCGCTCACCGCGCCGGAGTCTGAGGAATACATCAAGCACCGTCTGAAAGTCGCTGGCGGGGCGGCGGATTTGTTCACGCCTGCGGCCATCAAGGCGGTGTTCCGGCACTCCGGCGGCGTGCCAAGGCTGATCAATGTGCTCGCCGACCGCGCCCTACTCGGCACCTACTCGCAGTCTTTGCGGCAGGTGACGGCGGAGATGGTCAATGAGGCCGCCGCCGAGGTCTTCGGCCTGCCGATTGCGCCGCGCAAAGCTGCGAAGCCTGTCGCCCCCGTGCCTGCTGCTGCCGAGCGCGCGCGTGGGCCGCGCTTCACTCTGCCCAGCATGCCCAAGCTACCGGCGATGCCGGCCATGCCCAATTTGCCCAGCCTGCCGCGCCCATCGATGCGGCAAGTCGAATACGGCCTCGGGGTGATCGCCATCGCACTGGCGATTGGGTTGGTGTACCGCTACTGGGATGCGCGGCCGGAGCCAAAGGCGGTTGCCGCCAAGACCGCCAGTGCGCCCGCCAATGCGGCGTTTGTGACGCCAGAGCCGAATGCGCCGCCGCTGCCGGAAGAGGACGGTAAGCGCAGCAAGGGCAAAGCCGACCAGAAATCTAGCGCGGAGAGCAAAGCGACGGCCACCAAGCCTGAGCCCACCAGGAAGCCCGCTGACCCGACGGCAGAGCTGGCCAAAGCGGCCTCACTGCCGCTCAACCAGCAGATGCTCAAGCTTGGACGTCTATGGCTGCCGGAGTTCAAGGCCAGCAAATCCGAAGCGGCTTGCCGCAGCCTGCGCCGCCAACGCGTGGAGTGCTTCAAGGGCAATGGCGAGTGGAGCACGCTGGCGGGCCTCAACAGCCCGGCGCTGCTGACGGTGTCCTTTGGCCGCGGTGATGTGCGCTACCTGCTGCTGCGCGAGCTGAATAAATCCACCGCCACCGTGCTCGGGCCTAAGGGCAAGCAGCAGTTCAGCCTGAAAGCACTCGACCCCTACTGGACTGGCGAGTACCTGACGCTGTGGAAGCGCGAGACCGATGAAGTGGTGATAGGCCCAGAGACGCGCGGCGACCCCATCCTCTGGCTGCGCGCGGTGCTGGGTGAGCGCTTGGGCAAGCCCATCGGCAACCCGGACAATCCGCGCTGGGACACTGAACTCAAAACCGCGGTGCAGCGCTTCCAATCCGCGCAGGGCATACGGCCCGATGGCATTGCCTCCGCCCGCACGCTACTGGCACTCGCCAGCAGTGGGCCTAAGCTGAGGCGCTAGGCCATGAGCTTTATTCTCGACGCATTAAAAAAGGCGGAAGAAGACCGGCAAGCCGGCCAAGCGCCGCCGGTGTCTGCGGTGGTGCAACCAACGGCGGTGATTACCAAGCCCAGCCGCGTGCGCAATACCGAAGCCCAGCTCCGCGCCGTGATTGCCATGCTGGGTCTAGTCGTGGTGCTGGGTGCTGGCGCAGCAGCTTGGCACTTCGCCACCCGCGATAAGCCAGTGCCCACCAGCGATGTGGCCGCCGTCGAAGCCGCTGCAGCAGCGGACGCCGAGGCGATCGCCGATGCCGAAGCCAGCGACGAGGCCGCGAGCCAGGTCTATTTGGACGCGCCGGATCCGACCAGCAATGCCGAAGACGCCGGGCAAGACGTCGCCAGCATGGATGACCTCATGGCGGAGGACGACGAGGAAGCAGCCTTAAGCCCCGAGGAGGTCGCCGAGGAAGTCGCTGCGGCCTCTGCGCCAGCATCTGGGACTATCCGCAAGCCACGCGCCCCTGCACCTGCCGATGAATCTATGGGTGACGATGCCGCCGCCGAACAGCAAGGCGAGCCAGCCGAGGAAGTTGGAGAGCCAAGCTCGGATGCGCTCGCCGTACTCGCCCAACCGGTGCAGCCGAGCAAGCCGCGCAGCAAGCCCGCGCCGCCGCCCGGTGCTAAACGCCTGAGCGATATGCCGCCTGCCTTCCGCACGCAGTTCCCCGTGCTGACGGTGGAAGT
>CAZHTI010000162.1:0-4384 GCA_964535755.1 uncultured Salinisphaerales bacterium | reverse complement strand
ACCGACGGCACGCGCAAGGCGAATCTGCCGAAGAAGCGCGATTGGGAAGAGGTTTCGGTGTTCGAGTGCGAGGCCTATCTGGCCGAGGCAGAAGCCGAGAAGAAGCCGCTGAAAAAAGGCGGCAAGGCCAAGGGCAGTAAAACCGCCAAACCTGCAACTGAGAAAGCCGCAGCGAAGCCCAAGACGGCAGCTAAGCCGAGGGCCGCAGCCAAAAAACCTGTGGCCAAGAAGAAGCCCAGCGCCAAGAGCTAGCCGTGCTGCCGTCTGCCTTACAGCTCCGCCTCGCCGCCCAAACCCTGCGCCGAGGCGGCATCGTCGCCTGCCCTACTGAGGCAGTCTGGGGATTGTCCTGCGACCCCCTCAACCGCGCGGCGGTCGCTCACTTGTTGCAGATGAAGCAGCGCGACGCCGCCAAGGGATTGATCGTGATTGCGTCCTGCTTGGAGCAGCTGGGCCTCTACATTGAGGCCCCGAGCCGCAAGGCGCTGCTACGGGCGACTGCAACCTGGCCCGGCCCGCACACCTGGGTGTTCCCCGCCAGCCCTGACGCACCGGGTTGGGTGACCGGCGGGCGAGCCACCATCGCGGTGCGCGTCACCGCGCATGCGCCGGTTGCAGCGCTCTGCGATGCCTTTGGTGGCGCTTTGGTATCCACATCGGCGAATCGCTCCGGACAGCCGCCCTGCCGCGACGTCGCGGGGATACGCCGCCGCTTTGGGCCTAGCCTCCAGCTACTGCCCGGCCCTACCGGCGGCCTACAGCGCCCGACCACCATCCGCGAAGTGGCGACCGGCAACATCCTGCGGCGCTAGGGCTTAGTCGTGGGTGGCATCAGTGACTGACGGGCGATTGCTCTGCCGCTTGCGTCACAGCAGCCGCCGGGCCGTACACTGCGCGCCCTAATCGCACCCACGGCTTTGCTCCCCCGATATGTCGCTGCCAGCCCCCGAAACCCTGAGCCATTGGGCGCAACGCGCGCTGGATGCGGCTAAAGCCGCTGGTGCCAGCTCTGCTGAGGTGAATGTCTCCACCTCCCGTGCCCTCTCGGTGAGCGTGCGGCGGGGCGAGGTCGAGAACGTCGAGTTCCAGCGCGACCGCGACTTACAGCTCACCGTGTACTTCGGCCATCGAGTGGGCTCGGCAGGAACGGCGGACTTAAGCGACGCGGGCTTGGCCCAAACCGTCGCCGCCGCCTGCGACATCGCCAAGCTGGCCGGCGAAGACCCCTGCATGGGCTTGGCGGATGCCGACCTGCTGTACCGCGCCGAGCTACATGGCGCGCCCGAGCTAGATCTGCACCACCCTTGGGCGCTGACACCCGAGCAAGCCGCAGAGATCGCCAAGGAAGCCGAGGCTGCGGCCTTTGCTGCCGATAGCCGCGTGGTGGAATCCGAAGGGGCTTCGGTCGATAGCCGCGAGGCGGTGGGCGTTTATGCCAATAGCAACGGCTTTTTGGGCGCGCGGCGCGGCAGCAATCATTCCCTCAGTTGCTCGGTAATCGCCCGCGCTGCGGACGCCGAGGCGATGCACGGCGGCTACGACTACGCCAGCGCCCGCGCACGGGAAGACTGGCAGGCGGTCGCGGCCGTCGGCAAAAGTGCGGGTGAGCGCGCCGCCGCCCGCATCGGCGCTGCGAGTTTGAGCACCCGCAGTGCGCCGGTGCTGTTCTCGGCGGAGATGGCGCGTGGCTTGATCGGCAGCATGCTCTCCGCAATCAGCGGAGGCGCGCTCTACCGCAAGGCGAGCTTCCTGCGCGACAAAATCGATACCGAGGTGATGTCGCCGCATATGAGCCTGCGGCAGAACCCCTTCATCGCGCGGGGCGCGGGCTCCGCGCTCTATGACTCCGAGGGCGTGCGCGCGGTGACCCGCAATCTGGTCGAAGACGGCGTGCTGCGCGGCTACCTGCTCGGCAGCTATGCGGCGCGGAAGCTGGGCTTGCGCAGCACCGGCAATGCCAGCGGTGCCTACAACGTCGAGGTCAGCGGCCGCACGCTTGCGCCTGAGGCACTATTCCGTGAGCTCGGCACCGGCCTCTACGTCACCAGCCTGATGGGCCAAGGCGTGAACACCCTGACCGGCGACTACTCGCGTGGGGCCGAGGGGTTTTGGGTGGAGAACGGCGTCATCAGCTACCCCGTCGAGGGCATTACCATCGCCGGCAATCTCGCCACCATGTTGCGGCAAATCGTCGCCATTGGCAGCGACCTAGACTGCCGAGGCAGCATCCGCATGGGCAGCCTGCTGCTCGAGCAGATGACCATCGCTGGCGACTAAGTTGCGGACTTTTTGCCCAGGGTCGGGCGCACGATGCGGCAGCTCGATCGAGACCCCAAACCCCTTGCCGGGCGCGCTGGTGGCTTCGATGCGGCCACCGAGCGTATGGGTCACCAAGTTGCTCACAATATGCATGCCCAAGCCGCTGCCGCCCTCGCCCCGCTTGGTAGTGAAGTAGGGCTCAAACACCCGCGCAAGGGTGCTCTCGCTCATACCGACGCCGTCGTCGGAATAGCGCAGCTTCACCACCCGCCCACGCTGCTGCGCGAACAGGTGGATATTGCCGCTCCGCCCGTTAGGGAAGCCGTGTAACAGCGAGTTATTGACGAGATTGGCGACAATCTGTGCGAGCGCGCCGGGGAAGCTATCCATGCGGATGTCTTGCGCGGCTTCGACGTGCACCTTGACCTTCGCCATCCGCAATGCGGGCGATAAGCTGCGCACCACCTCCTGCAAATATTGGTGGACATCAATCTCTCGCCGCTCGCCGCTGGCTTGATCGACAGCCACTTGCTTAAAGCTCTGCATCAGCTCGGAGGCGCGCTGCAGATTGCCGTGCACTAAGCCAGCGGCATCACTGGCATCCCGCAGGAATTGCTCCAACTCCGACTTCTTCAGCGTGCCCGCCTGCATCGCCGCCAGCGTGCGCTTGGTCATCTCTTGCAGCGTCGTCGCTGCCGTGACGCCGATGCCTAGGGGCGTGTTGACCTCATGGGTCACGCCGGCGACGACCTCACCCAGCGAAGCCAGCTTCTCGCGCTCGGCGAGCAGTGCATGGGCATCCCTGAGGCGTGCGACGGCGTCGTCGACCATCTGCTGGGATTCCTCGGGCGTGCGCATCGCCAGCAGCTTGGGGATCATCGGGATCATCGCGGCTGCGGTGGCGATCGAGACCAGCGCGGTAACTCCTTTCTCGATGCCTTGGACGTAGTAGATCGGCCGCCAGACCGAGATGATCTCCAAGATATGGCCGAAGCCGCAGAGCACGATGAAGGCTGCGAACAGCACAATCATTGCTGGGAAGGGCGTGCTCGGGCGCAGCCGCAGGAAGTAGAGCAAGGTGACGGGGATGGAGAAATACGATGCCGCAATCACCGCGTCGGACAACACGTGCATCCACACGATCTCCGGCTGCCAGCGGTAGCAGAAGCCGTGCGGCATGAAGCTGGTGGATAGGATGGGGGTCATGCGCGTTCCTTGAAGTCTCTCGCGGGGCCGTGATTTGCGGGCCTTCGCAAAATGCGAGGAATGATTGTGAACAGCCCTGCAATGCCGCGCCGTAGCACCCTGCCAACGGCAGGAGTCAACCGACTAACGCGCATGAGGTTCAATTCATTTTCAGGCGCGTAGGCTCTAAAACCCGGTTAAGGCGGTAATTGAAACACCGGCAGGCGCAGGTTGTAGGCGATGGCCGCCGCCCGCACTGCGACGATAGTCACCATGCCGGCCGCCGCTGCCCAAGTGCCTGCAACGCCAAAATGCAGTAGCCCAACGTAGAGCGAACAACCGGCGATTACGGCCGTGCCGTAGAGTTGGCCCTTCTTCAGCAGCATCGGCACCTCATTGCAGAGCACGTCGCGCAGCAGGCCGCCAAAGCTGCCGGTGATCACCCCCATCACCACCGCAATTAAGGCGTGATGGCCCAGCCCGAGCGCGATGCGCGCACCGGCTATGCCGAACAAGGCCAAGCCTAGGGTGTCGGGTATCTCAAGCAAGCGCTGGCTGATCGGCCGCCAGCGCGTGTAGATGAGAGTGAACACCGTGGCCAGCAGAATCGCCTGCAAGTACTGTGGGTTCTGCACCCAAAACACCGGGCGGTCGAGCAGCAAATCGCGCACCGTTCCGCCGCCAATGGCGGTCACGCCCGCGACGATGGCGACGCCCAACCAGTCAAACCGCTGGCGACCCGCGACCAAAGCGCCCGCGACCGCATTCGCGGCCACACCGCCGATGTCGAGCATCGGGCCTAGCCAGGTGCCGAGAGTGGGGAGGTTCATGGAGGGGTCGAAACAGACGAACGGCTAGCCGTTGCGCTCCGGGTGCCAGCACCAGTGCCAGGGGTGAGCGGCAGCGCTGGCGAAGCACTGCTTCGCGCTGTTGCGAACGC
>CAZHTI010000161.1:0-4414 GCA_964535755.1 uncultured Salinisphaerales bacterium | reverse complement strand
GTCCGGTGGACGTTTTCCCGGCGAACGCCTGCGCAGTGATGCGCGGGCCGGGGCTCGAAAAATAACGTGAGCCCGCGCCTCGGATGGCTTAAACTCTTCCCCGCTAAACCCTTGAGAGAGTCTGTGATCCGTCACGGCACCGAAGGCGCAAATCCGCCCAGAATCGCTCAGGTAAAAGGATCAAGGGTCTAACAGCACACTCTGGAGAGCGTTCTTTCAATAAGAACCACCGAAGGCGCACCAACGCTCAGGTTGAAGGACAGAGGGGCGGCGTAATTTGACCTCTAGGACGCCGCACATGCTAAAAAAAACAGCGCTACACCCTGCTCACGTCGCCTTGGGCGCGCGTCTGGTCGACTTCGCGGGCTGGGAAATGCCCATCCAGTATCAAAGCCAGCTCGAAGAGCACCATGCCGTGCGTCAAAGTGCTGGCATGTTTGACGTCGCCCACATGTGTGCGGTGGATGTCCACGGTCAAGATTCCACCCGCTTTTTACAAGCGCTATTGGCGAATGACGTCGCCAAGCTCAAAGCCATCGGCAAGGCGCTCTACAGCTGCATGCTGCGCGAAGACGGCGGCGTGATTGATGACCTCATCGTCTACCGCACCGGCGATGCCAGTTACCGTGCCGTCGTCAATGCCGGCACCACGGACAAAGATTTGGCGTGGATGCGCCAACAGGCTGCGGGATTCGATGTGCGCATCGAGCAGCGCGCCGACCTGAGCATCCTCGCTGTCCAAGGCCCTGAGGCCCGCGCCAAGGTGCACGCGCTGCTGACGCCGACGCTTGCCAATGCGTGCGGCCTGCTGAGTCCCTTTAGCGCGGCTTGGGAGGGTGATTACTTCATCGGCCGCACCGGCTACACCGGCGAAGACGGCTACGAGGTGATCGTCCCGCATCACTTAGTCGGCGGCCTTTGGGATGCCCTACTGGCGAGCGGCGTCAAGCCTTGTGGCTTGGGCGCGCGGGACACCCTGCGCCTAGAAGCTGGCATGAACCTCTACGGCCAAGACATGGACGAGCGCATCAATCCGCTGGCGGCTGGACTTGCTTGGACGCTGGCGCTGAAAGACGACCGCCGATTCATCGGCCGCAGCGCGCTGGAAGCCGCACAGGCCGAGGGCCACGACGAATTCATCAGCTTGGTGCTGACTGGCCGTGGGGTGCTGCGCGCACACATGCCGGTGCGGTTTGCCAACGGCGTGACTGGCGAGACCACCAGCGGCGGCTTTGCCCCGACCATGAAGCAATCCATCGCCTTCGCGCGCGTGGGCGCAGGTGCGACGGGCGATTGCGAAGTTGAGATTCGCGGCACTTGGGTGCCTGCTCGCGTCGTCAAGGCACCGTTCGTGCGTGCTGGCAAAGTGCTGGTCTAGTCTTCACCGCTGCTGCCAATAGCCCTCGGACCACCGCGCGCTCAACCTTACAAACCCCTAAATCTCTTACCCATCCTCTGGAGCCCCCATGAGCAACATCCCCGCCGACCTCCACTACGCAAAATCCCACGAATGGCTGCGGATTGAAGCCGATGGCACGGTCACGGTTGGCATTACCGACCACGCCCAAAGCGCTCTGGGCGATTTAGTTTTTGTCGATGTCCCGAAAGTCGGCCGCGTGCTGAAAGCGGGCGAATCTTGCGCGGTGGTCGAGTCGGTTAAAGCAGCAAGCGATGTGTACGCGCCGATTGCTGGCGAGGTCATCGCTGTCAACGACGCACTGGCGAACGCGCCAGAAATTCTGAACTCCGACCCCTACCAAGGCGGCTGGATGTGGAAGATGAAACCCGCGGCAGCAGTCGCTGGCCTGCTGGATGCTGCTGGGTATCAAGCGACTTTGGGGTAGGGCCGGTAAACGGGAAACGTAGGGCGGGAAACAAATCTCCACCCTGCACCCTTGCCCTGCTTTCCCCCGTTTCTCGCCCCCACATTTCCCGTTTCTCGAATTTTTCCAAACAATGCCCTTCATCCCCCATACCCATAACGACATCGAGTCCATGTTGCGCACCATTGGTGCGCCCAGCATTGACGCCTTGTTTGGTGAAATCCCCGAAGAGCTGCGCGCCGAAGGCTTGACCAAGGTTCCGCACAGCCTGCGCGAGATGGAGGTCACCGAGCTGATGCACGCGCGCGCCAAGCAGGACGGCAATCTGCTGAACTTCTGCGGGGCAGGGGCCTATGAGCACCACATCCCAGCGGCGGTTTGGCAGATCACCACGCGCGGCGAGTTCTACTCGGCGTACACGCCCTACCAAGCCGAGGCCAGCCAAGGCACGCTGCAAGTGCTCTATGAGTTCCAGAGCATGATGACCGAGCTGACCGGCATGGACGTCAGCAACGCCTCGCTCTATGACGGTGCGACTGCCGTCGCCGAGGCGCTACTGATGGCGACCCGCGCCAATAGCAAGAACCCCAGCGGCAAGGTGTTGGTGCCGCAAACGCTGCACCCGTACTACGCGGAAGTGGTCACCGCCTGCACCCACGCTCAGGGCATCCGCCAAGCGGTGGTCGGTTATGACGCCAAAACCGGCAAGACCGACCTGAGCGCGCTGGAAGCCTATGCCGGCATCGCCCCCACTGCGGTGGTCATCGCGCAACCCAATTTCTTCGGTGTGATGGAAGACGTCGATGCCATTACCGACTGGGCCCATGCTCAGGGCGCGCTGGTGGTGGCCGTGGTCAACCCGATGAGCTTGTCGCTGCTGAAGCCGCCCAGCGAGTGGGGAGCTAAGGGTGCAGACATCGTCTGCGGCGAAGGCCAGCCCTTGGGCTCGCCACTCGCAGGCGGTGGCCCGTACTTTGGCTTCTTGACCTGCCGCAAGGAGTTTGTGCGGCAGATGCCGGGCCGTATTGTCGGCCGCACTCTGGATATGGACGGCAAGCCCGGCTTCACACTCACCTTGCAAGCGCGCGAGCAGCACATCCGCCGCGCTAAAGCGACGTCGAACATCTGCACCAACCAAGGCCTATTGGTCACCGCTGCCACCATCTACATGAGCATCATCGGGCCGGATGGTTTAGCCAAAGTGGCGACGGCATCGCTCAGCAACACCGCTGCACTCGCCATAGCATTGACCGACATCGACGGCGTCGAGACGATCTTCACCGGTGATCACTTCCACGAAGTTGCGCTGCGCCTGCCCAAGCCCGTGCATGCCGTGCTGGAACATTTGGCGGACCAAGGCATCTTTGGTGGCTTTGATCTCGTACGCCATTACCCAGAACTCGGTAACGCCTTGCTGGTCTGTGCCACCGAGACCAAGACTGCTGCCCACATCGCCCGCTACGCCGACGCCCTGCGCGCCGCGCTTGCTGCTTAATCACTACCGACCCACTCACTAGAGAACCGCAATGACGACTGTCACCCTCAAAGGCAATCCCGTAACCGTCGCTGGCACGCTCCCTGCCGTCGGTAGCGCAGCACCTGCATTCCGTTTGGTCGGCGGCGATCTCGCCGACGTCACGCTGGATGGTTTCGCCGGCAAGCGCAAAGTGCTGAACATCTTCCCCAGCGTCGACACCCCCACCTGTGCGACCAGCGTGCGCCACTTCAACGCCAGTGCCTCGAAGCTGAGCGATACCGTGGTGCTGTGCATCTCCGCCGACTTGCCCTTCGCTCAGAAGCGCTTCTGCGGTGCAGAAGGCCTGAACAATGTCGTCAACCTTTCGCTGATGCGCGGCTCAGACTTCGCCCAAAACTACGGCGTCGCCCTCACCAGCGGCCCACTGGCTGGTCTGACCGCGCGCGCCGTGGTGGTGTTGGACGCTGACAACCGCGTGCTGCACTCCGAGTTGGTATCAGAGATCGCGGCTGAGCCTAACTATGAAAAGGCCATTGCTGCGCTGGGTTAGTACCCCCCCTGCGATCCGACCTTAAAGCTTCCCCGTGTGCGCCTATACGCATCAGCCTGACATTCCCGCGAAGGCGGGAATCCAGCCATTTTTTGCTTTGTTCGAGCCCACTGCGCTTCGCGCATCCTAGATTCCCGCCTGCGCGGGAATGACGATATTTATGACTGAAAAACTCATCTTCGAGTTGTCCTCCCCGGGCCGCGCCGCGCATGCCCAGCACCCGCCGGTGGCGATTAGTTTTGATCGCATCCCAGCGCATCTGCGCCGCAAAGCGCCGGCCAAGCTGCCGCAGGTGTCAGAGCTACAAGCGGTGCGCCATTACACCCGCCTGAGCCAGCAAAACTTCAGCATCGACACCCACTTCTACCCCTTGGGTAGCTGCACGATGAAGTACAACCCGCGTGCCTGTAACTCGCTGGCGATGCTGCCGGAGTTTTTGGGCCGCCACCCCTTGGCGCCGGAGTCCCACAGTCAAGGCTTCTTGGCCTGCATGTTTGAGCTGCAAGAGATGCTCAAAGATGTGACCGGCATGGCCGGGGTTAGCCTCTCGCCGATGGCGGGCGC
>CAZHTI010000160.1:1433-4439 GCA_964535755.1 uncultured Salinisphaerales bacterium | reverse complement strand
AAAAAAGCCCGCAGAAGCGGGCACGGTGATCAATAAAAAAGTCCGCAAAGCGGGCACAGTGATCAATAAAAAAGCCCGCAAAGCGGGCGCAGTGATCAATAAAAAAGCCCGCAAAGCGGGCTTTTT
Organism: uncultured Salinisphaerales bacterium; assembly: GCA_964535755.1. Taxonomy (GTDB): domain Bacteria; phylum Pseudomonadota; class Gammaproteobacteria; order Nevskiales; family Nevskiaceae; genus Stagnimonas. The sequence continues at coordinate 4,313 of CAZHTI010000160.1, read as the reverse complement.
GCTGCTGGCTTACTGGCGACCGGATTAGAGGTCGAAGGAAGGGTCCAGCGCTTCGAGCTCCATCTTGGGAGCTTGGATAGCGGGCAACTCGGGCTCATCCAACACGCTCTCGCCGACGTGGCCTTCGGCGATTTCGCGCAGGGCCAGTACGGTGGACTTGTGGTTGGCCCAAGGCAGGGAGGCCTCAGCACCGCGGGCTAGCATGCGCGCACGCTTGGCCGCCACGAGGGTGAGTTGGAATTGATTGGGGATGCGCTCTAGGCAATCTTCGACAGTGACGCGGGCCATGGCAACTCCGAATAGGGGACCGATAAAGGGCGCGGATGATAGTCGATTGCGCCTTAGGCGAGCAAGGCAGCGATGAGTGCGGCGTGTTGTTGCCGCTGCTGCGCCGTGCGCAGGCGAGGCCCAAGGAAAATTGCCGTCAGCTCTGCGAGTGCCCGGCCAAACTCGTCGTTCACCACCAGATGACCGTATTCATCAAAGTGGCTCATCTCATCACGCGCTTCGGCCATACGGCTATTGATGACGGCGTCGGAGTCCTGACCACGGTCGCGCAGGCGGCGCTCTAACTCTGCGCGCGAGGGCGGCAGGATGAACACACTGTTGACCTCGGGCAGCAGTTGCCGCACCTGCCGCGCACCCTGCCAGTCGATGTCTAGGATCACATCCGCGCCGCTTGCGAGCAGGGCCTCGGTGCTCGCCCGAGCGGTGCCGTAGCGGCGGCCAAAGACATGTGCGTGTTCGAGAAACGCACCGGCTTCGATCATTGCGAGGAACTTGGCCTCATCGACAAAGTGATAGTGCACGCCGTCTTGCTCCCCCGGCCTAGGCGCGCGGGTGGTGGTGGAGACCGAAATCACCGCCGGCACACCGTGGCGTGCGAGCTCCGGCAAGAGCGCACGCGTGAGGCTGGTTTTGCCGCCGCCGGAGGGTGCGGAGACGATCCATAAGTTGCCAGTGGTGTTTGCTGCGGTCATGGAGAGTGCGTGCGGCTTAAGTGGGTGGAGCGGCCTCATCGGCCACGGAGAAATAGGCGATCAAGCTCCGCCATGCTGACCTGCACCCAAGTGGGGCGGCCGTGGTTGCATTGGCCGGCCAGTTCGGTGGCTTCCATGTCGCGCAGCAGGGCGTTCATTTCCGGCAGGCTAAGGCGGTGATTGGCCTTGATCGCCGCCTTACAGGCCATATTGGCGAGGATGCGGTGCTGGGCGTCGAGCACCTCGCCCAAGTGGCTGGCACTGCCACTGGCCTCGGTTAGCCCCAGCACCTGCGGCAGTAGCGCCTCCACCGCTTGCGGCGGCAGCAAGGGCGGCACACCGCGCACGGTGACACTGCCCGGCCCGCTGCGGCTGAGCTTGAGCCCAGCGGCTTGCAGCGCCTCGGCGTGCTGCTCGACGAGCGCGGCTTGCGCCTCGCCGACTTCCAGCCGGAACGGTGCGAGCAGGCCTTGGCTGGGCACGCCACCCTCCGCCAGTTGGGACTTGAGACGCTCGTACAGCACCCGCTCGTGGGCGGCGTGGGCATCGACGACGATCAAGCCGTGCGCGTTCTGCGCGAGCACGAACACGCCGCTGAGTTGGGCCAGCGCATAGCCCAAGGGGTGCTCTGCGGGTGCCGGATTGGCGCCGGCGCTGCCGTCTGGCGAGGTTGGCAACCCCGTGCTGGCGGTATCGAAGCCCTCGGCGGACGCGGCCACTTGCGACTGCGCGAGCTCGGCGCTGACTCGGGCGAGCTCTAGCCAAGAGTTCTTCGGGCGCTCTTGGATTTGCCCGCCACCGAACCCTGACGTGGCATAGCGCAGCGGCGCTTGGCTGGCGGTATCAAAGCCGCTGCTGGGCGCGGCAAAGCCTGCGGCGTGGTGCATCTCGGGCGCTGGCCGCACATCGCGCAGCCAGCGGTGTACGGCACCGAAGAGAAAGTCATGAACCCGCCCGGCGTCGCGGAAGCGCACCTCGGTCTTTTGCGGATGGACGTTGACGTCCACCGCTGCCGGGTCCAGCGTCAGTGCCAGCACATAGGCGGGGTAGCGGGTGGAGTGCAGCGCGTCGGCGTAAGCCCTGCGGATGGCGGCGGACAGCAGTTTGTCGCGCACCGGACGGCCATTGACGGTGAAGAACTGCAAGTCCGCGGCCGCCCGCGAGAAGCTCGGCAGCGCCACGAAGCCTGCGAGCCGCAGGCCCGCTGACTCCGCCTCCTGCCAGAGCGCATTGGCGAGGAACTCATCGCCGCAGAGCGCGCCAATGCGGCGCTTCTCGGCTTCGGCGTCTTGCGCGGGGCTGGTCTCCAAGACCCGTCTGCCCTCATGCCAGAGGCTGATCGCAGCATGCGGTGCGGCGAGTGCTAAGCGCGTGATCGCGGCCTGCACATGGCGCGCCTCGGTGCCGCTAGCCTTCATGAATTTGCGGCGCGCAGGGGTGGTGAAGAACAAATCCTCGACCTCCACCAAGGTGCCGATAGGGGAAGCCGCCGGCACCGGCACGGAGCCGTTCCAAGCACCCTCCCCGCCGACCTTCCATGCATGCGCCGCCTCCGCGGTGCGGCTGGTCAGTGTGAAGCGACTCACCGCCAGAATGCTGGCTAAGGCCTCACCACGGAAGCCTAGGGAGGCGACTTGCTCTAAGTCATCGAGCGAACCGATCTTGCTGGTGGCGTGGCGGGCGAGTGCGAGCGGCAAATCGGCCGCAGGAATCCCCTTGCCGTTATCGCGCACGGCGATGCGATTGAGCCCGCCTTGCAGCAGATCGACACGGATTTCGCTCGCACCGGCATCCAGCGCGTTCTCCACCAACTCCTTGACGACCGCCGCTGGGCGCTCCACCACTTCACCTGCTTTGATCTGGTTGATGAGCGCGTCGGAAAGTTGATAGATGCGCGTCA
>CAZHTI010000160.1:0-1333 GCA_964535755.1 uncultured Salinisphaerales bacterium | reverse complement strand
TGCCCGTTCGGCCAGCCTGCGGCCAGTGGCCGCAAAACGGCTGGCCTCACCCTCACCTGCTTTGATCTGGTTGATGAGCGCGTCGGAAAGTTGATAGATGCGCGTCATCGGCCAAGGGATCCTGAGCAGGTGCCGTGGACCGGGGCAGGCCCTCCTTGGCCTGCCCGTTCGGCCAGCCTGCGGCCAGTGGCCGCAAAACGGCTGGCCTCACCCTCAGCGGCTTTGATCTGGTTGATCAGCGCCTCAGGTAGCTGCTGAATGCACATCTACTTGTCTTGCGCGAACCACACCGGGCCTAAGCGCAACTGGCGGCGTACTGCGGGTGCTGCGGCCTGCGCGGCGGCCGTGGTCGAGTAGCTGCCGACTTGCACACGCGTCCAAGTGCGGCCATCCAGTTGCTTCTCGGCCAAGCGCACCGGCAAGCCTGCCGCCTGCACGCGGGCGTAGAGCGCTTGGGCCTGCGCGGGCACGTCGAAGGAGCCGATATTGATGCGCCAAGCACCGCGCTTAGCGGGCATAGCGGCAGCCGCTTCGGCGGCAACGACGGCAGCGCTAGGCGCGGCAACAGCGGGCAAACTGCGCGCCTTGCGCTTGGGCGCGGGGAGAGGCGCAGCGGGGCGGATGGCTGCGGCGGCAAGCGCTGGGGCGGGTAAGTTGTCTGGGCTGCTGGCCACCTCAAAGCGGCTGGCAGGCGCGGCTGGAGTTGTTGCTGGCGCAGGCAGTGCGGCGGCGATGATCGGACCCGCGTTTGCAGGTGGCGCGGCAGGTACGGCGACCGTGGCCTCCAAGCTGGGCTTCGCCGCGCTGCTGGCGGTTGGCGCAGGGGCAATCGCTGCCGATGAGGTGGCGATGCCGGGCCCAGCGCTATCCGTGAGCAGGCTGTAGTCCATGCCCGGCTTGGGCGGCGGCATGTTGGTAGCCAAGGTTTGCGGCGCGCTGGCCTCAGGCCCGGCGGGGACGATGGTCGCGTTGGCGGGCGTGGGCGTGCTGATTTCCTGAATCACCGGCTCACCGGCATTGAGGCTATGGGCGCGGCGTACCAGCACCCAATCATTGGTGTCACGCGGGGTGGGGACGAGCTGCTTATCGGCGCGCAGCATCACGCAAGACGGCGGGCGGACAACCTCCGAGCTGGATTCCATCTGCACGCCCAAGGTGCCTGCGGCGGCGCACAGACGCGGCTCGCGCTCCGCTTGGAAGAAATACTCACCGCTGCCCAAGGCGGCACGCAGGCTGTCGATTTCCACGTAAATGGGCCAAGCCGATGCCGACGGCGCGCGCTTCCACACCACGCGTAAATAGCCCTTATTCAGCTTAAAGCCGGTGCGCAAAT
>CAZHTI010000159.1:0-4443 GCA_964535755.1 uncultured Salinisphaerales bacterium | reverse complement strand
ACTCCGTCCAAAAGTCTACCCACCAGGTGTCAACACAGGGTAGGACGGGTCACCCCAATGTTGCGATCGCTGCTGCCTGTTGGCCGCAGCAGCGCGCCCTAGAAGGCCAGCCACAAAAAAGCCGGCACTGATGGCCGGCTCTTGTTCGCAACTGCTTGGCTTAGAAACCGAGTGCCAAGCCGCGCAGCGCATTGCCGGGGTTGGCACAGACCGGCGGCGTGCCGCTGGAGCCACCCGCGCCGCAGAACTCCAGCGTGGCGGTTGCGGTACCGGTGCCCAAGTCAATGGTGTAGAGGAAGGTGCGGCTGCCAGTTGCGGTGGTCATCACCGCATAGGCGCGGTTGCTGTCGGCCGCGTCGATGTCGAAGCCGTTGACGGCGGTGACGTCCACACCCAATGCCCCAACCTCCGTCACCGTGCCGTTGTTCGGTGCCGTGGTGGTCAGCAGGCGGTCGGTGGTGGTGTCGACGTAGAAGAGGGTGGTGCTGGCAGCGGCGGTGGTGGCAGCAGTCGCATTGGTATAGGCGACTGCCGTCGGCTTGTTGGAGGTGCTGGGGGACGCGGTGTTGATGGCGCAATCCACCGTCACATCGCCGGTATCGACATTGATGCGTAGGTTTTGGCCGGTATCGCTGACGACACGCAGACGGTCTGGGACTGGGTTGAAGTCTAGGCCGAAGCTTGTGCCTGAGAGTGCTGTATAGGCAGAAACCGCCGGTGTGCACATAGTATTTGTCGGGGCGGCGGCACTGGCCTTCAGCGGCACGCGGCCAGAGACGAACCCAGTGCTGGGGTCGAGCACATACACCGCGCCGGTATTGACCAAGGCGTAGAGCTTGCCGTTGTTGGTGGCCGTGTTGCCGCGCACATCGATTCCGACAATCGACTCCCCACTGGCAAGCCCCTGAACCGCAAGATTGCTGACCACGGCGGTGGAGTTCTTGCGGTTGAAGCTAATGACGTTGCCATTGGTGTTGTCGATGGCAAAGCTGTTGCCGGTCGCTACCGGGGTGATGATGACGGTGGTCGTGGGTTGCGATTGACGATCATTGCAGGCTGTGAGACCCGACGCAGCGGTGAGGGCAAGCGCGGACAAGGCAAAGCGAGAGGGCAGGCTGGACATCAAGAATCTCCAAGAAATCTGACTGTTGTTTTCGAGAGTTCGCACAGCATCCCAGCCGCGCGCTTGCTACCACTCTACGCAATCAATGCGCCAATCGGATGACGATTGGGCACAAATTGCTGCACGCCAAGGTCGCTTAGGCGGTGGTGCTGAGTTCCGCGAGAACCTTGCGGTGCACGCCGCCGAAATCGCCATTGCTCATCACCAACACGGCGTCGCCGGTTTTGGCTTCCGCCGCCACCGCATGGGCGAGGCTGTCGTGGCTGTAGTGCACGCGCAGTTTGTTGACGATGGGCTCCAGGGCGTCGGTAATGTCCCAATCTAGGCTCGGTGGCGCGTAGACGAAGCAAATGTCGGCTTTGCCGAGCGCTGCGGCTAAGTCTGCTTTGTTGGCGCCTAGCTTCATGGTGTTGGAGCGGGGCTCCAGCACCGCGAGGATGCGCTGATACTGCTTTTGCCCGCGCAGGGCGTCGATGGTGACATCCACCGCCGTCGGGTGGTGGGCAAAGTCATCGATGACGGTTACCCCGCGCACCTCACCTAAACGCTCCAAACGCCGTTTGATGCCCTTAAAGGCACGCAGCGCCTTCATCGCCACGCTGGGTGCAACCCCGACGTGCTGAGCGGCTGCCATCGCCGCCAGGGTATTGCTGCGGTTGTGGCGACCGGCCATCGGGGTGGTCGTCACGCCTACCGATTCGCCGCGCAAATACACCTCAAAAGCACCATTACCCGCGTTCGGGCGATCCTCTGCGCGCCAGCCGGATTTATGGTCAAAGGGCACCATCTCGCTCCAGCAACCGGTGCGGATGACGCGGTCAAGATTGGCGTCCTGGCCATTGACCACTAAGCGGCCGCGGCCGGGGACGGTGCGCACCAAATGGTGGAATTGCCGCTCGATGGCCGCTAAATCCGGAAAAATATCGGCGTGGTCGTATTCCAGGTTATTCAGAATGGCGGTGCGTGGCCGGTAATGTACAAATTTGGAGCGCTTATCAAAGAAGGCCGTGTCGTATTCATCGGCTTCGATGACAAAAAACTCGCCCTCGCCTAAGCGCGCGGAAATCCCAAAATTAGCGGGTACGCCACCGACCAAAAAGCCGGGCTTTAAGCCCGCAGAGTCGAGCATCCATGCCAGCAGGCTGGTGGTGGTGGTTTTGCCGTGGGTGCCGGCGACTGCCAAAACATGGCGGTCCTGCAAAACATTTTCCGCCAGCCATTGCGGCCCTGAGGTGTAGGGGATGCCCTCGTTCAGGACATGCTCCATCGCTGCATTCCCACGGCTCACCACGTTGCCGACCACCACAATGTCAGGGCGCGGGTCTAGGTGTGCGGCCTCGTAGCCGTGCATGAGCTTGATGCCGAGTGCTTCCAACTGCGTGCTCATCGGCGGCCACGCCTGAGCGTCCGAGCCGGTAACGGTATGGCCAGCTTCGCGGGCGATGGCGGCAATGCCGCCCATAAACGTCCCGCAGATTCCCAAAATATGAAGATGCATGGCTATTTAAAGAGTGGAATCAACAAGGCTTGAGAGAATACGAAGAAACTCAGCACGACAAATAAAGACAATATGGTGACGACTACTCCGCCGAAAAACCGCAAATTAGCTGCTGCCCGATAAATACGCGCAGTGACCAAAAGGCTCCAGAAGAATAAGACATCCGCTGCGAAGGTGGACGCAGGGGCGGATGGTGTCGCCTTGCCAGACTTTACCTGCTCCAGCAGGGCAGGGTTGTTCATTAACTCTTGAATCATTGGCGCCATTTGTGCCAACGCGGGGGTCATCAGCAGCGCGAATAGGCTGCTGGTGGCGTAGTGCGCCGCCAAGGTTTGGGCGAGGCGCGGCTCTAAACGCCGCAAGCGTAATAGGGTCTGATTAAACAGCGCCACCGCTGCGACCGCCGCGACACTAGAGCCCAATGCGACGGGCAGCGGCAGCAAAAATTGCAGCAGCAGCGTGCTGGTCGCCACACATAGTCCGGCCAGCAGCCGCGTCAGCTGCGGCGAGTAGGCAAAGTCCTCTGGGCCGCCAGAGAAAATCATCAGGCGCAGGCTGAGCTTCAAGGAATCGGCAATCACGCAAAAACGCTCTTAATGGGGCTGTAGGGGGCTGCGGCAGCCAGCAATGCTACCGTATCCCTCTTTAACCGCTGACTGAATTGCCCGCATGAGCACCCATACCTTGGTTTCTACCCCCGCCCAACTGCACGACGCCATCGCCGCTTGGCAAGGCAAGCAGTGGTTGACGGTCGACACCGAGTTCCTGCGTGTCGATACCTACCGGCCCAAGCTCTGCCTCGTGCAAATCGGCGACGGCAGCCACGCTTGGGTGATTGACGCCATCGCCATCCACAATTTGCAGCCCTTGTTTGAGCGGCTCGCGGACACTGCTACGGTTAAGGTCTTCCATGCCGCAGGGCAGGACTTGGAAATCTTTGCCCAGCTCGCGGGCGATTGCCCAAGGCCGCTCTTTGACACCCAGCTTGCTGCTTCCCTGCTCGGCGTGGGCGATCAACTCGGCTACGGCGCACTGGTCGAGAAGCGCTTGGGCGTGGTGCTGGATAAATCGCTCTCCCGCACCGATTGGTCGCGCCGCCCGCTGACCCGCCCAGAGCTCGACTACGCTGCCGCAGACGTCACCTACCTCGCGGAAATCTACCCCGCACTTTTAGCTGAGCTAGAAGCCCAAGGCCGTCTGGCCTGGCTGCAAGAAGATGCCGCCCGCGCTACCGAACTCAGCCAGTACCAGCCGCAGCCGACTACCGCCTGGCAGCGCCTGCGTGGAATGGCGCGCTTGAGCCCTGCGGCCCAGCAAATCGCCGCCAAGATCGCTGCATGGCGGGAGACCGAGGCAGTCGCCAAAAACCGCCCGCGCAGCTGGATTGTCGATGACGAAGCGGTTTATCGGATCGCTGAGGCGGCACCGGCAAGCTCAGCGGCCCTGGCACAGATGAATGCGCTGCCGCCCAAGACTTTGGAGCGCTGTGGCGCGGCTTTGCTGGCTGCGGTGGCAGAAGGGCGCGCGGCGGCAGCGGTAGTGCTCGCGCCCGATGAGCGCCTGAGCAGCGAGCAGAAAGCCCAGCTCAACCGCCTGCGCGAGGTCGTCCAAGCGGCGAGCGCACGCTTGGGCGTGCCCGCTGGCTTGCTGGCACCCAGAGCAGAGTTGGACGCACTGATGCAGTTGGGTGCTGCCGCACCCGTGCGGGTGTTGGCGGGCTGGCGCCGCCGCGAAGTCGGTGAGGCCTTGCTAGCGGTGTAGCGGGGATTTCGCGTACGGCGCTGGAACGGCCCCGTGTTGCGCACGGGCTACGGGCTATCGG
>CAZHTI010000158.1:0-4522 GCA_964535755.1 uncultured Salinisphaerales bacterium | reverse complement strand
CGCACCCGCAATAGCGCCTGCCCGTGGATTTGGCAGACGCGCGATTCGGTGACGTTGAGCACCTCGCCAATTTCCCGCAGGTTGAGCTCTTCTTTGTAATAGAGCGAGAGCACGAGCTGTTCTTTTTCTGGCAAACAGGTGATCGCCTTTGCTAGTTCCTTTTGGAACTCCGCCTGCTGCATCTGCTCTTGTGGGGCGATGGCATTCAGGTCGGGGACTTGATGCGGCTCCATCGGCTCATCATCATCTTGCGGCGCGTCGATGGAGAGCATCTGGCACTGCAAGGCATCGCGCTGAACGGCGCGGTAGTCCTCGACGGAAATCCCGAGCTTGGCGGCGACGTCCACCTCCCGCGCGGCATGACCGTATTGCTGCTCAAGTTGGCGCATGGCCTCAGCGGCTTCGCGCACTTTTTTGTGCACGCTGCGGGGTGCCCAATCATTCGCCCGCAACTCGTCCAGCATCGCGCCACGGATGCGAATGCCGGCGTAGGTTTCAAAGCTGGCACCGGCGCTGCCGTCGTAATTACGGGCGGCGTCGAGCAAGCCAATCGAGCCGGCTTGGATGAGGTCATCGACTTCCACGCTACTCGGCAGCCTAGCCGCTAAGTGGTAGGCAATGCGCTTGACCAATTCGGTGTGGCGGGCAACTAAAGCGCGCTCGGAGGCGGCATTGCCGCGGACTACCGGTGCGGCCACGGCGGCCATATTTTTGGCGAGCGCGCTCATACCGCACACCCCAGGTTCGAGAGCCTACGCTCGACAAAAAACTCCAAGCGCCCCTGACTGACACTCGGCGCCCAAGACTCCACCCGACGCGCCAGCGCCTGTATGGCGATAGCCGACGGACTGGAGGGGAACACTTCCACCACTGCGCGTTGTTTGCGCACCGCAGATTTCAGCCAATTATCCTGAGGGATGGCTCCGGCCAGAGCCAAAGTGACGTTCAAGAAGCGCTCAGTGACCCGCTCTAGGCCCGCGAATAATTCCTGCGCCTCGTTCAGGCCAGCGACTTGGTTAGCAAGGATTTGGATGCGATTCACGCCGTGCTCTTTGGAGAGCACCTTGATTAGGGCGTAGGCGTCGGTAATGGATGCCGGGTCGTTGGTGACGACGACGAGAATTTCTTGCGCCGCCGCTGTGAGCGTTAGGACGGAGTCGGGGATACCCGCAGCGGTATCGACGATCAGAGTGTCCACGGGGCATTGCAGCTCTGAGAACACGCGGACGATCGCGGCGTTCTCGAAGCGGCTTAAATCCGCCATCTTCTTTTTGCCAGAGCTGGCAGGCACGACCATCAAGCCGCAGGGGCCGTCGAGCAGGATGTCCTCCAAGCGGCATTGGCCTTCCAACACATGGCTCAAGTTCCGGCTAGGCGTGAGCCCCAGCATCACATCGACATTGGCGAGCGAGAGGTCGCCGTCCAGCAACATCACCCGTTGGCCGGTCTGCGCCAGTGCGACACCGAGGTTGACGGAGATGCTGGTTTTGCCTACTCCACCCTTACCACTGCTAATGGCGATCACTTTGGGCAGCGGCGCGGCGGCGCGCGCGCCGACGCTAGAGCACTCACGCGCGTGGGTGCTGAGGCCATCCGCTTGGTCGTGCATGGGGTCAAAAGTACGGTCAGACATGGGCATGTGGTGAGGCTCCGAAGGGGCCAGACTCTGGGGAGTCGTGGCCGTCGGATACGTACTGCACGCAGAGTGCCAGCGCGCGGTCGAGTAAATCCGTCGCGGCGAGGTAGTGCAGGTCATCGGGCACTTTCTGGCCATTGCTGACCCAAGCGAGGCCGATGTGGTGGCGGATCAGGGCGGACATCGCCGGCCCTAAGCGCGCGGCCTCATCGAGCTTGGTGAGGATGACTCCCGCCAAAGGCACCGCGCGGAACTGCCGAATAATCTCGCCATAACTCTCGTGCTGCCCACCTGCGACCATCACCAGATAGGTGCGCAGGCGCGAGGCCACTGGCCCCAACAGCGCCAATTGGTTGGCGAGCAATTGGTCGCGCGGACTCATACCCGCAGTGTCGATGAGGATGAGGGATTTCTCCGACCACGCCAGCAATTGCTGCTGCAACTGCTGGCTGTCCGCGACATGCACACAATCCACCCGCAAACGCGCCCCATACTCAGCGAGTTGCTCGCGCGCGCCAATCCGGTAGTGGTCTGTGGAAATCACCGCCACGGCATCTGCGCCGTGGCGACGGATGTGCTGGGCGGCGAGCTTGACCAGCGTGGTGGTTTTGCCGACACCCGTGGGGCCTACCAGTGCGATGACTTGTTGCTCCGTGCCGTCAAGCCCCAGTGCCTGCTCCGGCACCACCGGCAAGGCGGCCACCAGCATCTCGAGTGCGACCTGCTCCAAGCGCTCTGCGCTCATGCCGGTGGGGAGGTCGGCAATCCACTCGCGGATCAGCGATTCCTCGATGCCCAGGCTGCTCAAGAGCCGAAACACCTTGCCAACATGTGGAGCGATGCCGGGCGATGAGCTCCACAGCAAGCTGGCGAGCTGCTCCTGAACGGTTTGTCGTAATTCCGCCATTTCCCGCCGCAGCTGATCGATTTCCATCTGTTGTGCCCGGAGGGCGGCGGCAGGCAGCAAGGGATCGTTGGCGGTTTGCGGCAGGAGCAGGCTGTTACACACCGGCTTCGGCAGATCTGGCTCAGTAGCGCGGCGCTGGCTGCTTTGGTGCAGTGCTAATTCATAGTCGATGGCCGCCGTGACTTCGACGCCATCGGCCAACTGACGGGTTTCTAGCACCAGCGCATCACGCGACAACTCACGATGCACTTGCTGCATCGCATCGGCCACGGTTCTAGCGGTAAAAACCTTAATTTTCATTGGCTTGCTCAGTGTTCGGCGCAGTCGCGTCGTCGCTGAGTGCAGGCTCTTAGCAGGGAGCGGCCTCAAGGCATGACGACGCCTTCAGACCTACTGTGCAATTGGTGTTCCCGCCGTGAGCCGAGAGTGACAGGACACGCTTTCGTATCGGCAGGGCGGTCAGAAACCTTAGACTGTGGCGATGACTGCCCCGCCTTACCGCTTCAGCACCGCGCCCTTGATGGACTGGAGTGACCGCCACTGTCGAGCCTTCTGGCGTCTATTGACCCAGCGCGCGCGCCTGTATACCGAGATGATCACCACCGGTGCGATCCTCTACGGCGACGCCGACCGCCACTTGCGCCTGCAAGCCGACGGCAACACCGCTTTGCAATTGGGCGGCTCTAATCCGCAAGACCTCGCCCGTAGCGTGGCAGTAGCAGCCCGCTACGGTTACGCCGAGTACAACCTCAATTGCGGCTGCCCCTCAGACCGCGTGCAAGAGGGCCGATTCGGCGCCTGCCTGATGAAGGAGCCCGAAGTCGTCGCCGACTGCGTGCGCGCCATGCAGGCCGAGAGCGCACAGCCAGTCACCGTCAAGCACCGGATTGGTGTCGATGACTCTGAGGACTACCCATTCTTGCAGCGCTTTGTCGCGACGGTCGCGGAGGCAGGGTGCAAGACCTTCATCGTCCACGCGCGTAAAGCATGGCTGAAGGGCTTGAGCCCCAAAGAGAACCGCGAGATCCCGCCGCTGACCTATGAGCATGTGTATCGGCTCAAGCAGGAGTACCCAGAACTCAGCATTCTGATTAACGGCGGCATACAAACGCACGGCGACGCGGCCAGCCATCTGCCGCAGGTCGATGGCGTCATGCTGGGCCGCTCGCCCTACGAAAACCCTTGGTTATTGGCCGACGTCGACCCTATCTACTACGGCGCGCCCGCCACCATGCGCAGCCGCGAGCAGGTTCTCCGTGCCTATCGTCCCTATATCGAGGCGGAGTTGGCCGCAGGCACACCCTTGGCGGCGATGACGCGGCATGTGCTCGGCTTGTATCGCGGCCAGGCCGGTGGCCGCGCCTTTCGCCGCGTATTGTCCGAGGGCGCGCACAAGCCCGGCGCTGGCTGGCCGTTGCTGGAGTCAGCAATCGCCGCGGTTGCCGCTGCCGAGCAGGCGCTCGCTGACAAGGCGCAATACCTTAAGCCGCCCGAATCCATCAACGGCTAGCCTAGAATCTCCCCCCCGTGCCACAGCTCAAGTCCTGAACATGCGCCTTAAAACTGCCGTCCTCGCTGCTTTTTGCGCCCTTGCCACCGCCCTTTCCTCTCCTGCGGCGCAAGCCGCTAAACCCACGCCCACCAAGAAAGTCACCATGAGTGCTACCGCCCCCAAAGTGTTGCTGGAAACCTCCGCCGGCAACATCACGCTGGAGCTCGACGCCGTCAAAGCTCCTAAGTCCGTCGCCAACTTCGTCGCCTATGTGAAGTCCGGCCACTACGACGGCCTGATCTTTCACCGCGTCATCAAAGATTTCATGATTCAAGGCGGTGGCTATAGCAAAGATGGCCGCACCGAGAAGCCCACCAAGGCGCCGGTCGAGAACGAAGGCGGCAATGGCCTGCCCAACGTGCGTGGCAGCATCGCCATGGCGCGCACCAACGACCCCCACTCGGCCACCGCCCAGTTCTTCATCAAC
>CAZHTI010000157.1:0-4544 GCA_964535755.1 uncultured Salinisphaerales bacterium | reverse complement strand
TGCCCAACCGCAAGCCCAATGCGCCCCCGCCGATGACGCCATCGGCGGCTAAGGAATAGAAACCGCGTCAGCGAAGCCCCCAGCAAACTGGGGGCTTTTTTCTGGGTAGGATCAACAATTTGAACGCGGCGAATAGAGTCGCCTAGCGCGAGGCGCCATAGGTAAGTTCTCGGCATTCCCCTGTGTAATCATTGCTGCTGATAAACATAAAAGGGTGGGAGTAGCCCTGACTCATGCGCGACGCTTTTTTTAATCGTCCTATTCTGAATTCTCCCTATGAGTACCCAGCCCGCCATTGGGAGCTGGATGCCAGTGGGCAGCCGACGACCCATATCGTCTCGTCGAGACGGCGTGCGGAGTTCCTCACGCCTATCCCCAAGGCGCGAACGCAAAAGGGCACCAAACAGGAATCATTGCCTTTTTCTGCGGCGGACGATGCTGAAACGCGCTACCACAGCAGCATCATCAATGGCGTACGCGATGAGGTGGATCGTTGGCGTCAAATCCCAGACCCCAAAGATTGGCGTGTCAGTGCCGTGACCCAGCGTCTGCTCAAACATTGGCGCAGCCATCCGTTTGCAGGGGTGAGGCCGTTTTTTTGCCAAGTCGAAGCGGTGGAAACCGCGATTTGGCTCACTGAGGTCGCCCCCAGTATCGGCAAGCGGGGTGAGCGGTTTTTAACCCACATGGATGCCGCAAATGCGGAAGCCAACCCAGGGCTTGACCGTTTGGCATTGAAGTTAGCCACCGGGGCTGGCAAAACCACCGTCATGGCCATGCTGATTGCCTGGCAAACACTGAACGCCGTGCGCAACAAAAACAGCGAGAAATTCACCCGAGGATTTCTGATCATTGCGCCCGGGCTCACCATCAAGGATCGGCTTCAGGTTTTGCAGCCCAATGACCCCAACAGCTACTACTCCAGCCGCGAATTGGTTCCGGTGGACTTGCTGGCGGACATGGCCAAGGTGCGCATTGTCATCACCAACTACCACGCCTTCAAGCTGCGCGAGAAATTGGACTTGAGCAAGGGTGGCCGCAGGTTATTGCAAGGTCGGCGCGGGCCACTGCTGCTCACTCAAGAGACGGAGGGCGAAATGCTCCAGCGGGTGATGCCGGAGCTCATGAGCATGAAGAAGCTCATGGTGATCAATGACGAAGCCCACCACTGCTACCGCGAGAAAGCCCAAGGCAAAGCGGAAACTGCCAAAGAGCAGAGTGCTGAAGAAAAAGAAGAAGCCAAAGCCAACGCCGAGGCTGCGCGCTTGTGGATCTCCGGCATCGAAGCGGTGCTGCGTAACTTAGGCGTTGCCCGAGTGATGGACTTATCCGCCACCCCGTTCTTCCTGCGCGGTTCTGGCTACGCCGAGGGCACGTTGTTTCCTTGGACGATGAGCGACTTCTCGCTGATGGACGCCATCGAAAGCGGCATCGTCAAGCTGCCTCGGGTGCCGATTGCCGACAACTTGCCGAATGCAGCAGCAGAGATGCCCAAGTTCCGTGAGCTCTGGAAGCATGTCGGCCCAAAGATGCCCAAGAAAGGGCGCGGCAAGGCCAGCGAGCTGGATCCCTTGAGCATCCCGCTCGAACTGCAAACCGCACTCGAAGCGCTGTACGGCCATTACGCCAAGACCTTCGCCGCATGGCAGAGCCAAGGCATCAAGGTGCCGCCCTGCTTCATTGTGGTCTGCAACAACACCAGCACCTCCAAGCTGGTGTACGACTACATCAGCGGCTTTCAGCCGTTACCGCTGGCGGATGGCAGCACCCCTAGCGTCGTAAATGGTCGGCTGGAACTGTTCCGCAATTTTGGTGCTGACGGCGAGCCATTAGCCCGCCCCCGCACTCTCTTGATTGACTCCGAGCAGCTCGAAAGTGGCGAAGCACTGGACGATCAGTTCCGTGCGATGGCGGGGCCGGAAATTGAGCAATTTAAGCGCGAAGTATTAGAGCGGGGCGGGGCGCTGGCCGAGCAAATCCGCAGCGGTAAGGGCTTTGACGATGCCGCCTTGCTGCGCGAGGTGATGAACACCGTGGGCAAAGTCGGGCGCTTGGGCGAGGGCATCCGCTGTGTGGTCAGCGTCTCCATGCTCACCGAAGGCTGGGATGCCAACACTGTCACTCATGTGTTGGGTGTACGCGCCTTTGGCACCCAGCTTTTGTGTGAGCAGGTGATCGGCCGTGCACTCCGGCGGCAGAGCTATGAGCTGAATGACGAAGGCTTATTTGACGTGGAATATGCCGACGTACTCGGCATCCCCTTCGACTTTGCCGCGGAGCCTGTGATTGCCCCGCTCAAGCCGCCTAAGGACACCATTGCCGTCCGGGCGGTGCAGCCGGAGCGCGATCATTTAGAAATCCGCTTCCCTCGCGTGCAGGGTTACCGCGTCGATTTACCGCAAGAGCGCTTGAGTGCCCATTTCAGCGCGGACTCCGTCCTAGAGCTCACGCCGGAGCTAGTCAAGGCACCATCCAGCACCCGCAACGCCGGCATCATCGGTGAGGCGGTGGACTTAACACTGGTTTCACTGGCCGATCTTCGGCAGCCCACCTTGCTGATGCACCTCACCAAGCACCTGCTCTACCGCAAATGGCGCGACCCGGGGGAAGAACCCAAGCTGCACCTGTTTGGCCAACTCAAGCGCATCACCAAGCAATGGCTGGACGAATGCCTTGTCTGCAAGGGCGGCTGCTACCCCGCGCAGCTGATGTACCAAGAGCTGGCAGACATCGCCTGCGAGCGCATCACCCGCGCGATTGTCGCGGCAGAGCACGACAAGGGCCGCAGCATCAAAGCCATGCTGGACCCCTACAACCCGACGGGCTCCACGGCTCACGTCCACTTCAATACCTCCAAGACCGACCGCTGGGACACCCAAGGCCCACCGCCAAAATGCCAACTCAACTGGGTGATTCTGGACAGCCAGTGGGAGGCAGAGTTTTGCCGCGTCGTGGAAGCACACCCCAAGGTGCGTGCATACGTCAAAAACCACAGCCTAGGGCTAGAAGTGCCCTACCGCTTTGGCGGCGAAACCCGCCACTACCGGCCCGATTTCATCGTGCTGGTCGATGATGGTCAGCTTGAGCCCCTGCACCTCATCGTTGAAATCAAGGGCTACCGTGGCGAAGACGCGGTAGAAAAGAAAGGCACCATGGACAGCTACTGGGTGCCGGGCGTCAACCAACTCAAGACCCACGGGCGTTGGGCATTTGCCGAGTTCGGCGATGTCTGGACGATGCAGGATGACTTTGCCAAAAAGCTGGAGGCGGAGTTCAACGACGTGGTTTTGAGCAATGCGCGATGACGCTACTTTCCATATCGTCAGTGTCGTCAGGTATAGAAAAACCGCGTTTCCTATACCTGAGGTTTGGGAGCCCGCATGAAGTTTGAGACCTTCAAGCCCGGTCGCTGGCAACAGCGGCTGCAATACAGGAGTTTTGAGCCGGTGCTGGTCAACCACGACTGGCTATGGGAAGACCCCACGATCAACCTTCTGCTGGAGTCCGCCAACCGTTCACTGGGCGAGCTCAACGCCTATTCGCTGATCGTGCCGGATATCGACCTGTTCATTCAGATGCACGTGGTCAAAGAGGCCCAGACCTCCAGCCGCATCGAAGGCACGCAGACCGGCATCGACGAGGCCCTGCTTGCCGAGGAGCACATCCGGCCCGAAAAGCGCGATGACTGGCGGGAAGTGCAGAACTACATCGAGGCCGTCAACGTCGCCATTGCCGAACTCAAGACCCTGCCGCTCTCCAACCGCCTACTCAAAAAAACCCACGCCATCCTCATGCAGGGCGTGCGCGGGCAAAACAAGCAGCCGGGGGAGTTTCGCAACAGCCAGAACTGGATTGGTGGCTCTGGCCTCACCGACGCCGCCTTCATCCCGCCGCATCATGAGGGTGTGGCCGCGCTGATGAGTGACCTGGAGAAGTACTGGCACAACGAGCAGATCACCGTGCCGCACCTCATCCGCATCGCCCTCAGCCACTACCAGTTCGAGACCATCCACCCGTTTCTCGATGGCAACGGCCGCATCGGTCGCCTGCTCATCCCGCTGTATCTCGTCAGCCACGGCCTGCTCGCCAAGCCCTCGCTGTATCTCTCCGACTTCTTCGAGCGCAACCGTGCCAGCTATTACGACGCCCTCACCCGCGTACGCATGACCGGCGACCTTGTTCACTGGGTTCGCTTCTTCCTGCGGGGTGTCAGTGAGACGGCCAGCAAGGGGCGGGATGTGTTTGGCCAGATTCTCAACCTGCGCACGGATGTCGAGCAGCGCATCCTCTCCCTAGGCAAACGTGTGCCCAATGCCCGCGCAGCTCTGGGCGTGCTCTACCGCCGCCCTTTGATCTCCGCGGGCGAGTTGGCGCAGGAGCTCAAGGTCTCCGCTCCGACCGCCCAGAAGCTGGTGAAAGACCTTGAACGGCTCGGCATCCTCAAAGAAACCACCGGCCAGATGCGCGACCGACTCTACGCGTTCGATCGTTACCTAGATCTGTTCCTTAGTTAACGAAACGCCAATATCGTTAATTAGCAACCG
>CAZHTI010000156.1:0-4578 GCA_964535755.1 uncultured Salinisphaerales bacterium | reverse complement strand
TGCTGGAGGTTCCAGCGCTCGCCCGTCGCTTTGCCATCGCCGAAGACGACCTCCCGCTGCTGCGGCAATGGATGCAGGGGTCGGGCCTGCGCTGGGGCCTGCATCTTCCGCAGCGCGCGCAGCAGCAACTGCAAGCCTGTGGTGAAGCACTGACCGCCGAGTGGGCGCTACAGCGCATGTTGATGGGCTATGCGACCGGCGATGCCGTGTCCGGCAGCAGCTTTGGGATCGAGCCCTACGCGGAGATCGGCGGCATCCAAGCGCAGTCCGTCGGCGGGCTTGCGAGCCTGATTCGCCAGCTCTCAGCTTGGTGGCAAACGCTACAGGCACCGGTCGCAGCGAGCGCTTGGGCAGAGCGCGGGCGCGCACTATTGGGGGATTTCTTCGCACCACTCGCCGAAGATGAGCGCGCCGAGTTGGCACTGTGCAGTGAAGCCCTAGAGCGCTGGCTCCTGGCCGCGAACAGCGGCGAGCACGCGCAGCCGATTGGTCTCGCCACCGCGCGCGAAGCATGGCTCGCCAACTTAGACCCACCGGAGCAACAGCGCCCATTCCGCAGCGGCGGCGTTACCTTTTGCACCTTGGTGCCGATGCGCGCGATTCCCTTTGAAGTCGTCTGCCTCCTAGGCATGAATGAGGGCGAGTTCCCACGCCGCAGCCTGCGCTCAGACTTCGACCTCATGCAGTTGCCCGGCTACCAAAGGCCGGGGGATCGCTCACGCAAAAGCGACGATCGGCAAATGATGCTTGAGGCCCTGCTCTCCGCCCGCCAGAAGCTCTACATCAGCTATCGCGGACGTAGCCTCAGGGACAACACCGCGCAGCCGCCGTCGGTGCTGGTGGCCCAACTTCGTGACTACCTCCGCACCGGCTGGGGCGAGCCAGCACTCGCCGCGCGCACCCAACAACATCCCCTGCAACCGTTTAGCCGCCGCTACTTTGAAGCCCAAAGTGGTCTTGCCACCTGGGCGCGCGAGTGGCGGGCGGTGCACCAGCCAAGCCCTGAGCCGCCGGTCGGTACAAGCAGCCATCGCAGCGCTAACGCGCCCATTGTGCTGGCACGGCTACAGCGCTTTGTGCGGCAGCCGGTCAAGGATTACTTCCGCGAGGCTCTGGGCGTGCAATTCCAAACGCCGGACGAGCTCGAGTCCGACGACGAGCGCTTCGCCCTCGATGGCCTCGACCATTACGGCGTTGCGGATCATCTGCTCACGCGCGCGCGTCGGGTTTTATCTGACGACGTAGACGCCTCCGCAACCGCCCTATTGCAGAGCGGTGTGGCGCAATTGCTCAACACCGGCGAGCTGCCGCTGGCATCCGTGGGGCAACAACTGGCAGCCAGCTTGGGGCAGGATCTGCGCGCGGTGATGGATGCTTGGCGCAGCCTTTGGCAAGCGACTACCCCCTGCCCCAGCGCCTTGCCCCTCCACTACCAAACACCGACGGTGGTCATCAACGATTGGCTGAGTGGCCTGCGCCTGCGCGGTGCCGATCGTCTCCAGTTATCACTCTCCGCGTCGAATGTTTCCGACCAAGCAAGTAAAGCCAAGAGCGCGCAGCGCTATGCGCGGGCCGATAAGGTCTTAGAGCGCTACCTCGCCATGCTGATGACGGCCGCCCAAGGCCAGCCCGTGCACACCATCGTTGTCGGACGTGATGCGGTGGTGGAGCTCGCGGCGCTGCCTAAAGACGCCGCCGAGATGCAGCTCGCACACATCCTCAGCGCGTTTGCCGCCGGTCAAGGCGAGTGCCTGCCCGTGGCCTTTGAGACCGCAATGGCTTGGCACGCCGCCGCTGAGGATGAGCGCGCTGAAGAGGCCGCGAAATGCTTCGAGGGCGACGCTTACCGCAAAGGCGAGCGGGCCAAAGAGCCTTGCCTCGCACGCTGCTTTGAGCACTTCGATGACTTCCCTGAGGCGCAGTTCGCGCATTGGGCAGTAGCGCTGTACCAAGGGCTCTACGACTGGTGCCGCACGGCCAACGTCACCCTCCACGCCGAGCCGGAGACAAGCGCATGAGCGGCCAAGCCCTAGACCCGATCACGCTGCCTTTGTCCGGCAATTTGCTGATTGAGGCCAGCGCCGGCACCGGCAAGACCTACACCATTGCCGCCCTGTATCTGCGTTTAGTGCTCGGCCACGGCGGTGCGGTGGGCTTTGAGCGGCCACTGATGCCGGATGAGATTTTGGTGATGACCTTCACCCGTGCCGCGACGCGGGAGTTGACCGACCGTATCCGCGCACGTTTGGTCGGCGCTGCCGCAGTGTTTCGCGGGGCGCAGCCGCCGGATGCGGGCGACGCCTTCTTGCGTGCGCTGTTGGCCGACTACCCCGACGACAGCGCCCGCGAGCACGCCGCTTGGCGGCTTGCGAACGCCGCAGAAGCGATGGATGAAACCGCCATCCACACCATCGACGCCTGGTGCTTGCGCATGCTTCAAGAGCACGCCTTCGACAGTGGCAGCCGCTGGGATGAGGAACTGGTCGCCGACGAAAATGCGCTGCGCCTACAAGCCGCGCAGGACTACTGGCGGCGCGAGGTGTACCCCTTACCGCAGGCGCAGTTGGCAGAGGTATTCGAGCTCTGGAGTACGCCGGACGCGCTACTCGAAGCCCTCTCCGCTTCCCTCCAAGGCGCTGCTGACACTGCCGCACTGCCCGCAAGTTTGCGCGCGCTGTTCGCGCAGCAGGCTGAGGCCAGCGCGCGCGCAACCACTCAGCTCAAGCAAGTGTGGGCGCCGCGCTTTGCGCAGATGCGCGCTTGGATCACTGAGGAACTCACACTGCGCAAAAGCAATTGGAACGGACATAAGTTCCAGTTGGCCCGCTCAAACCGCTGGCTCGACCAATACCAAGCGTGGTGCGAGGACGAAGCGGCAGAGTTTCCTAGTGAGAAATCCGCCGAGGGCTTGTTTTCAAGCCAAGGCTTGCTGGACGCCCGCAAGGACGGCGCCACCACGATGGTCATCCCGCAGTGCTTTTTGGAGTTTCAAGACTTACCTGCGGCCGCCGCAGCACTACAGCAAGCCCTGCCCGCTTTGCTCAAACAACACGCGGTCGCGGGCGTGTTGCGGGGCTTGGCGGCCGCCAAGATGAAGGCGCGGCGCTTCGGCTACAGCGACCTCCTCCTGCGCTTGCAGTTGGCGCTGCGCGGGCCACAGGGTGAGGCCCTCAAGCGGCGCATCCGGCAGCAAACGCCGGTCGCCCTCATCGACGAGTTTCAGGACACCTCCGCCGCGCAGTACCAAGTCTTCCAGAAGATTTACCCGCCACCAGCGCAGTGCGCTGCCGCTATTGGCCACGCCTTGCTCTTGATTGGCGACCCTAAGCAGTCGATCTATAGCTTTCGCAATGCGGATATCTACAGCTACCTCGCCGCCCGCCGCGACACCGCAGGGCGGCACTATGTGCTGGCGACGAACTTTCGCTCGACGACCGCGCTGGTGGATGCCGTCAATGCGGTGTTCGCGCACGGCGAGCAGACGCTGCCGAGCGCTGCCTTTGGGTTCAAGCAGGGCGATGACAACCCGCTACCGTTTTCGTCAGTAGCCGCGCGGGGCCGTAGCGAGGTGCTGCGCAACGTGCAAGGAGTAATCCCCGCCATCACCGTCGATTGGCAGGCCGACAACCCCAATAAAGGCCAGTATCAAGCAGTTGCTGCGATGCACTGCGCGGAGCACATCGCGCGCCTGCTGATGGACACCCGCTGCGGGTTCGCAGACCCTGAAGGCGCGCTCACGCGGCTCAAGCCAGCGGATATCGCCATCCTCGTGCGCAGCCGCCACGAGGCGGCGGTGATCCGCAAAGCGCTGTACGCGCAGGGCTTGCGCAGCGTGTATTTGTCCGAGCGCGAGAACGTCTACCAGAGCGCTGAGGCAGCCGATTTATTGCACTGGCTGCACGCGGTGGCGGCACCCTTGGACGTGCGCGCCATGCGCACGGGCTTTGCCTGTAGTTTGCTCAGCCGATCGATGGCTGAACTACACGCCCTGGCCGCAGAGGGCGACTACTTTGACCAACAGGCCGAGCAGTTACGCAGCCTAAATGCGGTCTGGCGGCAACAAGGCGTGCTCGCCATGCTGCGGCAAAGCCTGCACCGCTTTGGGCTCGCCGCCCGCTGGCAGGCAGAGCCCAATGGCGAGCGCAAGCTCACCAATGTGCTGCACTTGGGCGAGCTATTGCAGAGCTTGAGTGCGGACTACGACGGTGAGGCAGCGCTGATCCGCGCCTATCAGCAAGCGCTCACTGACGCAGACGCGACCGAGGCCGAAGCGCAGACCCTGCGTTTAGAAAGCGATGCCGAGCTGATCAAAGTGCTGACGATTCACGTCAGCAAGGGCTTGGAATATCCCGTGGTGTACCTGCCCTTCATCGCCAGCGTGCGTTCTACTAAGCCGGACAAAAATCCCTCGGTGCTGCGGCTGCCCAATCCGGATGGCCAATCGGCACCAGAGTGGTTCTGGCTGGGCGAGGCTGAGGCCACCGAGCGCCTGCGATTAGAACAGGCGCGTGAGGAAACCCGGCTGCTGTATGTAGCGATGACGCGCGCGCGCCACGCGCTGTGGTTGGGGCTGGCGGA
>CAZHTI010000155.1:0-4592 GCA_964535755.1 uncultured Salinisphaerales bacterium | reverse complement strand
CCGTCAAGGGCTACGGCATGGGCGAGGCGGGTGAAGGGCAGAACATCACCCACTCACAGAAGAAGATGGGCGAGAACGCCTTGCTGGCCTTCCGTGACCGCTTCCGACTGCCGCTGACCGATGAGCAAGTCGCCAGCACACCGTTCTACCGGCCTGCCGATGACTCCCCCGAAGTGCAATACATGCGCGAGCGCCGCAAAGCTCTGGGCGGGCCGCTACCCGCGCGCAAGGTCGTCAACGAAGCCCTCACCATCCCCGGGCTCGCGAGCTTCGACAAAATCCTCGCAGGCTCCGGCGAGCGTGAAATCTCGACGACCATGGCCTTCGTGCAGTTGCTGCAAACGCTCTGCCGCGACCCCAACATCGGCAAGCGCATCGTGCCGATTGTGCCGGACGAGGCCCGCACCTTCGGCATGGAGGGCATGTTCCGCAGCTTGGGCATCTACTCCATCGTCGGGCAGAAGTACCGGCCAGAGGACTCCGACCAACTCGCTTTCTACAAAGAAGACATCAAGGGCCAGATTCTGGAGGAGGGCATTACCGAAGCCGGTGCCATGAGCAGCTGGAACGCCGCCGCCACCGCCTACGCCAACCATGGCGTGACGCTGATGCCGTTCTACATCTTCTATTCGATGTTCGGCTTTCAGCGCATTGCTGACTTGGCTTGGGCCGCGGCAGACATGCGCGCGCGCGGCTTCTTGCTGGGTGCCACTGCTGGCCGCACGACGCTGAACGGCGAGGGCTTGCAGCACCAAGACGGCCACAGCCATACCTTTGCCAGCGTCATCCCGAACTGCAAAACCTACGACCCCGCCTTCGCCTACGAGCTCGCGGTCATCATCCAGCAGGGCATGCAGGAGATGTACGTCGAGCACCGCGACGTCTACTACTACCTCTCGCTCTATAACGAGAACTACGCGCAACCGGCGA
Organism: uncultured Salinisphaerales bacterium; assembly: GCA_964535755.1. Taxonomy (GTDB): domain Bacteria; phylum Pseudomonadota; class Gammaproteobacteria; order Nevskiales; family Nevskiaceae; genus Stagnimonas. Next base: position 3,662 of record CAZHTI010000155.1, on the reverse strand, counting down.
TGCCCGCTGGGGTTGAGAAGGGCATCATGCGCGGCATGTATTTGCTGCAATCGGTCGGCGACTACAACGGCGGCCCGCATGTGCAGCTCTTGGGCTCTGGCGCTTTGCTGCGCGAGGTGATCGCGGCGGCAGAGCTGCTCAAAGAAGAGTGGGGTGTAACCAGCGACGTCTGGAGCGTGCCGAGCTTCACCGAGCTGGCTCGCGACGGCATGGAGTGCGAGCGCTGGAACCTGCTACACCCCTCCGAGCCGCCACGCACCGCCTACGTCACCGAATGCCTGATGGGCATGACTGGCCCTGCGATTGCCTCCAGCGACTGGATCCGCGCTTGGCCCGAGCAAATCCGCCCCTACATGCCGCTGCCGTATCACGTCCTCGGCACCGACGGCTTTGGCCGCTCCGACAATCGCCCGGCGCTGCGCGATTTCTTTGAGATCGACCGCCGTTGGGTCACGGTGAAGGCGCTGAAAGCGCTCTCCGAGCAAGGCAGCATCCCGACCGAACGCGTCGCCCAGGCCATCAAGATCTATGGCATCAAGGCGGAGCGCATCGCTCCTTGGCTGGCCTAAACCCTGACCCTAAATAAGCGCTGAGCCAGTGGCAGGGCTTGGCGACCTAGCGAGAGCAAACTTATGAGCAATTTGGTCGATGTAAAAGTGCCCGACTTGGGCGGAGCCGAATCGGTGCCGGTGATCGAGATTTTGGTCAAAGACGGCGACAGCATCAGCGAGGAGCAAGTCCTGCTTGTGCTGGAGTCCGACAAGGCGACGATGGAAGTCCCCAGCCCCGGCGCTGGTGTGCTGCGGGGCTTGAGGGTCAAGGTCGGGCAAAAGCTCAATGCCGGCGATGTGATTTGCCAGTTGCAGACCGACGACCTCAGCGCCGAGCCCGCTACAGCGCCAGCGCCCGCCGCAGTGGTCGCGGAGCCCGCCGCCGTCGCTGAGCCCGCGGCCCCTGAGCCCGCCTCGCCGACACCAGTAACTGAGCCAGTGCCCGCTCCGGCCGCCGCCGCGCCTGCACCTGCACCTGTTGCAGCGCCACCAGCGGCGGCAGCTGCCGCAACGCCAGCCTCCGCACACCAAGTCGCCATCCCCGACTTAGGCGGCATGAGCGAGGTGCCGATCATTGAGCTGCTGGTCGCCGAGGGTGCTGCGGTCGCCAAGGACGCGCCGCTCTTGGTGTTAGAGAGCGACAAATCGACCATGGAAGTCCCAGCGCCTGCGGACGGCATCGTGCGCGGACTGCGGCTGAAGGTGGGCGATAAGGTCAGCACCGGCACTGTGGTTTGCACGCTGGAAATTGCTGGGAGTGCGGCCACTGCTCCAGCTGCTGCTCCTATCGCAGCTGCCGAGCCGACTGCCGTAGCTCCAGCAGCTACTGCGGTGGCGGTGGCGGCACCAGCTCCAACCCCAGCAGCAGCTCCAGTCCCAGCTCAGGCGACCATGCCCAGTGCGGCGGCCCCAGCCGCGAGCGCAGGCAGCGACAGCCACGCTGGCCCCGCCACCCGCAAATTCGCACGCGAGCTCGGCGTGGACTTGCGCTTGGTGAAGGGCTCTGGCCTCAAAGACCGCATCACCATTGAGGACGTGCAAGCCTTCGTCAAAGGCCGGATGACCGCGCCCGCTGCGGCGGCCAGTGCAGCTCATGTCGCCAGCCAAGGTGCGGGCATCCCCGCCATCCCAGTGCCAGATTTCAGCGCCTTTGGTGCCACCGAGACCAAGCCGCTCGCACGCATCCGCAAACTCAGTGCTGCGCACTTGAGCCGCGCTTGGCTCAACGTCCCGCATGTCACGCAGTTTGAGCAGGCAGACATCACCGAGCTCGAAGCCTTCCGCAAGTCCGTCAATGCCGAAGGCAGCGCCAAGCTCACGCTGCTGCCGTTTTTGTTGAAGGCACTTGCGGCGGCGATGAAGGCCTACCCTGAGTTCAACAGCAGCCTCGCTGCCGACGGCGAATCGCTGATCCTCAAGCAATATTGCAACTTAGGATTTGCGGCGGACACCGAGGCCGGTTTGGTTGTGCCGGTGGTCAAGGACGTCTGGAACAAAGGCATCGCCCAATTGGCGCAGGAATGCGGCGAGCTGGCCAAAAAAGCACGCGACGGCAAGCTCAAGCCCGACGATATGCGCGGCGGCTGCATGAGCATCTCTAGCCTCGGCGGGCTCGGTGTCGCCGGTCACTTCACCCCCATCGTCAACGCGCCCGAAGTCGCGATCTTGGGTGTCTCCAAAGCCACCCAACAGCCGGTGTGGGACGGCCGCGGCTTTGCTCCCAAACTGATGCTGCCGCTCTCACTCAGCTACGACCACCGCGTCATCGACGGCGCATACGCGGCGCGCTTCACCGTGCACCTCGCCGGTTTGCTGGCCGATGTGCGGCGGTTGATTTTGTAAGCGCGACTTCAGGGCTGGCGGTACACGAAGGTGCTGTGGCAGCCGCGACGAGGGTAGTTGCGGCAGCCCCAAAACTGGTTTCCGTCGCGCTGGTTTGTCCGCACCACGCAGGCTTGCAGGCAACCTGGGCAACTGGGCGTGCGGTAATCGCCTCGGGTGGCATCCTGGAGCAATTGCGCCTGAGCCTCGGTGGGGAGTTGGGCGATTTGCGCCAGAACTTCGTCGCTCGAAAACAGCCGTAGCGCCTTGTTGTTCGAGAACTCCCGCGCCGCGCTGGTGAATTGCGGTAGCCCATAGAACAAAGCCACCTCGGCATTGAAGTGCGCGCAAACGCCCCACAGTGCGCGCACAGGCTCAACCCCGACCTCACTGCCGCGCCAAGATTTGCACTGCGCCACGGCCCAGAGTTGCGCGGGCGCGTCCTTCTGATAAACGCGAAAGTCCACTCCGCCATCCGCACCCCCGGTTTGCTCCTCAACGCGATGGCCGCGCGCGCCAAATGGCAGCCGCCAGCAACTCGAAACGCCGCCAATCCAAGTCCTGCAAGAGTTGAGCCGACCAAGACGCTGGAGCAGGCGTCGATGAGTTGGGCGGCATCGGCCCAAGTGGGGGTGCCTGATGACCCGGGCTGTTCGACAGGTTCGTGGGTGGGCGACGGCTAGGGCGAGCTGATCGCCCACGTTGCTTGCTCAGGCCTGAGGAAAAAAAGCTCAGCGTGAACATCACGATCACCCCCAGCAGCAGCCAAGGCAGCACTCGGTACAGCGAATGCACGATGGGCTGGTAAGGCTTGCGCAGGGCCGGCTGCTTCCTCGGCTGCGTCTGGACGGCCTCCAAAAGTGGCTCTGGCGCGCCTTCTGATTCGGCAGGGCGGGCTGGCGCTGGCGCTTGCGCGCCGCCTTCAATCAAGTCGGGGCCGGTGCTGGGTTCTTCATAACCCGCAGGGGCTCTAAGTGTGCGGAAGCCTTCTGCGCAGGGCTGATCTTGTGCGCCCTTCACGCCTGAGGGGCTCACGCATAACCAGTAATGCTTTGCCGCCATGGCGTGCGTGGCGACGCCCGCCACGATGAGGGCAAGGGCCAGGCGGGTGACCCCTTTGCTGATCAGCACGTTCAATGGCTGTTCCTGTCAGGACTACATTTCAGTTGGATTGTGCAGCGCCACGGCGATGAGTGCTGGGCTCCTATACTCAAGGCCCTACTACCAACACTTGGCTCCCATGCTCCCAACCCACCAGCCCGACGCCCCGCTCTCTTGGATAGGCCGTGT
>CAZHTI010000154.1:0-4723 GCA_964535755.1 uncultured Salinisphaerales bacterium | reverse complement strand
TTGCGGTTCGATTACTTAGGCCGCTCGCACGCGGTGCTGCGGTTGGACTACGCCGCGCAGCCAGCGCAGTTGGGTTTTGTGCGCGAGCCTAGAGCTGCTTGCAGTGCAGCGACGCATGTCAGCACCCCTCTCCCGCCCCTTCCGGGTATTTCGCTTACTTGGGAGTGACGTTGAGTCACTCCTTAGCTGGGCCAAATACCCTCTCCCGCAAGCGGGCGAGGGAACCTAGTGACGCAGTGTATCGGTTGGAATCGCTGATGGCCTAGGCCGCGTAGGCCTCAACCGCCCACACGCAGGCGCTGACGAACAGGGCGAGCAGGAACAGCGTGTAGCCCGCCTGCACAAAGCGGTACTTGTGGCGCTTGAGGTAAACGCCTTGTTCGTAGATTTCCCGCAGCTGCATTTCGTAGGCGCTGGCTGGGTTGCTCATCACTGCTTCCATCTCGCGCAGAAACTGCTCGTAGGGCAGATTGGCGAAGGTGTTGAAGAACAAAATGTTGCGGCTCTCCGGCGGCTTCTTGAAGCTGAGCGGGAACTTGGGCATGGCGGCGAATATCGCCATGCACACCGAGGCCAAGGAGCCGACGATCAAAATCACGTTGTGCCACTTGAGGCTGTCGGTGGCGTCTTTGGCGGCGAGGCTGAGCACGACGGAGGCCGCAATCATCAGCATATTGGCCTTGGTATCCGCCGAGATACTCAGCGTCATGTGATGGATGCGGGTCTGCCGCAGCATCAAGTCCAATTGGCCGGTGGCCTCGTGCACCGCAAAGGGCGGCGCGGGGCTGAACTTCAATCCAGCGGCCTGCGTGGGGCCTTGCTCCGTCGTCGGCAGCCTCGTGTCCATGCGTCGCCTAACGCCTCCCTTCGATTGATGCGCGGCCTCGGTGCGCGCGCTTGGCCGCGATTATGCGGCGCTGCTGCGGGCGCTGCTTAGGTGGCGGGGATGTCCGCGAAGGACGCATAGCCTGTGTGGGCAGCAAATGGCTTGGCCTTGGCATCGCGCAGCAATTGCGCGGTGTGCATACCAGCCGCGCGGGCAGCGTCGAGCTCCTCACCGATGTCAGACAGAAATAAAATCTGCGCGGGCGGTAGCGCCAGTTCTTCGGCAATGCGCTGGTAGCTAGCGACTTCGCGCTTAGCACCCATGCGGGTGTCGAAGTAGCCACTAAACAGCGGCGTGAGGTCGCCGTAGGCGGTGTGGCCAAAGATGAGTTTCTGCGCGGGCACCGACCCGGACGAATACACATAGAGCTTGAGCCCCTGTGCCCGCCAAGCCTTGAGTGCGACGGGCGTATCGGCATAAACATGCCCTTGCAGCTCGCCGGAGGCATAGCCTTCTGCCCAGATCATCCCTTGCAGGGCTTTGAGCGGCGTGGCCTTGCGGTCTTCCGCCATCCAGTCTTGCAGCACGGCGTTGGCGGCTGCTGCGTCCAGCGGCTTGCCGACTTCTGCGGCGATGGCGGCGAGTTGCTCGGCAACCTCAGGCTGCTGGGCATTGCGGGCGAGGAAGTCCGCCATGTGCGCCTTGGCGTAAGGGAACAAGGTTTGATGCACGAAGTCGATGGAACTGGTGGTGCCTTCGATGTCAGTGACGATGGCTTTCAACATGCTTGTCCTTGGGCCCGTTTTTGTGCGAATGCGCAGCGCAGCAATGCTCAGAGGCCGGTTTCGAAGGCGGGATATTTTTTGGCGATTTCCGAGCCGGTGAAGTGCCCCACCCAGCCGTCTGGCTCGGTGAAGAAGCGGATGGCCTTGAAGTGCGGACGCGCGCCCATGTCGAACCAATGGGTGGTGTCGGCGGGCAGTTCAATCAAATCCCCCGCCGTGCAAACGACCTTATAAACCTGGTCTTTGGCGTGGATGTAGAAGGCCCCCATGCCATCGACAAAGAAGCGAATCTCAAAGTCGCTGTGGGTGTGCTCTGACAAAAACTTGCTGCGGGCAATGCTGGCCTGCTCGTGCTCTGGGTGCATGGAGACCACGTCCATGCTCTTGAAGCCGTACTTGGCGTTGAGCGCGTCAATCTCCTTCTGATACGCGGCCATCACGGCGTCCGGCGAGGCGTCTGCTGCGAGCACGGCGTCGGCCTGCCAGCGGGCGAAGGGGATGCCGATCGCGGCCAAGGCGGTGACGACCTCTGCGTGATCTTCGGTGTGGCGGACGACCTTGCTGGCGTCGCGGTCGGAGTAAATCGTCAGTGCGGTCATGGCGTGAGCAGTGCTTCAGTGAGGTGGCAATCGAGCATGAATTCCAGCGCTTCGACGCGGTGGCGCGCCTCGGCGATGGTTCTGCCCCAGGTGTAGAGGCCGTGGCCGGCGATGAGATAGCCGGGGGCATCGCGCGCAATCAGCAGATGCGTATGTACGCGCTCGGCTAAGCGGGCGATGTCTTGGTCGTTCTCGAATACCGGCACGGTGGTGATGGTGCTGGGGTCGGGCGCGCCCGGCAGCACTTTTTGCAATTCGTAGTGTTGCAGGCGCACTTCGGCAAACCGCCGCGAGAGCACGGTGTTGGCGCGTGAGTGGGTGTGCAGCACCGCGCCAATCGCCTGCCCAGTCTCCCGCGCCCAGCGGTAAATCTGGGTGTGCAAGCCGGTCTCGTAGCTGGCCTTGCGGCGGGCGTCGTGCGGGCGACCAGCGAGGTCGGCGCGCAAAAAACTATCTGCGCTGAGCTCGCCTTTGTGCTGGCCGGAGGCGGTGATCAGCATCGTCTCGACGTCCAGCAGTGCCGAGAAGTTGCCGCCGGTGGCAGGCACCCAGCCGCGCTGATGAAACAAGGCACCGGCGGCGATGAGGCCGTCGCAGGCCTCGGATTCTTTGGGGTAGTTAAGCGTCATGGCGCGCGAACAATAGCAGCGCTTGCGCGCAATTCAATGGCGAATGCCGCGCACGCGCGCCCTAGATCAAAAACATCGCCGCGAGGCCTAAGAAAATGAAGAAGCCCATGCTGTCTGTGGCGGCAGTCAGCAGCACGCTGGAGCCCATGACTGGGTCGCGGCCGAAGCGTTGCAGTGTGAGCGGAATCAACACGCCGGCGGCGGCGGCAACCCAAAGGTTGAGCAGCACGGCCGCGCCTATCGTGAGGCTTAGACGCCAGTTTTGGTAAATCGCCCAAGTCGAAAGCGCAAGAATCGTCCCCCACAGCAGGCCGTTGACGGTGGCGATGGCGAACTCTTTGGAGAACATCTTGCGCAACTGTGCAGGCCCCAGTTGATTCAAGGCGAGGCCGCGAATCACCAGTGCCACCGTCTGATTGCCGGTGTTGCCGCCGATGGAGGCGACGATCGGCATCAGTGCTGCGAGGGCAACCAACTGCACGATGATGGCTTCAAAGGCACCAATCACGCGTGACGCCGCAAACGCAGTCAGCAGGTTCAGGCCCAGCCACGGCCAGCGGTTTTTCGCGGAGGCCATGATGGGGGCGAAGAGGTCTTCCTCTTCCGTCAAACCCACTTGGCGCAGGCTGTCGCTCTCGGCTTTTTCTTTGATGGCGTCGAGCACGGTATCGACCGTCAAACGCCCAACCACTTGCCGGTGCAGATTGAGCACGGGGGCGGAGATGAGGTCGTATTTCTCGAACGCGGAAATCGCGGTCTCGGCGGGGTCGTCGGTGAAGAAAAACACCGGCTCGCGGCTCATCACCTCCCCCACTTCCGTCTCGGGCTCGCTGAGCAGCAATTGCTCGAGCGTCAGCACGCCGCGCAGATGGCCGGGGCGATCGACGACGACGATTTGATTGGTGTCGGCAGGCAGGGTTTTGTGCCGCCGCAGCAGGCGCATGACGGCCTCAAGGCTTGAGTCCTCGCGCACGCTGATGAAGTCCAAATCCATCATGCTGCCGACGCTGTCTTCGGGGAAGGACAGTACCGAGCGCACTTCGGCTTGGTCTGCTTTATCGAGCTTCTCAAAGACCGCTGCGCGTTGTTCTTCGTCGAGCGGACTGAGCAGTTCAGCAATATCGTCGCCGTCCAGGTAACGGGCGACGGCAACGATTTCCTCGGGCCGCGAGTCGGCCAAAAGCGCGCGAATCACCGCCTCGGTGGTCTCCAGCAATACCGCGCCGCGCCGCTCGGGCTTGACCAAGCTCCAAGCGAGGTCGCGGGCATCGGGTGCCAAGCTCTCCAACACAAAGGCGATGTCTGCGGGGTGGAGCTGTGCCAGCTTGGTTTCGAGCGCTGCCTGCTGCTGGCGGGCGACCAACTGCGCCACTACGTCGCCCTTGCCGCCTTCAGCGCGGCCCACGAGATCACGCTCCACCGCCTGCCGCGTGAGCAGGTCAATGATTTTCTCCAAGGCCACTTCTAAATGGCGTTGGTGATTGGATTCGTGCGGGGTCATGGGGCGCGCAGTTTCCGCGCTGGGCTTTAGGGGTGCAAGCCTAAGTTGGCTTACTGGTGATTCGGCAATAAAAAAGGGCCGGTAGGCCCTGTTTTATTTTTATAGCGAATGGCGTGCGACGGATGCTGGCGTGTGCCGCGTTTGGCTCAACCCCTACCAAGCCGTAACCAAGCCTAGGCTGCGAGCGAGGCAACGCAGTGATGGTCGCAGCAGCCAGAGCAACCACCCCGCCCCGACGGGGCACCCCTCCGCAGGAGGGGAATACCGCTTGCCTATACCCGAAAGGAGCCGCCACAAATTCCCCTCCTCCGGAAGGGTGGCATGCGAAGCCTGACGGGGTGGTTCGGCGCTGCTACGCGGTGTGGCTCTCGTGCTTGCTTTCC
>CAZHTI010000153.1:0-4732 GCA_964535755.1 uncultured Salinisphaerales bacterium | reverse complement strand
CAGCACATCCGAAACTGCTGCCTGCTACCCCAGCGCAGAGGCTCAGGTTGTTGAAAGAATCAAACACCGAGCGCAAACGAACGTCCCCAGAGAGACTGCTGACCTGAAGATTGTTAGCCAAGGCCAAGTCGATCACTACGTCGCCGTTCGTAGGTCCAGACTCAGAGTTAGACCCCAAGCCAGCCGCGACTCGCGCGGTTTGTTGGGCATTCAGAACTACCGCGCCTTCAATCCCGCCGATACCGTGTTGCGCGTTGATGGTGATGTCGGTGCCAGAAATCGCGGCATCCGAATTCAACTGACCGACGTTCAGCAGCACTGCACCTGCAACTGAGGAATTGGCGTCAAAGCCGAGCTCGGAACTCAGCCGGACAGTGGCGTCCGCGCCGGTTTGAATGAACGCCGATGCACCCTGTGCATCCGAATTGAGATTGACGCCGGGGCCGAAGTTGCTGTCTGCCAGTGCGCCTCCATAAATTAACGAGATAGCACCGACATTCGCGTTCTCGCTGACAATGGCGATGCCGCCGCTGCTGCGCACGAAGGGCACGTTGGTATTGCCCGCCGTACCATCGGGGGCCGCGAAGTTGCGGACGATGATGTCGCCAGTGCTTGGCCCCTGAATGAATTCGGTGCTCAGGCTGCCAGTCGTGATGTTGCCTACCGCTTCAAGGCGGATTTCCGTAGCTTGCAGCGCATTGAGGCTGACACTGCCCCTCGCTTCGGTGCTGGTGCGGCCATTGCAAGCATCGGTTAGCCCGGCGCAAACCGAGGCACTGCCAAAGGTTTGAATGGATTGGGCGGAGATGTCGCCGTCAGCGGCTTGAATGGTGAGCGACTGCGAAGAGAACCCGGACACATTTCCTAGTCGAATGTTGCCGCCGGTGCTGCTGATTGTCGCTGGGCCGCTACGGCTAATGATTAAGTTGCCGGATGCCGAAGGAACCCCGGTGGTCGAGCTGTCAGCTATGGTGAGGTCGCCACCCGCCGCGAAGTTGATCGAGCCCGTGCCAGAGGCGTTGATGGAACCCGCGGTTTCATTGCGGACACTGAGCGTACCGCCTGCTTGATAGTTTGCACCGGTGAGTTCGACCGCAAGGGTTGAGCCATCCTCAAAACCGGTGACGGTGCCGTTGAGCACGACCAGATCTTTGCCTGCGCTGAGATTGGCGACGCGCACGAATCCAGAGCCCGCAGTGGCGTTCTCGATCCGCAGGTCACCACCGACCGAAATGCTGTCATTGGCGTTGACGAAGTTGATGCTGCCGCTTTCGGCACCCCGTTTGAAACCGGCGTAATCGCCAGGTAAACCCGTTTGATTAATAAAGACATTACCAGCGGGAGTTTCTGGGCTGCCAATGCCAATCAACAGGCTCCCCGAGCTATCGGATACCAAGCTGGTGCCGCTTAAGTCCACCACCACATTTTGGCTAGCGATGAGGGCGACATTGGTGCCGTCCATCATGGCACTGACGACTTGATCGGCACTAAAGCAGGCGGTGTCAAAGCTGCAATTGCCGGCATTCAGGGTCAAACGGACGTTGCTTGGGTCGAGCAGGAGTGTGCCGCCGGGGCCCAGGCGTGTGGTGCCGTTGAATTGCAGGCCTTGATAACCACTCAGCTCGGCAAAGCCGCCTTTGCCACCTTCTACCAATGGCCTTGCTTCCACCAAGCTGCCTGCGTCCATCGCCAAGTTCTGCACGGCGACGGCGTGAATCACACCGCCGTCGGTGCCGTTCGCAGCAATCACCGAGCCCGCTTGCAGGTGAATGTTTTCATCGCTCAACACCGTGACATTGCCGCCGCTGCGCAGCGCGCTGCTGGCATCTAAGACACCGCCTTGCAGTACGTCGCCGCCCAAGCCCTCCAGCAAAATCTGGCCGTTACGCTCGACGAGACCAGTCGCACGCACTAATCCCGAGTTATTGACGGCGGTGGCGGCGAGGTCACTCACTCGGGCACTGAGCACAGCGCGGCCACCGTCTGCCAGCACCTGCCCGCTATTACGCACACCCGCTGCCTGTGACAAAGCAGGGCCGGAGACCTCGACGCGCACCAAGCCGTCATCCGCCAATTGCAGCGTGAGGCCATCACCAACCACGAGCGCTGCGGTGCCTTGGCTCGCCTGCACGGTGCCGGAGTTCATTACCTCGGGGCCGGCGAGCACCACGAAGCCGCCGTCCGATGCGCGGATCACACCGTGGTTTTCGATGCGGCCTACACTGCCCGAATCCGTGAAGACGTAGCGTCCGGACAGGAAGTCCTGATCGCGGATATCCGCTGTACCGGCAAACAGGCTGCCAACGTCGACGGTGGCGGTCTTGCTGAACATCACCCCTTGGGGGTTGACGAGAAACACGCGGCCATTCGCACTTAGGCTGCCCAAAATCGCACTCGGGCTGCCGCCGACGATGCGGTTGAGGATGGCTGCCGAGGCAGAAGGTTGGACGAACTGCACCAACTCCTGCGCGCCGACATTAAATTGTTGCCAGTTGACCACCGCCGCTGCGGAGTTCTGCGTCACCAAGGTGGTGAAGGCATCGGGATTGGCGATGTTGACGTCACCGGCGATCACCGCACCACCGCTAGGCCCAGCGAGCGCCAGTGCTGGCAGAAGTGCAGGCAGCGAAAACCCGAGGGCAGGGCGCAATAGGCTGCGGCAGAACGGATTAAGGCGAAAGTTCTGGTTCATGTGAGGCTCCGGTGCGACGGTCAAGCAACAAGGGGCAATGCGTGCGGCTAAGTGCGCGTTAGAAGCCGATGGACAACGAGGCGTAGACGCGCCCGTTATCGTGGTCATCGGAGGTCACGCGGCCATCCATCGGGATTGCGTAGTCCATGCGGAAGCTGAGTTGCCGCAGGCTGAAATCAACGCCCACCCCGGCAGCCGACAGGCTGGCGTCAGCGCCGGTTGGGAGCCTGTTACGCACGCGGCCGGCATCGGCAAACACACGCGGCACCAGCACGCCGCTACCTAATTGCATCGGCCTGCGCAGCGTCAGGCTGCCGAGATAGCCCCAATCGCCGCGCACTTCAGACGGCGCGTAGCCGCGCACCGAGGCGGGGCCGCCGAGCGCATACGCCTGCACGTCCGGCACCGGGTCGGGCGAATACGCCCAGTTGACGCGGGCGAGTACTTGCACGCCGTACTTCAAGGGTTGGAACTGCTGCGCGTCGAGCTCCATCCGCAGTTTCTGATTGCTGCGCGCGTTGGCGCTGTAGCTGCGGAAATTACTGCCGATGCCGAGGTTGAGCTGCGACACCGCGCGGTTGCGCCAGGTGTGGGCGTAACTGCTGGCGAGCTCCAGCACCGTGAACTCACTCTCCGAAAAAGTGACACCACTCAAATCGGTATCGGCATCGACACGATTAATGGCAATGCTGGCTGAGAGACGATCCGCTGCCGTGCGGACTACGGGTAGAGTGATCTCGCCACGGGCATTGCGATTGCTGCCCTCGACCCCGCGAAAGTCATCTTGCAGGCGAAACTGTGCGAGGCCATAGGAGAGCTTTAATGTGCCGCCGCCAGCGCCGAAGGGCAGGGCATAACTGCCGTGCAAGTAGTGCAGGCGATCATTGGTGGAGCGCAGGCCCAGCACGGTGAGCGCGTCGCCGCTGCCGAGCGGGTTATTCACCGTGACCTGCGCCGCCATGCGGTACTCGCCAACGGATTCGCGGCCAGAGTTATCGAAGAACACTTCGCCCTCGATGCGATCCTCCATCGCCTCAACCACGACATCCGTGCCGCCATAGTTCTTGCTGGGCTTGAGCACCGCCTTGCCGGTGAGCCCGGGGAGCTCGTCGATGTCGCGCAGGCCGCGCTCGAAGCGCTTGCCTTGATAAATCTTGCCCTGAATCTCGGGCAGATAGGCGAGCAAAGTGGACTTGCTATAGCTCTTGAGCCCGGTGATTTCCAAGCTGTCGACGCGGCCTTCTAAAACTTCAATCATCACCTCGCCCGAGGTGACGTTCTGCGCGGGGAGAATGGCCGACGCCAAGGAGTAACCCCGACTCGTGTAGTACTCGGTGACGACGTCCGTGACCGCGTAGAGCTCGGGCAAAGACAAGGGCTTGCCAAGATAGGGGCTGACGATCGCCTGTAGTGTGGTGGTGTCGAACACCGTGTTGCCGACAAAAGCGTAGCGCTGCACGGTGATCGTCTTGCTACCGGCGTCCGGCAGGGCGCGCGACTCTACGGTAGCGATGGGCGATGACGGCCCTGACGGAGCCTGCAAACTAGGCGGGCGCTGGAGTAGCTCATCTACCGAATTGCCGCCCAACTCAGCGGCCTGCGCGCTGGCGAGCCCGAAACTTGCAACGACAACCCCTGCGATCACCGGGCTCTGACTGATATGACCCATGTTGTTCTCCATTTCCTTGGATTTTGTGCCTTGGACTATAGCCCTTGAGGTAGTCAGCGGGGAGTCAGCTTTGTGGGTTCTGTCACCAAAATCAGCCCGTATTGCGGCAGATTGAGCGGGTATCGCTAACTCTGTGGGTGACGTCACATTCGGCTTGTCCCTGAACAGCGAGTGCCGCTGGCGCATCCTGCAAGGAGATTTTGGCCGCCGGAACGGTTGTCGCGTCGCGTCAGACCTATTTAGGCTCGCGCCGAGCGTGGAGCAAAATGGTGAACCGTCGGCAAGGATGGCTTAGGGTGAGCCGGAATCAGAAAACGTCCGGTGGACGTTTTCCCGGCGAACGCCTGCGCAGTGATGCGCGGGCCGGGGCT
>CAZHTI010000152.1:0-4870 GCA_964535755.1 uncultured Salinisphaerales bacterium | reverse complement strand
CCGCCACTGCGGCCCGCGCTGCATCCACACCCGTCGGCGTGAGTGCTGAAAACAGCTGGGCAGAGAACGGCGCTTGGTAGGCCTTGAGTGCAGCGTTGAGCTTGAGCAGCACATTGGTGCCGGCGCCGCGTGAGAGTTTGTCGGCCTTGGTCAGCAGCACATGGCAGGCGATGCCGCGCGCGGCGGCCCAGTCGAGCATTTGTACATCCAAGGGCGTGAGCGGGTGGCGCACGTCCATCATCAGCACCAGAAGGCGCAGGTTCTGCCGCACTTCTAGGTATTGGCCGATCAGCTTGGCCCAGTCCTGCCGCACCGAGCCGGGCACGGCGGCAAAGCCGTAGCCGGGCAGGTCCACGAGCCGTGCTGCGCCATTGCTGAGCGCGAACATATTGATCAGCTGGGTGCGGCCGGGGGTTTTCGAGACCCGTGCAAGGCCGCGGTGGGCGCAGAGCACATTGAGGGCGGAGGACTTGCCGGCGTTGCTACGGCCTACAAAGGCGACCTCGGGCAGGGCGTCTTCAGGCAGTTGGGCGAGGCGCGCGCAGCTGAGCAAAAACTGGGCGTTGGAGAAGGGGTTGTCGGCGCTGGCTTGTTTCATTGGTGAGGTGGGTTCGTAGGCAACAGCCAGCGGCTGTTGCCCCGCCGAACGGGCAGCCCGTGAGTGGCTGCCCCCGCACCCTAACAAAAAGCCCAGCGCTGGGCTGGGCTTTTTGCTTGCGGCGATGCGGCTATTGGTAGGTGCTGACCTGACCCGGGCCGGGGGCTGCGCGCAAGACACCGGGCGGCATGACAAAGCCATCTTGCTGGATGGCAGCGGCGGAGTCTTCGGTGATTTCCCAAGTACGGAGGTAGACCTCGGCGGAGTTGAACAGGGTTTGCATCTCCTGCGGCGTGGCTTCTTGGCGCATCTCTTCAACGAAGTCCGCCATCATCCCGTAGTGGGCGTTGCCGTCCATGTCTTGGTGCCAAGTGCGGCCTTGGCCAGCGACGTTGCGCTCCTCAGGTTGTGCAAATACGACGGGCTTGGCACCGGCAAAGTCTTGCAGTTGCGTGAAGGGCGGGGTGCTGAACAAGGTGAAGGGGTACTTCACTTCCTTGCCCGCTGCGATCTCGCCTCTTGGGCCCATCTGGCCGGAAAGGCCGTCGGTATCGGTGCCGAAACCAAAGCCGAACAGGTGTGTGCTACCGGCCTCGATCGCGAGCTGACGGGTCTCGGCCATATCCCCTAAGAAGCCACGCGTGCTGCCAATGCTGGGGTAGAGGTGGCCGCCGTTCTTCAAGGTGCGCTTGGCTTGATCGTTGGTGGTGCCGCCGAAGGTGCCGTGGGTGGAGACGAAGGGGAAGGGGATGCGCTGGGCTTCCGCCATTTCCATGATCTGAGTCTTCATCGCCACTTCGAGATGGTCGTAGTCAAAGATCATCCCCTGCTCCATCAACTTCTGGTAGGTGTAGACGCCGATGGGCGTCAGCCAGCGCGCATTGCATTGCGGCTTGGCGGGGTAGCAGGCAGTGGTACCGCCTGGGCGGCCACCTTGGCCGGTGTATTGGCAGAGCGGGGGCGGCGGGCCGACGTTGGTCATGACGGCACCGCCACGGTCGCCCCACATGTAGCCGCTGAAATTGGGGGTGACGTTCTCCTCTGGGCAGTCGTAGGTAGTCCAGAACTCGCCCGTGGCGGTCTCCGGTGGCGTGGTGCCAAAGCCGCCGCTCGGGGTGCCGCTGGGGATGCCGCCCGAATTTTCGCGGTTGCCGAGGTTGAGAATCTCACCGTTGAAGATGCCGTTGCCGCCAAAGGCGTTATCGAACTCGTGGATGGTAATGATCTGACGCACGCCTAGGCTTTTCAGCTCCAACAACTGGGTGAGGATTTCATTCGGCGCACCAGTCTCGGTCATCGCACAGGCGTAGCGGTTTTCGGTCGGGCCAGTGCCGGTTTCTTCAAACGGCTCCATCTGCCGCAGCGGGCTGTAGGTGATTTGGCAGTCGAAGAGATTGGAGATTTCAATGCCCAGCACCATGGCCATCTTGCCGTCGGCGATGCGCGCGCGGGCTTCTTCTGGCGTCAGCACAATCTGCAAAAAGCCTTTGCCACGGCCGCCGTACTGGGCGTCGATGTAGTCCTGTAGCGCGTACATGGTGCCGACTTGGCGGCGGGCGGAGTTCATCTCGTTGCAGTCTTGGGCGCTGCCTTTGGCCTTGGCTTGCAGCTCGCACAGCGTGGCATTTTCGACGAGGTCATTGACCATTACCCGCAGGCCGCCTAGCCATGCGCGCTCTATCCACTTCCAGTAAATGGCGCGGTGTGAGAGGGCGTCTTTGGTCGGCCATTCGGGGTGCTGCGGCCAGCCGGTGGTGACGTGGCCGTCGGTATCGCCGATGAACGCGGCACCGAGTACGTCTTGGCTGCCCTGCGGCCCGTGTTCGGCAGCGCAGTCAGGCATCGCTTGCAAGGGGCCAAACTTATGGAACACCCGCCCCGTCAGTGCACCGCCTAAGAAAGTCGACGACGAGGTGTGGACGTGGACATCGGCCATCCCGAGCACGCGGCCATCGCTCGTGGTGCCTTTAAAGGTCTCGCCGCTGGCGTTGCTGCTGGCTTCCGGGAAGGCGGTGCAACCGCTGACTTCCTCCAGCACAAAGCGTTGGTCGGGAGTATCGCCTGCCACCATCACCAAGGCGTTGCTGGCGGTCGCACTCAGGCGCTGGCCGTTGGCGGGGTTAGCGAGGGTGAAGACCTTGCCCAGGATGTTGGGGTCGACGAAGTTGCGGTAGGTGGTGATGGTCGCCTCGGTCATCGCGACGTCGTACTGCGGGGTCGGCGGGTAGGCGGTCGTGTCGCCATCGGCCAGCAGGCGGAAGCTGGCGGTGTCGGTCGCGGTGGCGACGGCAGCATTGCCGACCGTGGCCGCTGCGTTCAGCAGGGTGCCGGCGCGGTTCATCAGCGCGTATTCGCCGAGCAAGGTCGGCTTCATGAAGAAGGGCTCAGAGCCCGCGACGCTATCGGCAGTGGCCGCGTAGCCGGTGCCGTTTACCGCCACGTACTTGCCGCTGCTGTTGCTTTTGAGTGCCACACAGCGGTTGTTGAAGGAGTAACGCGTGCGGCCCAAAGCGGGGTCAACACCCGGCGGCGGGTCGACCGGCGTGACGACTACCGAGCCACTTCTGCGCGATCCGGAATCGCCGCAGGCTGCGAGCCCCAGCGTGGCGAATCCTAGGGCTGTGGCGATAATCGCCAAACGCACGGGGTGGGCTTTGGACATATTGTGTTCTCCTCAGAACGACTGTTTGGCTGGCATGAACGCCTTACGCCGCCGCCAAGCTTGGGCGCGCATCTTAGGTGCAGCCTGCCCCATGAGGCTATGGTAAATAGTGCTTTTGCCCTCCCCCGTTTGCGGCAGTCTTGCCGCGCAAACCGCATGCAGCTACCCCTAGCCCCAAGGCTAAAGGCCGTCGCCCTGGCATTGATTTTGTCTGCGGCACCTAGCCTTGCTGCCGCGCATTCGTTCGGCCGCCTCTACACCCTGCCCTTGCCATTTTGGCTTTACGCATGGGGGGCGATGGCCGCACTGGTGCTCTCCTTCGTCGCGGTATCGCTGCTGCAGTCGGTGCCTAAGTCTGAGGCCGCGCCGCGCGCGCCAACCCGCAGCCATTGCCTGCCGACTGCGCTACTGCTGCCGCTGCGCCTTGCGGCCCTCTTCTGCATGGCACTGTGCATCGCCACCGGCTTCTGGGGCCACACCGATGCCTATGCCAACATCAACATGACGCTGTTCTGGATAGGCTTCGTGCTCGCCTTTGCCTGGCTCTGCGCGCTCGCGGGCGACTGGTACGCGCTGCTCAACCCTTGGCGCAGCTTGGCGCTGGGCCTGCAAAGACTGCTGCCGCGCTACGGGCAGGTCGTGTGGCAAGTGCCGGAGGCTGCGTTGGATTGGCTCGCCTTCTGCCTGTACTGCGGCTTCATCACCCTAGAGCTTTTGGGCCGCACCACGCCGCTGCTGCTGGCGCAGGTGCTGCTCGGCTACACCCTGTTCAACCTGTTGATGGCAGGGGTCTTTGGCCTAGAGCGCTGGTTCAACCGTGGCGAGTTCTTCGCCGTGTTCTTCCGCCTCATCAGCCTCATGGCACCAGCAGCAGTGCAGCGGCAAGCGGATGGCAGTGCCAGCCTGCAATGGCGCATGCCGTTCTCCGGCCTGCACGGCAGCTCCGCCCGCAGTTGGGGGGAGCTGCTGTTCGTGCTGTTCATGCTCGCCTCTACCGCCTTCGACGGGCTGCGCGAGACCAAGGTCTGGGTCAGCCTGTATTGGACGGACTTTTACGGCGCTCACCGCGACTACTTCGGCTACAACCCCTTCGCCGCCTACCCCAAGCTGCAGTCACTCTACTTTTGGTGGCAGACCGCCGCGATTTGGCTCTGCGCTTGGCTCTACCTCGCTGTCTATACCCTAGGCATGGGCCTGAGCCGTGTGGCAGCGCAGAGCCGCATGGGCTTCAAGGCCTTTTGCCTGAGCTTTGCCTACAGCCTGCTGCCGATTGCTTTGGTGTATCACGTCACCCACTACTGGACGTTGCTGCTCACACAGGGGCTAAAAATCTTCCCGCTGGCCAGCGACCCCTTCGGCACCGGTGCGGATTACCTAGGCACTGCGGGGTGGTTCCAGCGCGCCCTCATTCCCGACCTCGATTGGGTCTGGCACACCCAGGTCGGCCTGATCGTGATCGGCCACGTCGTCAGCGTGGTGGTCGCCCACCAAGTTGCCGTGCGCTTGCTGGGCGCGCGAGCAGCGGCGATCTGGAGCCAGCTGCCGATGCTGCTGCTGATGCTGGCACTGACCACCGTGGGGCTTTGGGTCTTGAGCCAGCCTTTGCAGGG
>CAZHTI010000151.1:0-5055 GCA_964535755.1 uncultured Salinisphaerales bacterium | reverse complement strand
TGAACCTCAACGCCGCGACCATGCCGCGCAACACCAGCGGTGTCGCCATCGTGCCGACCGAGTGGAATCGCAACGATGGTTTCTCGCCCGGACAGGCCATCCTCACCAAAGTGCCGGGACTGGACTTGGTGAAGACCGGTGCTGCGCCGCTCACCAATATCGAAGCCAGTGTGTTCAGCACTGCACCCATCGCCGTCTATGACTTGGGCGCGGATGACAACGCCACGCCGGTGCCGCATCTGGTGTGGGCGGAGATCGACGCCAACATCACCAAGCAGGCCGGTGCGCCACCATCCGCCGATGCTGGCCCCGCACTGATCATCCGTCCGGCGAAGAACTTCCAGTACGGGCATCGCTACGCGGTGGTGCTGCGCAACTTGAAGAATGCCTCCGGGGCAGACATCCCCGCACCCGCCTCGTTCCGCATCTACCGCGACAACGCCACCAGCCAGATTCCGCAGGTCACTGCGCGCCGTGCAGGTTTCGAGAAATTGTTTGCCCAACTCGGCAAAGCCGGCATCAAGCGCAGCGAGCTTTACATGACTTGGGATTTCACCGTGGCAAGTGAACGCAACCTCACCGAGCGTGTGTTGCACATGCGCGACGACGCCTTGGCGAGCTTAGGGCCAGCATCGCCCAGCTTCACGATTGATACGGTCATCAATAACCCGAGCAATGGCAGCGCCAGTGCCATCACCGCCAAGCGCATTCGCGGGCATATCACCGTGCCCTGCTATCTCAACACCGCGAACTGCATCACCGGCGGCACGATGAACTACACGCCGGGGCAGCAGGGGCAGTTTGGCGATGGCAAGCCGGACCGCATCGGCAGTGGCACGCCGCTGGCCGCTACCGCCAGCGTGCCGTTCATTTGCTCGGTCGCACGCAAGACGCTGAACGGTGCCGCAAACCCGGCGACGGCAACGACCTTCACGGCTGCGCGCCCTTCTTTATATGGCCACGGCCTGCTCGGCAGCCGCGATGAGGGCAACACCTACGATTTGAACGTGCGGACGATGGCCGAGGACCACAACATCCTGTTCTGCATGGTCGATTGGGCCGGTATGGCCACCGGCAATACCCCGGACGACCAGAACGACCCTCAGAAGTACGACGCCGCTTGGGACCAAGCCCTGCAAGACGCTCCGACCGTGGCCAGCATCTTGGCGGAGATGGGGCAGTTCCCCAAGCTGGCGGATCGCGTCCAGCAGGGTCTGCTCAACTTCATCTTCCTCGGCAAGGCGATGCTGCACCCCTCGGGCCTGTGTTCGCATGCGGCCTTTCAGGTCGGCGGCCAATGCATCATCGATCGCACTGAATTGTTCTACGACGGCAATTCGCAGGGCGGCATCATCGGCGGTGCGCTGATGGCGGTGAGCCCGGACATCAAGAGCGGCGTGCTCGGCGTGCCGGGCATGAATTATTCGACGCTGTTGCAGCGCAGTGTCGACTTCGACACCTATGCGCAGGTCTTCTACAACGCCTATCCGGCCAGCCTCGACCAGCAATTCGTGCTGTCGCTGATTCAGATGCTCTGGGATCGCGCCGAAACAAACGGCTATGCCGAGGCCCTGGCACCCGGCAAGAACCTGCCCGGCACGTCGGCCAAGCGGGTGCTGCTCCACCCGGGTTTTAGTGACCACCAAGTCACGCACACCACGGCCGAAGTGATGGCGCGGACGATGGAAGCGAGCGTGCATTGCCCTGCCGTGATCCGTGGCCCGCGCGCACAGCGCGGCCCGGCAGTGGCGGCCGCCGAACATCCGGACGTGGCGGCCGAAGCGGGCTACCTCAGCACCCAAGGGGCGATGTTGCGCACGCCGCACCCTTTGAGCCGCCACCACGACGACGAGCCCTACTTCGCCATCCCCTGCGCGCTGCCCGCGCAGCCAGGCAACGTGTTGGTGGTGTGGGACCGCGGCCCACGCACTGGTGCCAGAGACAACGGCGCAGTGCCGCCACCTACGGACAACACCCCACCAAGGCCGAACTTGGGCTACGGCGGCGACCCGCACAGCGACCCGCGCAATGAAGACGCGGCGCGTCGGCAAAAGAACGCTTGGTTGCAGGTGAACGGCCAGTATCTCAACGTCTGCGGCAACAAGCCTTGCGCGGCAAGAGGGTTCGAGCCTTGAAGCAGCTCCTCGCCCTCGCGGTTTTGTTGCTCGCCGCTTGTGGTGATAGCGGCGGTCTTAACGGCAAGCAGACTTCGTCCTCTAGCGGCAGCGGCAGTGCAGGCAGCAGCAGTAGTTCTGGCAGCACCGGCAGTTCCAGCAACAGTGGCTCTGGGGGCACGGGTAGTTCTGGGACTAGCTCCGGCAGCACCAGTAGCTCCAGCTCGGGCAGCGGGGCCGCTGCGGCGGCGACCAGACTCTCTATATTGGCGACTGCACCGGTGCAGGAAGGACGCGAGCAGTTTCAACGCTTTGAGTTGCGCCTAGACCGCCTCAGCACCGAGCCAGTGACCGTCGGCTTGGAGCTGGTGCCCCACACAGCGGCTGCCAGCGAGGCCAGCTTGCAGACGGCCACCGCGCTCATCCCCGCAGGCAGCTATAGCGGCTTTGCCCATGTGCGCATCGCCGACGACGCCAGCGCCGAGGCCGAGGAGCGCTATCAGCTGCGCATCACCTCGGCGGACAACGCCCAAGTCGAGCTAGCACAAGCGCAAGGCGTCATTGTTGATAACGACGAGCCAGCCTGCGACCCAGCACAGGGGCTCTGTGCCGGTGTCGCCGAGGGCGCATTGCGGGTGCCCATCGGCACGCCCTTGGGTGGCTATTTACGCCCGCCCGTGGGTGGCGAGTACGCGCCCGCTCTGGAGGCGCTGGGCGACGGCGACCTACTCGCCTTCTTCAACACCTTCGCGGGCAATATCCCCCTCACCAGCGAAGGCGGTGGTGCCAACGTTGCAGCACCCAATGAGGCGCGCCGCTCGCCGTACTCAACGCTGAGCCCCAGCTCGCGCGGCTATTACGACACGCTCTACACCAAGGCCGTAGCACTGCGGCACCAAGAGCAAACCGTGGTCTTCGTGCGGCTCGACACCATCGGCATGCTCGATGAGATTGCGGTGCGCGTCCGCCAGCGCGTTAAAGCACGCACCGGCACCGAGCTCGGCGATGGCCTGATCATGAGTGCCACCCATACCCACGATGGCCCCGGCGCGATTGGCAACCGCAGCGTCAAGTACTTCTGGGCGGCGGTCGATGTCTACCATCAAGACTTGTTTGAATCGATTGCCGAGAGCGTTGCCGATGTGGTGATTGCAGCACTCGCCCAGCAGCGCCCAGCGCGGGTTGGCCATGGCATGGGCACGGACAGCGAGAGCCTCAATAGCTTCCGCCGCAGCCGCAGCCCCTACACCCCCGAGCGGGTCGCCGAGCAAAACGCGCTGCGCCAGCGGCTGGGGCTGATTCAAGTCGATGAAGTCGACGCTGCCGGTGGCTTCGTCCGCACCTTGGCGATGATGGTCAACTTCGCCGCCCACGGCATCATTTTTGACGTCGAGAACCTGTATTTCTCCGGCGATGCCCTAGGTGGCTTGGAGCGCAGTCTGGAGTCGCGCTTCCCGAACCCTGTCGTGGTCATGCACATCCAAGGCGCGGGTGGGGACGTCAGCCCCCGCGCCGACGGCAACCCGAAGCGCCAGCGCTTGGAGCGCTTCGGCGAGCTGCTGGCACCGCAGGTGATGGCAATCTCGGAGCGCATCAACAACTTCACCCGTAGTCCGCGTTTAGCACTGAGGACGCAGCGCTTCATCCTCAATCGCAGCAGGCTGGGTTATCAGGGCAACGAGTATCCCTACGAGTTTGGCGCGGTGCAGTGCAACGCCCAGCCGGGGTCTGAGGCCTGCATCCCAGCCCCGCCCAATGGCGCGGATGACGTAGCCGATAACGGCGTCGCTGAGAACGACAGCTTCGTGCCGCAGGACAGTCTGCTCTCCGCAGTGCAAGTCGGCACTGCGCTGATCATCACTCAGCCCGGCGAGCCGCTCGCCGAGCAGGGTCTGCGTCTATTGGAGGCTAGCCCCTTCCCAGCGCAAGACACCTTCATCTGGGGCTACGCCATGGACCACATTGGCTACATCCTCGCAGACCTAAAAACCGACTGGCTGTTGGGCGGCACCGAGGGCACCACGACTTTTTGGGGTTGGAAGCAGGGTGGGCTGGTGCTCGCCCGTGCGACCGCGCTGATGCAGGCCGTGAATACCGACGCAGCAAGCCCGGCGCACGAGTTCAACATCGCCTATCAAACGCTGCCCGCCACAGCCAAGCAGGCGACGGTTTCTGCCCGCGCCGGATTCATTGCTGCACAGCCGAGCGATATTCCGCGCTTTGCCGAAACTGCGTTTGCTTTTGAAGGCGGTGACCCCGTTCTCGATTTCCCCGTCGTGACTCTGGAGGAGGAAGTGGAGGGCGGCTGGCAGGCCATGCGCCGCCCCAATGGCAAGCCGCTCAACGTGCACTACGAGCACTGGATTGACTATGCGCTGACCAACGGCGCGCATCGCTACACCGTGCGCTTTGAGCCGGCCAAGGACTTCCCGGTCGGCCGCTATCGCTTCCGCGTCCAAGGGCGGGCCCAGCTGGCCCCAGGGGCCGCCAACTACACGGCAGAAACCGCAGGATTTGTGGTGCGCGCCGCCGACAGCTTGCAGCTGTCGGCACCGGTGCGCAGCGGCAACAGCCTTGCCGTCAGTTTTGCCTACCCAGCCCTGCCCACCAACTACCGCCTGGTCGACCCGCGCGGGCGCACCGACAACCCCGCACCCGTGCGCGATGGCAGCGTGCGCTTCGTGTTTTCAGGCGCGGAAGTCTTGGCGACAGGGCCGGAACTCAGCACCGACGAAGCCGGCCGCATCACCGCCAGCTACCGGGCGACCGTGCCGGCCGGTGAGCCGACAGCGGTGATTGCCGTCGACCGCTGGGGCAATCGAGCGGTCGTGCCATGACGCAAATCCCGCGACGCCGCAGTTCCAATCTCTGATGAAATGACCTACGCCATGTTCAAGCTGCGCCTACGCCAACTCACGCTCACCGCCGTACTGGCATGGGG
>CAZHTI010000150.1:2337-5076 GCA_964535755.1 uncultured Salinisphaerales bacterium | reverse complement strand
TGTAGTCGGCCAAATACTTGAGCGAGAACGCGTAGAGCAGCACGGCGGGTGCGATACCAAAGGCGACCATATCGCAGAGCGAGTCGTACTCCTTGCCGAAGTCGGTGGAGGTATTGGTGAGGCGGGCGATGCGGCCGTCGAGGCCGTCGGCGATCATCGCCACCAAGATGCCGACACAGGCGGCTTCAAAGCGGCCATCCATGCTCATCAAAATGGCAAAGAAGCCGCCAAACAAGGTGCCGGTGGTAAACAAATTCGGCAGCAAATAAATCCCTTTGCGACGCGGCAAGGGGCGGGGAGCTTCAGCCATGATTTTTTCTCAAGAGCGTCGCTAAGACGGTGTCGCCGGATTTTACGGCTTGTTGCAGCCGAACCTCGACGCGGGCATTGGCAGGCAGATAGACATCCACCCAAAGTGCCAGCCTGCGTACCCCACAACGCTTGCCCTGCCCTACCCGCTCGCCCACTGGCACCCACACGGGCTTAGCCCCCAAAAGCCAGCCCTTAGAGACGGCGATGATGATGTCGTCGCCCTCATCGGTCTGTAGCCAAGAAACCTGCGGCGGGGAGTCAGGCAGCGCGTGGACTTCGCCCTCGACCGGCGCATGGAGAAAGTAATTGGAGAACGGCGTGGCGGCGATGCCAATGCGAATAGCCTCGCGGCCAAGGAAGGGGTCGTGGCATTCGCGGCGGAACTGCACGGTGCCATCCACCGGGGTCATCACACCCATCGCCTTGCCGATCACGCGGCTAGGCGCACCGTAGCCAAAGCGCAGCAGCAGCGCAGTATTCAGCAGCCAGAAGCCAAGCCAGAACCAGCGCTCTGCCTCAAGCGCGGTAAATGCAATCAGCGCGAACAGCGCCGCAAGCGCCCAAATCTCAGGGGCGATACGCAACCACGGGGTATAGAGTTTTTTCATCGCCAAGCGCCAATAAAAAAGGCGCAATTTCTGTTGGGAGAAATTGCGCCGTTTTGGGCAGCTTTAGTTTTTGGTTTTATCAACCAATTTGTTCTTGGCGATCCAAGGCATCATCGAACGCAAGCGTGCGCCGACTTCTTCGATCTGATGCTCGGCGCCCAAGCGGCGACGGGCCTTCAGCATGGGTTGGCCAGCTTGGTTCTCGAGCACGAAGTCACGCGCAAACTTGCCGGTTTGGATGTCGGTCAGGACGCGCTTCATTTCCTTCTTGGTCTCTTCGGTCACGATGCGTGGGCCGGTGACGTAGTCGCCGTACTCGGCGGTGTTGGAGATCGAGTAGCGCATGGTGGAGATGCCGCCTTCGTACATCAGGTCAACGATGAGCTTGAGCTCGTGCAAGCACTCAAAGTAGGCCATCTCAGGGGCGTAGCCGGCTTCCACCAGCGTCTCAAAACCGGCTTGGACCAGCGCAGAAGCGCCGCCGCAAAGCACGGCTTGCTCGCCGAAGAGATCAGTTTCGGTTTCTTCGCGAAAGTTGGTTTCGATGATGCCTGCGCGGCCACCGCCGTTAGCGGAGGCGTAGGAGAGCGCGATAGCCTTGGCGTTGCCGGTGGCATTCTGGTGCACCGCGATCAGGCTGGGCACGCCGCCGCCCTTGAGGTACTCGGAACGCACGGTGTGGCCGGGGCCTTTGGGGGCGACCATGATGACGTCCAAATCCGCACGCGGCTCGATCAGCTGGAAGTGGATGTTGAAGCCGTGGGCGAAGGCGAGCGTGGCGCCTTGCTTAACGTTGTCGCGGATGCTGTCTTCGTAGATTTTGCGTTGGTCTTGGTCAGGAGCCAGCACCATCACGACGTCGGCGATCTTGATCGCCTCCACCAACTCCAGCACTTTGAGGCCGGCATTGGTGGCCTTCTCCCAGCTCTTGGAGCCCTTACGCAGGCCGACGATGACGTCTGCGCCGGAGTCCTTCAGGTTCAGCGCGTGGGCGTGGCCTTGGCTGCCGTAGCCAACGATGACCACCTTTTTGCTCTGGATGAGGGAGAGGTCGGCGTCTTTGTCGTAGTAGATGGAAATGGCCATCGTGGGGCTCCGCTGCGTGGTTAAAAAATGAAGGGAAGGAAAACTGTTAAAAATATTTAGGGAACGGTCAGGACGTTCTGGCCGCGCGCCAAAGCGGCAACGCCTGAGCGCACCAATTCGACAATCCGAGCGCGTTGCGTCAGCTCTGCCAAGAAGGATTCGACCTCAGCGCCGGTGCCGCTGAGCTGCACCATGCGGGTGTTGTCGGATTCATCAAGAATGCTGGCGCGGTGCGCGCGCACGGTATCGATCACGGCGCGGGCGTTGTCATTGCTGACTTCCACCTTGAGCATCACCAGCTCACATTCGAGGTGATCGGCAGAGGACAAATCGGCAATCGAGACCACATCGATGAGCTTGCGGGTCTGCGCGACGATTTGCTCGATGACGGCGTCAGAGCCGGTGGTCACCAGCGACACGCGCGACACCAAGGGGTCGTGCGTGGGGGCGACGGTGAGCGACTCGATGTTGTAGCCGCGAGCGGCAAACATATTGGCAACACGCGCCAGAGCGCCGGCTTCGTTCTGCAGCAAGATAGAAACTATGTGTCGCATGAGGGGCTTAAACGCGCCGCGGGCGGATTTTGCGGGGCGCAAAGGCTAGCGTCGCCCAGAGCATTACGCAATGTGGTAGCGACTAAAAGGCAGATTTGCGAGATGATCGGCCCGCCTGCCAAGGCCCTGCGCGCATGTGGTATAAGGCGCGCCCCTTTTTGCTGCTTTGCAGCGCGCCT
>CAZHTI010000150.1:0-2237 GCA_964535755.1 uncultured Salinisphaerales bacterium | reverse complement strand
GGCTATGCGCGTGCCAGCGGCAAGGTCGGCGTGGCTTTGGTCACCTCCGGCCCGGGTGCCACCAATACCGTCACGCCGGTGCGCGACTGCATGGCGGACTCCATCCCCATCGTCGTGCTCTGCGGACAAGTACCGACGGCAGCCATCGGCAGCGATGGCTTTCAGGAGGCGCCCATCAGCGCGATCATGGGGCCCTGCGCCAAGCATGTGTTCTTGGTGACCGACCCCACCAAGCTCGAAGCCACGGTGCGCACCGCATTCGAAATCGCCCGTACCGGCCGCCCC
The DNA here is from genome assembly GCA_964535755.1 of uncultured Salinisphaerales bacterium. Lineage (GTDB taxonomy): Bacteria > Pseudomonadota > Gammaproteobacteria > Nevskiales > Nevskiaceae > Stagnimonas. The sequence goes on along the minus strand of CAZHTI010000150.1, from coordinate 1,952 downwards.
GGCCCGGTGGTGGTGGACATCCCCAAGGACGTGCAGAACTGGTCTGGCACCTATCAAGGCCACGGCGTACTGCCGCTTCCGGGCTACCGCGCGCGCTTGAATCAAGTGCGGGAGTCGCTGCTGACGCAGGACAAGCTCCATGCCTTCACCGCCTTGCTGAAGACCGCTGAGCGGCCGCTGCTCTACGTCGGTGGCGGCGCGATCCTCGCCGAGGCCTCTGCGGCAGTGACGGAGTTTGCGGATGCCTTGGGCATCCCCGTCACCACCACGCTGATGGGCATCGGCGCTTACGACACCACTGCGCCACGCAGCCTGCACATGCTCGGCATGCACGGGACTGCCTTCGCCAACTATGCGGTGGAGGACTGCGACGCCATCATCGCCATCGGCGCGCGCTTTGATGACCGCGTCGCCGGCGTGCCCGCCAAGTTCGCACCCAACGCCAAATGGCTCGCGCACTTCGACGTCGATTTCTCCGAGATCAATAAGGTCAAGCGCGTGCAGTTTGCGCATGTGGGTGAGTTAGTCCCAGCGCTGACCACGCTCACCGCGCATTTGCAAGCCATCGGCTTTAAGCCCGACTACCGCGCTTGGCAGCAGCACATCGCCGGCTTGAAGCAGACCCATGCGCTCAACTATGAGAAGGAGGGCGACCTCATCCAGCCCCATGCGGTGATTGAGGCACTCGACGCCGTCACCAAGGGCGAGGCCATCGTCTCCACCGGCGTCGGCCAGCACCAGATGTGGGCCGCGCAGTATTTCAACTTTAAGCACCCGCGCCTGTGGCTGACCTCGGGCTCTATGGGCACGATGGGCTTCGGCCTGCCTGCGGCGATCGGTGCGGCGTTTGCCTGCCCGGACAAGGTGGTCATCGACATCGACGGTGACGCCAGCATCCGCATGAACTTGGGAGAGTTGGAAACCGCGACCACCTACGGCACGCCGGTCAAGGTCGTGGTGCTCAACAACAACGGCGACGGCATGGTCAAGCAGTGGCAGCGCCTGTTCTTTGATAGCCGCTACGCCGGCAGCGACAAGAGCCTGCACCGCAAGGACTTCATCAAGGCGGTGCAAGCCGATGGCTATGAGTTCGCCCGCCGCGTGGTGAAGAAGTCTGAGCTGGAAGCCACCGTAGCGGAGTTCTTAGCCTTCAAAGGCCCGGCGTTTTTAGAGGTGATGATCGACCCGATGGCCAGCGTCTACCCGATGGTCGGCCCTGGAATGAGCTACGCGCAGATGATTACCGGCCCGTGGATTGCCTCACGCGAGTCGACCCCAGTGGCCGAGAAGCAAGACAAGGCAGATTTGTTTTAGGCGGATTGCTCGGCCCGCACCTCAGGGTGCATGTGATTCCGTAGGGGCAAGGCACGCCTTGCCCCTACCTGGCATGGCGGCAATAAAACCAGACAGTCTGCGCGGGCCTAGGGCGACGGGCTAACAGCACCGCTCTAGGATGTAGGGGCGAGGCATGCCTCGCCCTTGCCGGGCTTGGCGAAGAAGCGCTAGCGGCTCCAAGTGTCCTCACCGGTACCTATACTGCCATTATTATTTTTATCCCACTGCTTAAGCCCGGTTTGATCGGTTTGCAGAAACCCATCCGTCTTATTGGTTTTGGTAGATACCGGCGTAGCGCGCAGTTGGAAGGCGCTGGCAGTCGCAGAAACCACGCTTAAATCGTAGATCACTGTCCCAGATTCTGGGCTCTTGTTTAATGGGCTGGTCAGTGTAAACCCCACATAGGTATTGTTGGCCACAAAGTACCGCTCCGCAGCCTGTGCTCCCTGCAATAGCACTTGCTGCGCGTCCGCTCGATTACTTTTGATCACACTATCGCGGTAGCTCGGGTAAGCAATCGCCGCCAAAATACCAATGATCGCTACTACGATCATCAATTCAATCAGGCTGAAACCGCGTTGTTTAGACTGCATATTGGCAACTCAGAGTTAGAGGTT
>CAZHTI010000149.1:3639-5091 GCA_964535755.1 uncultured Salinisphaerales bacterium | reverse complement strand
AAAATCACCTAGAAAATCACTGCAAATGAACAGAAAAGTAGCAGGTGCGCGCAGAAGGCCTGATTGCTAGCGTTTTACGCGGTGCCGCGCCCTCGGCCCTCCGTAGGACAGTTCTACGGAGGCAGTGGGTTTTTGCGATGTGCAACCGCTCGGTGAGACTTGATCCCAGCGACTTACTCTAGGTTCTGTACTTGTTCGCGCATCTGCTCGATGGCGACCTTCATCTCGACGACCCACTTGGTCATCTCGGCGTCTTGGCTCTTGCTGCCGGTGGTGTTTGCCTCGCGGTTGAACTCCTGCATGAGGAAGTCCATGCGCCGCCCTACCGCTTCTTTGGATTTGAGAGCTCCCGCCAACTCCTTGAGGTGGCTGTCTAGCCGCGACAGCTCTTCATCGACATCAAGCTTCTGTGCGGCGATGGCGAGCTCCTGCGCGAGGCGTTGCGGCTCGACTTCCACGCCAAGCTCGGCGCACTTGGCTTTGAGCTTAGCCAGCCAGCCATCGCGCACGATGGGCGCGCGTGCCCGCACCTTCTCGACCAATTCCACCATGTGTGCTGCGCGCTCTTTAATGTGGTCGGCCAGGCGTGCGCCCTCGCGGGCGCGCGATTCATTGAACTTATTGATGGCCTCTTCGAGTGCTGCAAGTGCCTCTGCATGCAGCGGAGTGAAGTCGAATGACTCTTGGCGCAGCACGCCAGGGAAACTGAGGACGCGAATAGGGTCAGCGGCCGTCGATGCGCCCAGTGCAGCGGTCACCTCATCGAGTGCCGTGCGTACTGCGGCGAGGCGGGTAGAGTCGAGGCTCAGCGCACTCTGGGCGGAGGGGTCGAGTTGGTAGCGCAGGCTGACTTCCAATTTGCCACGGGTCACTTTGGCATTGATGGCCGAACGCACCTCGCTCTCCAGCACGCGGAACTCCTCGGGCAGCTTCAGCGTCATGTCGAGGTAGCGGCTGTTGACCGAACGGATTTCCCACATTAAGCGGGTGGCGGCGCTGTGGCGCTCGACGCGGGCGAAGCCCGTCATACTGCGAATCATGAATTTCCTTTAGCTCAAACCATATGCAAGGTGCATTCGGCATTCTAGCGGCGAGTTTTCTGCTGCTTGTTAGTAGTGCAAGTTGGGCCAAGCCCGAAACGCAAACCCCGCTGGAGGCTTGGACTCTGGTGCACAGCCTGCCCCACGACCATCGCGATTTCACGCAAGGCCTCGTCTGGGTTGGCGAGCGACTGTTCGAGAGTGCGGGCAACTACGGCGAATCGAACATCGCCGAGAAGAACCCGAAGACCGGCAAAGCCATCCGGCGGCAGGCCCTGCCAGCCAATCAATTTGCCGAGGGGCTTACTGTGTTTGGCGACGAGCTATGGCAGCTAACTTGGCGGGAGGGCCTCGCCCATGTTTATGACTTAGACCTCAAGCCGCTGCGCAGCTATCGCTACGGCGGACAGGG
>CAZHTI010000149.1:0-3539 GCA_964535755.1 uncultured Salinisphaerales bacterium | reverse complement strand
CTTATAACGAGACTCCTCACCTTATATCGCCACGGAGTCGTTCGGAAATGCTTATTACCCAGCAGCACAAAGAGATCTACGACGGCGTTAAGAAGTTCGTCATCAATGAACTCAATCCCAACCTCCTAGAGTGGGAGAAGGATGGCATCTGGCCCGCTAAGGAAGTGCTGAAAAAAATGGGCGATTTGGGCTACTTAGGCATCAACAAGCCCGAATCCGTCGGTGGCCTCGGCCTCGATTACAGCTATGAGGTGATGTTTGCTCAAGCGCTGGGCAACTGCATCTCCGGCAGCTTGCCAATGGCCATCGGGGTGGTGACCGATATGGCAACCCCTGCCCTAGCGCGCTTCGGCAGCAAGCAGCTACAGCAGGAGTTCTTGGCACCCGTCGTCGCGGGTGACATGACCTGCAGCATCGCGGTGTCTGAGGCCGGCGCGGGCTCTGACGTCGCGGGCGTGAAAACCACGGCGGTGAAAGACGGCGATGACTACGTCATCAATGGCAGCAAGATGTGGATCACCAACGGCACTCAGGCGGATTGGGCCTGCGTGCTCGCCAATACGGGCGAAGGCAAGGTGCACCAGAACAAGAGCCTGATCATCGTCCCGCTGGATGCCAAGGGCGTTGACCGCAGGACCAAGCTCGACAAACTCGGCATGCGCGCCAGCGACACCGCGATGATCTTCTTCGACAACGTGCGGGTGCCGCGCCGCAATCTGATTGGGCAGGAAGGCATGGGCTTCATGTACCAGATGATGCAGTTCCAAGAGGAGCGGCTCTACGGTGCGGCGAGCAGTATCGACGGCTTCAACAACCTGATCGACGAGACCATCGAGTACACGCGACAGCGCCAAGCCTTTGGGATGAGCCTGCTCGACAACCAAGTCGTGCATTTCCGCATTGCTGAGCTCAAGACGGAGGTCGAGCTACTGCGCGCACTAGTCTACGAGACCACTGAGCGCTACATCAGCGGTAAGGAATCGATGGAAGACATCGCCATGCTCGCGAGCATGTGCAAGTTAAAGGTCGGGCGCTTGGGCCGCGAGCTGACCGATGGCCTGCTGCAATACTGGGGCGGCCAAGGGTTTATGTGGGACAACAGCATCTCGCGCGCCTATCGCGACACCCGCTTGGTCAGCATCGGCGGCGGTGCCGATGAAATCATGCTCGGCATCATTGCCAAGTGCATGGGCATATTGCCGCGCAAGAAGAAGTAGGCGGCCAGACCCTAGCGGCGCCCTACCCTAAAGATCGCCGTACACCGCGGTGATGGGGTAGCGGCGCTCGCGGCCGAAGGCGCAGCGTGTGACTTTGGGGCCGGGTGGCGCTTGCCGCCGCTTGTATTCACTGCGCCGTACTAGGGCCGCGACACGGCGGACGGTGGCCTCATCAAAGCCCGCTTCGATCACCTCGGCAATGCTCTGGCTGTCCTCCACATAACGCTCCAGTACGGCATCGAGCACCTCGTAAGGGGGTAAGGAGTCTTGGTCGGTTTGGTTCTCACGCAGTTCTGCCGAGGGTGCGCGCGTCAACACGCGCTCGGGGATGACCGGGCTCAGGCGGTTGCGATAGCGGCACAGCCGATACACCAAGGTTTTATAGACGTCCTTGATCGGCGCGAAGCCACCACACATATCGCCGTACAGCGTGGCGTAGCCCACGGCCATCTCGCTCTTATTGCCGGTGGTCAGGACGATATGGCCGAACTTGTTGGAGAGCGCCATCAGCAGTACGCCGCGCGAGCGCGACTGTAGGTTCTCTTCGGTGATGTCGGTCTTTTTGCCGATAAAGCTCTCCGCCAAGGTGTTGGTGAACGCGCCAACGGCTTGCTCAATCGGCAATACCGAATAGCGAATGCCCAGTGCCTCTGCCTCGATGCGTGCATCGTCGTTACTCATCTCCAGAGTAAAGCGGCTGGGCATCGACACCCCCCAGACGCGGTCTGGGCCCAAAGCATCGGCTGCAATGGCGGCAACTAATGCGGAGTCGATCCCCCCGGAGAGGCCGATCAAAGCGCCGGGGAAGCCGTTGCGATTGACGTAGTCGCGGGTGGCGGCGACTAGCCCTTGGTAAATCTCTGCCTCCTCGCACTCTGGCGCTGCTGCAATTTCGCCGCCCAATAGGCCCACGTCGCACGGCACCGGATACACGCCCTCCTCCCACAGGGGCGCGGCGAAGGCGGTGCTGCCATCGGCGCGCAAGGCCAAGCTGGCACCGTCAAAGATCACCTCATCCTGCCCGCCCACGCAATTGACGTAGAGGATGGGTAGGCCGGTCTCGGTGACGCGCTCATCCAGCACTTGTTGGCGCTGCGCGCGCTTGCCGCGATTCCACGGCGATGCATTGAGGTTGATGAGCATCGTGGCACCTGCATCGCGCGCTTGGGTGGCCGGTTGCGGCAGCCAGATGTCCTCGCAAATGGTTAGGCCAATGCTGCGGCCACGATGGCTAAACACGCAGGGCGCATAGCCGGGCTTGAAGTGCCGCCGCTCGTCAAACACCCCGTAGTTCGGCAGCTGTTGCTTGCGGTAGCGGGCGATGATCTCGCCCTCCTCCAAAACATACGCGGCGTTGTAGAGACCGTCCTCAGTGAATTCCGGCAGACCAATAATCAAGGCGATGCCACGCACGCAGGCGAGCAAGCGTTGCACGCCTGCTTCAATGCGCGCCGGTAAGGCTGAGCGCAGTAGCAGGTCGTCCGGGGGGTAGCCGAGCAGTGACAGCTCCGGCGTCGCCACCAAGCTCGCACCGAGACGATCACGCGCATCGACTGCGGCAGCGATGATTTTGTCGACATTGCCGTCGATATCGCCAACCCATAGGTTGAGCTGAGCCAAGGCGATGCATTTGAGTTGCGACATCTGCGAGCACTCCAAGTAAAAGGCCCGCGAACGCGGGCCTTTTAACCAACGAGAAAAAACTACTTCAGCAGGCTCAGCATGGCCGCACCGAGGTCAGCCGGGCTACGCACGGTTTTGACACCAGCAGCCTCCAACGCTCTGAACTTCTCATCCGCCGTGCCTTTGCCGCCGGAGATGATCGCGCCCGCGTGGCCCATGCGCTTACCCGCAGGTGCAGTGACACCGGCGATGTAGGCGACGACCGGCTTCTTAACGTGGTGCTTGATGTAGTCGGCGGCTTCTTCCTCCGAGGTGCCGCCAATCTCGCCGACCATGATGATGCCGTCGGTGGATGGGTCAGCTTCAAAGAGCTTAATGACATCGACAAAGCCCATGCCGCGCACGGGGTCGCCGCCGATGCCGACGCAGGTCGATTGGCCCAAGCCGTTCTGAGTGGTCTGGTGCACGGTTTCGTAGGTCAGCGTGCCCGAGCGGCTGACCACGCCGATGCGGCCTGGCTTGTGGATGTGGCCGGGCATGATGCCGATCTTGCACTCGCCGGGGGTGATGATGCCGGGGCAGTTCGGGCCGATCAGCGTCGCGTGCGGGTACTGGTGGCGCAAGGTGGTCTTGACCTTGACCATATCGTTCACCGGTATGCCTTCGGTGATGCAGACGATGATTTTGATGCCGGCATCA
>CAZHTI010000148.1:0-5110 GCA_964535755.1 uncultured Salinisphaerales bacterium | reverse complement strand
GCGCGCCGGCAAAAACCGGCCGTAACCGCGCTGCTTGCCCAACTCTGGCGCGATGGCCTCATCGGCGAAGGCAACCCGGCCATTGATCAGCACAGCCTCGACTAGCCCAGGGTTGCGGTTGACTAAGCGCTCTAGGCCGAAGTTTTCCATGTCGGCCCAAGTCACCGCCTCTAAGTTCTGGCCGAAGTGCGGGGGGTTGAGCACGACCACATCGGCGCGGTCGCCCTCGCGGATGCGGCCTGCGTCAACGCCCAGCCAATCGGCCTGCTCGCCGGTCATGCGCCAGATGGCTTTCTCCATGCTCATCAAGGGCGCACCACGATCGATGCTGTCTTTGATGAGCTTTAGGAAGCGCAGCGGCAGGTTGTAGAAGGCCATGTTGCGGATGTGGGCACCGGCGTCGGAGAAGGTGATGAGCGTGTGCGGGTCTTGCACCAACTTCTCCAGCACTTGCTTGCGGTGATTGCCGACCGTCGTGTACCAGCGCAGCTTGCGGCCGTAGGCGACGACTAAGTCCAGAAACAAATCGACCACGTGCAGGCCACGCGCCTTGGCGATGTCGGCAAAGTTTTTGCCGATTAGCGAGCGGTCGGGGCAGTCCTCAATCAGCGCATCGCCAAAGTCGCGCTGCCAGACTCTGGGGCTGAGCTTCTCGCCGTAAAACTTGCGGAAGCGCCGACGGTAGCGCTCGTCCTGCAACAAGGCGTTGCGGGCGACTTGGTCCTTGAGGTCTAGCGCCATTTCGCCGGCGCCAAATTCCTCGAAGAACACCACGTCGATGCCATCGGCATAGACGGTGAAGGGTGTCGGCAGCAGCTGCCAGCGGAAGTTGCCGCCCAGCCAGTTGAAAAAGCGCGCACCCCAAGCGGCGAGCGGGCGGATCGCCTTGCTGCCCTTGAGGTCAATCATCGCAATCAGCGTGATTTTCAGCGGCTTGCGGAACCAGCCCAGCGTCTGCGCGAAGTACTGGAAGATTTGCGGCGGATTGACGCCGTTGGGCGCGCCTTGCAGCACGCGATTGCGCCGCCGCAGGATTTTGTTGAGCCGGCAAATTTCGCTCCAACGCGCGTAGGTGCTCGGCAGGCTCTTAGACCAAGCGCGGTCGCCGTCGATTTTGTCCCAGGTGAGCCGCATGGTGGAGAGGCCCAAGAACCCTGCGTCGAGTGCGGATTCCAGTGTCGCCTCCATGCGCTGCAACTCGGCCTCGGTCGGCACTTCCTTGCGGTCGGTAGCGCGGTGCAGTCCCATGGTCGCCACGCGAATGTCGCTATGGCCGATGAAGGAGACGAGGTTGGGGCCAAGCGGCTGTTGCTGGATGAAGTCCACCCACTCCGCAGGCGTCGTCCATGACTTGTGCTGCTGCAGGATCGGCAGCACCTTCTCGCGCGGCATGGTCTCCACACGGGTGAAGATGTCGCTGGCGTCTTCGGGGTCACTACAGACCATCGACAGCGAGCAACTGCCCACTAAGGCGGTGGTCACACCGTGGCGAACGGACTCCGACAGGCTCGGTGCGACCAGCGCTTCGGCGTCGTAGTGGGTGTGGGTGTCGAGGAAACCGGGCGCGACCCAACGGTCCGTGGCGTCGATGACTTTCGCGGCTAGACCAGCGTCCAAAGCCGTCGCGCTGACGGTGGCGATGCGGCCATCTCGAATGCCGATATGGCGCACCGCCGATGGCCCGCCGGTGCCGTCAAAGTAGCGGCCATTGGCGATGATGACATCGTAGGTTGGTGACATTGCTTCGCTCCCCAAATCCCCGCGGGCGACTGCGGATGACCGCGTGGTACTTACACCGTGCGTACGAATAAGTTGCGGTCAAAGCGCAGCTGCGGCCAGAACACGCCGTCGTCCGCGCGTTCACCGGCACCGACCACCATGATCGGGAAGGCACCGTCCGGTAGCTTGAGTAGCTTCTTGACCCGCACTTCATCGAAGCCTTCCATCATGCAGCTATCAAAGCCGTGGGCGCGCAGGGCGAGCACGAGGTTCTCGCAGGCCAGTGCCACGCTCTTGGCGGCCCAAAGCCGGACTTCCGCGTGCGTGTAGGGGCCGCGCGGGGCGGGTGCGACTAGGCCCGCCGCCGCAAACGCGGCCTTCTTCAACGCGGCAAAACTATTGAACGGGCCGGGCGTGTAGAAGAACGGAATCAGCTGGTAGTAGCGGCGCACCAAGGGCGGCACCGAGGGCATCGGCCACTCTTGCAGCATGCGACGGCTGAACTCATGGATCCGCTCGGTATGGGCCACACACACAATCAACTCGCTCGCCGTCTTTGCCGCCAATTGCCCCATGCAGGCGGTGACCAACTTGCTGCGCAGCGCGGGGGTTTTGACGACGACGAACGACCAAGGCTGCAAGCCGGATGAGCAGGGCGCGAGCAAGGCCATGTCGAGGCAGTCGTCCAGCACCGCTTGCGGGATGGGCTTGTCCGTGAACTTGCGCACCGAGCGGCGGCTCTGCACCACGGCGCGGAACTGGGCGACGTCAATCCCTGTCGGCGCTGGCTCGTGGTAACGCGGCTTGCCGTCGACCTCCACCGTGCCTGCGGCGGGGCTGAGCAGCTCAGGTTTTTGGGCGGCGGGCTTGGCGGCGGCTGGCGTGGGCTGCTTGGCAGGCTTGCTGGCGGGCTTGCGGGTGGTCTTGGCAGGGCTAGGCATGGGGCAAATCTTGTGCGAGTCAGGCCGCAATTGTGGCCGCAACTAAGGCGGCAAGGGCGATTGTTTTCTAGCGCTCGCCACCCGCCAAAAGCTTTGGTGATCGCTAAGGCGTGGCAGGCACCGGGATGCTGCCGAAGCGGGCGTCCCAATCGTCGCGCTGGCGGATTAAGCGCAAGTCTTGCCACAGCACCAAGGGCTTGGTCGCCAAATTGCCACCGACGCCGCTCTTGGCGAATTCGACGTTGGAATACACCCGCAGATTGCCTTCGATGAGCTCCGAGGTGCCGGTTGCACCGCGCGGCAGTTTGGGCAGGTTGCGGCGCAGCGCGGTGGCGAAGCGGGCGGCGTCTTTGGGGCGGAACTCTGCTTCCATCAGCCGGTTGTTGAACAGCTCCAGGCGCAGCACGCCCTCCTCGCCCCAATGCTGGAAGTTCTCCACCGTCAGGCTCACCAGCTCACGCGGCGGGTAGCGGCCACTCGGCGGTTTGCTCAGCGCCTGCCGCTTCGCCGTGAGCCCTGCCGCTTGCAGGGCTTGCTGGATCAGCGCCTCGTCGTCGTAACTCTGGAGGCTCTGCAACAGAGGTAGGCGGTCGGCAGCGATATTGCGGTAGGCCGCGGTGTCAGGGTGGGGGAGCTGCGCTTGCGGCGTGTTGCTGCCGCCACAGGCCGCTATCAGTGCCAAGCAGAGCGCCAGCGCAGCGCCCCACAGAGGCTGTGCGGGCCGTGGATTTGGGTAGCGTCGCGGTGTAGGCATAGTGATGACCCCGTTTGTCCGGCAATTCTCTGGTGCCCCGCAAGCACGGCGAACGCGCGGGCCTGATCCGGGGCGCACAGTGTGCTGCAAGTAGGGGAGTCGCAAAAATCGTGCACATCGCTCGGGCGCGCGTACTCGGCGGATGCGCGCCTGCGCGCTGCTTGTTTGGCTGCGCACAGCGCGACCAAGCGCGACAAGTTTCGTCAGTTATGCGCAGGGGCGTACGGCGGCGGCGCGGCTAACAGGCGGTCGCGCCACCAGCTGAGTGCTCGGCCTTCTTCGCCTGAGCGCCAAGCGAGGTTGAGGTTGGTGGCCTCGCGCGGCGACTCCACGGCGCGCTCGACCAAATCCCCTCGGGCGAGCGCCGCAGCCGCCAGATGCGGGGGCACAAACCCGACGCCTAGGCCGGCGATTTGCGCAAGGATTTTGTCGGCCAGCGTCGGCACGTTGAGGGTGTCCTGCGCCGGTTGCACGCCCGCACTGCGGCCCAGCAGGCGGCGCGAGGAATCACTCACCACCACCATCCGGTGCTTGGCCATCTCGCGCGCGCTGATCGGCTCAGGCGCTTGGGCCAAAGGGTGCGCGGGAGCAATCGCGAAGACGAAGTTGGGCAACTGCAACCACGGGCGGCAGACCAGGCCGTGGCCGCTGGGGGCATCGTTGGGGGCACCAATCCCTAAGTCGGCGCGGCGGTCGATCAGCGCATCCCAGACGCCGCCAAAGATTTCTTGCGTGAACTTCAGTCGTGTGCCGCAGCCTAGGGCATCGAACGCGCGAATGTGTGGGTGCAGCCACTCCAGCGGCACTAAGCCATCGAGTGCCAGCGTCAGCACCGGCTCCCAACCTTGGGAGAGCCGCTGGATGCGCCGCTCGACGCCGTCGGCTTGGCGCAACAACTCGCGGCCCTGTTCGAGCAGTGCCTGTCCAATCGGCGTCAACACCGCCCGCTTGCCGCTGCGGTCGAAGATCAAAACATCGAGGTCGGACTCTAGTTTTTGGATGGTATAGGTCAGCGCCGACGGCACTTTGTGCAGCACTTCAGCCGCCTTGGCGAAGCTGCCTTCGCTGGCGATGGCGTCCAAGGCTTGCAGGGCTTCGAGTGAGAGACGCATGGGCAGGCGCGCACGGCAGGTATTTCGGTCACCAAGCATAGGCGAGCAGCCCGCGCGCGGCGCGACGGGCCATCGCCTGCTGCGGATTCGGGAGACTTGATGCCAAGCAGCAAATTCTTTCGCTTTAGCTGGAGCAGCCGCGCCCCTATCGTGAACACATCCGCCAGCCGATCAAGGACCGCCACCATGCTCACACCCCGATACGCCGCCCAGCGCGGGCAAGCCGACCACGGCTGGCTCAATGCCCAGCACAGCTTTAGCTTTGGCGATTACTACGACCGCGCCCACATGGGGTACTCCACCCTGCGGGTGATCAATGAGGACCGCGTGGCCGCCGCAGCCGGCTTCGCCCCGCACGGCCATCGCGATATGGAAATCATCACCTACCCGCTCTCCGGCGTGATTCGCCACCGCGACTCCACCGGCGGCGAGGGCGAAATCCGCCACGGGGAGATTCAAGTGATGCACGCAGGCGCGGGCATCCGCCATTCCGAGATGAATGGCAGCGCAAATGAGCCCCTGCACCTCTTGCAGATTTGGATAGAGCCGAACGCCAGCGGCGTCGCACCCGGCTACGAGCAAGC
>CAZHTI010000147.1:0-5152 GCA_964535755.1 uncultured Salinisphaerales bacterium | reverse complement strand
CTGGGCCTTTTGCTCAATTAAGCGAGGGTGTCCAGCGCGTCGAGAACCAAATCAAGGGCTAATGACCAATCCTGAGCGCTGTGCTGGAGCAGGAGCTGAGCATCGCCCCCGCCCAGATAGGCTGGGTATGGATAGCGGTGCCGCAGTTGCGTGAGGGCACCCGTTGCCGCATGCAGAGCCCCCATGAATACGCAGGACTCGGTGTCAATGCCGAGCGGGTCGGCGACATTGGTGGGGATGTCGCCAGTCGCGAAGCGCGTGTTGGTCAGCGTGGCATGCAGCATGGCCGCGAGCCCGGGCGCGATGATGCCGCCTAAGTGCTGGCCTGAGTCATCGACGACGTCCACGGTCAGTGCGGTGCCGGCACTCGCGACGATAAACCCCTGCCCTAGCCGCCGCCAGAGCGCCTGCATCATGAGGTAGCGGTCCACCCCTAGGCGCTCGGGTTCACGATAAGCACTACGCCAGCCGTTGGCCTCGGCTTGGCTCGCTGCGACCAACACCGGGCACTGCCTGTGCTGGGCGATTTCTTGTTGAATGGCGGCAAGCTGGGCGGTGCCGGTGACGTTGGCGATGGCTACTGCGTGCAGTTCAATGCCCCCTAAGTGCCCCCACACGGTGCGCACCGCCACGGCTGGGTCGCCGTCGTGCACCACTGCCTGCACTTTGAGGACTGGCTCAGTACCTGCGCCATCGCTGAGCGCCCATTTCACACGGGTGTTGCCGATGTCCAGCAGCAGTTTCATGCGCCTTCCCCAGCCACTTGCCGCACCCGCACCTCGCCTGCGTGTACCGACCGAATGCCTACGGGCGTCCGCAGCAATAGGGCACCGTCCTCGTTGATGCCGACACCCGTGGCCTGTAGTGCTGGCTCGTCGTCCAGCACCAAGGCCTGACCACGCAGGACATCCAGCGCCTGCCACTCGCCCGCAAAGTGGTCAAAGCCGGTGCGCGCGAACTCCTCAAAGGCAAAGAGCCAAGCTTGCGCAAGCGCTGCCGCCAATTGATTGCGCGATGGGGAGGGCAGCCCCGCGCCCTCACGGCTCGCCCTCAGGCTCACGGCCGGTTGCGGAAGTTGCGCCAGAAGCGACCCCGGCACCGAGTAGTTCAGCCCGATGCCGGCCACTACGCGGCAATCGCCACCGGCTTCGCCACGCGGCTCCACCAAGATCCCTGCCAGCTTGCGGCGTTGGATTTGTAGGTCATTCGGCCACTTGATGCCGACATCAGTGACGCCGCAGGCAGCCAGCGCCCGCACGCTAGCGACGGCCAGTGCGAGCGGTAGCGTCGTCAGCCTAGGCGGCCAAGCGTCGAAGCGAAAGCTCAATGACATCAAGATATTGCTGCCGAAGGGTGCGACCCAATTGCGCCCACGACGACCGCGACCACCGCTTTGGTATTCCGCAAAGGCGAGCTGCGGGTCGCACTGTGGGTCAGCTTCCAACAGGCGGGTATTGGTGGAATCGGTTGCCCAATAGACGCTGATTGGCACGGCTGACGCGCCCTTAGGCAGCGCGATGGCCGCGCGCAACTGGGCCGCGTCGAGCCGCTCTAGTGGGCTATGCAACTGGTAGCCGGCTCCGGCTTGCGCCTGCACTGGCAGGCCCAATTCGCGCAGCTTGTCTATGCGCTTGGCGAGTGCGGCGCGGCTGATGCCGAACTGCTGGGCCAAGGTCGCCCCAGAATGCAAGGCCCCGTCGGCAAGCGCGTCGATGAGTCCGGCTTGCTCGTCAGCACTCACGGGAGTCGCAGCCAACGGCCAAGCAGGCGCGCGCGCTCGAAGCGGCTTTCTGCGCCCTGCGCCAGCCGCCGCCAGTTCTCGCGGTGGGTGTAGAGCACCAAGACGGTCATGCTGGCTGCAAATAGGCTGGGGGCACTGAGCATCGATGCCGTGTGCCAGAGGCTCAGGGCAGTGGCGGTCAGGGTTGCGATGAGGGTGGCTAGGCTGACGATGCCAGTGAGCAAAATGGTGAGTGCGAACAGCAGCAGCGACCAGCCAAACAACTCCGGCAGCAGGGCGAGAAACGTCCCAGCCAGTGTGGCCACGCCCTTGCCGCCATTAAAGCCATGCCAAGGTGGAAAGCAGTGGCCGAGCGTTGCCGCAGCACCGCAGAGAAACGGCAGCGTCTGTTGGGCGCTCAGTGTCAGCGTTGCGCTGACCAGAGTGGGCAACAGCAGCACCGCCAGCGCGCCTTTGCCAGCATCAATCACCAGCACCGCGAGGCCAAAGCCCACACCGCGCGTGCGCAGGGCGTTAGTCGCACCAATGTTGCCGCTGCCGGAGGCGCGCAAGTCCACGCCCATCAGTGTGCCGAGCAGGCGGCCGCCCAAGATCCCACCCAATAAATAAGCAGCGAGTACGACGAGACAGGCCAGCCAAGTCATGGCGTACCGCTCTTGCCGAGTTGCGCGGCCAAGGCGGTTTGCTGGCTCAAATCCCAGGCCTTGCGGCGGCGCTCCATCAGATGGGCGAGCGCGTCACCCATCAGCAATTCCATCGCCACATCTTGCGCAGCACCGGGCACCACCACGGTCTGCACGGCGGTCATTTTTGCCTCGGGGATTTGCCGAATGAGCGCGTCAAAGTTGGGCTCGATGCGCGACTGCGGATTGCAGTGGATGACCACCAAGCTCTCCTCCGCAGTCGGGATTTTTTGCTCGACGAAGGGGTTGGAGGTATCCACCAAGGGCACGCGCTGGAAGTTGATATCGGTACGCGAAAACTGCGGCACGATGGTGTTCACGTAGTCCGGCATACGGCGCAGGATGGTCTCGCGCACCTCTTCCGGCGTGTAGCCGCGCTTGTGGGTGTCGCGGCTGAGCTTCTGTATCCACTCCAGATTGATGATCGGCACCACGCCGACCAATAAATCGACATGACCGGCGACATCTAACTCTTTGGTGACCAAACCGCCGTGCAGCCCCTCGTAGAACATCAGCTCGGTGCCCTCTGGGATGCGCGTCCAGGGCGTGAAGGTTCCGGGCATTTGACCTGCGGCGTCGGCCTCGGCTTCGGTGTGCAGGTAGCGGCGCATGCGGCCGGTGCCCTGGCTGCCGTACTCCGCAAACAGGCCCTCTAGCCGATTCAGCAGATTGCCCTGCGGGCCGAACAGCGAGAGGTTTTCACCGCGAATCCGAGCCGCCACCAGCAATTGCCGCCACTTGGCGCGGTCGTAGGCGTGGAAGCTATCGCCCTCGATCAACACGGCTTGAATGCCCATGCGCTGGAACAGGCGCTCAAACACCACCTGCGCCGTACTCGTCCCGGCGCCAGAGGACCCGGTCACTGCGACGATGGGATAGTGGGCGGACATAGGCTGTGGACTTAGCGCTTTTCCACGCAGAAATCCCAGCCGCCGTGCCCTAGGCGTTGGCCACGGGCCTCGAAGCGGGTGATGGGGCGGGAGTCTGGGCGCGGCACTGCGCCGCCAACGAAGCGGGCATCGGCCGCCAGCGCTTCGGCCATGTGGCGCGCGTAGTCCTCCCAGTCGGTGGCCATGCGCAGCAAGCCACCCAGCTGCAAGCGGCTGTGCACCAAGTCGAGAAAGCTCTGCTGCACGATGCGGCGTTTGTGGTGGCGCTTCTTATGCCAAGGGTCTGGGAACTCTAGGATCAGCTCGCTCAGGCACTCTGGCGTGAGCCAATCGCGCAGCACTTCCACCGCGTCATGGCAGATGACTCTGAGGTTGCTCAGGCCGAGTTTCTCGGCGCGGTGCAGCACTTGGCCGACACCCGGACGGTGGACTTCGACGCCGATGAAGTCGCGCTCCGGGCTCGCTGCGGCGCGGTGCAATAGCGCCTCACCGGCACCGAAGCCGATCTCGAAGACGACCGGAGCGGTTCTGCCGAATAGCGTGGCAAGGTCTAGCTCGCTGCCGGGCGCAGGTGCGTCAATCCCGTAGCGCGGCCAGAGGCGCTCCAAAGCATCGGCTTGGGAGGTCGTCAGGCGGCCTTCACGGCGGACGAAGGATTTGATTTCGCGCCGATAGACCACGGCCTCGGTTGGCTCCGATGCGGCAGTCGGCAGCTGGATGGGCTCAGTCATGCTGGAGTGCTGCGCTAGCCGATCACGCCCTGCAGCGGCGAGCTGGCAGAGGCGTAGCGGCGCATGGGCATGCGGCCGGCTTCGAAGGCCTCGCGGCCAGCAATGATGGCGTGGCGCATGGCCGAGGCCATCAGCAGCGGGTTCTTAGCCTCGGCGATGGCGGTGTTCATCAACACGCCGTCGCAGCCCAACTCCATGGCGATGGCGGCGTCACTGGCCGTGCCGACGCCGGCATCGACGATGATCGGCACCTTGGCGTTCTCGACGATGGTGAGGATGTTGTAGCGGTTCTGGATGCCCAAGCCTGAGCCAATCGGCGCTGCCAAGGGCATCACCGCAACGCAGCCCAACTCCTCTAGGCGCTTGCACTGGATGGGGTCGTCGCTGCAATAAACCATCACCTCAAACCCCTCGGCGACGAGGACTTTGGCAGCCTCCAAGGTGGCGGTAATGTCTGGGTAGAGTGTTTTGGCATCGCCCAGCACTTCGAGCTTGACGAGCCTATGGCCATCAAGCAGTTCGCGCGCCAAGCGGCAGGTGCGGATGGCGTCTTCTGCGGTGTAGCAGCCGGCAGTATTGGGCAGCAGGGTGTAGTCGCTGGGCTTGATGTATTCCAGCAGATTGGGCTCGCCCGCTTTTTGGCCGAGATTGACCCGGCGCACGGCGAAGGTGACTACCTCCGCGCCGCTGGCCTGCACGGCAGCGGCGTTCTCAGCGAGGTCTTTGTACTTGCCGGTGCCCACCAACAGGCGTGAGCTGTAGGTTTTGCCAGCGATGCTTAGGGCTTTGCTCATGGCAATTCCGAGTGGGAAACAAACCGGCTAGGCAGGCTCGATAGCAGCTATCTCAGCCCGATTAACGAGTAGCAAATATAGGGGACGCGGTGTTGGGCTAAAGGCCGCTCAGCCGCCGCCTATCGCCCGCACCAGCTCGACTTTATCGCCATCGGCGATCGCGGTGCTCTCCCACTGGCTGCGCGGGACAATCTCACCGTTTTTTTCCACTGCGAGGCGCACGCTGTGGAAGCCGCAATCACGGATCAACCCCGCGATGGTCGCAGGGGTGGGCATTGGGTAGGGGTCGCCATTGACAATCAGCGGCATGGCC
>CAZHTI010000146.1:0-5189 GCA_964535755.1 uncultured Salinisphaerales bacterium | reverse complement strand
AGGGCCACAAAAAAGGCCGCGCTCAGTTCCCTGAGCGCGGCCTTTTTGTTAACCGCTAGGGCTTAAGCGCGGCTGCGCCGACGGCGCAGCAGGCCCAGACCGAGCAGCATGCCCATTGCGGCGAAGCCCATCGCACCACCGCCGAAGCGACCTTCGGGGCGCGCGGAGGTCGTCACGGTGGTGCTCTTGCCGGGCTGCGCCGGCGTCATCGCCACGATCACTGCGCCAGAACTGCTGCCGCCACCAGAGCTTGAAGACGAGGAGGAACCGCTGGAGCTGGACGACGAGGTTGAGCCACCGGAGCTTGACGAGCTGGAGGAGGTTGAGCTACCGGAGCTGGATGACGAAGAAGTACCGCCGGAACTTGACGAGCTGGAGGAGCTCGATGAAGTCGAAGACCCACCCGAGCTCGATGAGCTAGAGGACGACACCACCGGCGCCGGACCAAAGACCTGTAGCTCGGTCAAACGCACCACGCTGCCGGGGGGCGTTGGCGCTGGCGCGGTGGGGTCGGTCGGGTCGCCCGCAGGCTCGGCGGTGGCGCAATCGGTGGCGTTGAAGGGGTCGTTGTCTTGCTCACCCGCATACAGCGGGTTGCCGGTGCATTGGTTGGTCAAAACCCGCAATTGCACATGGCTCGCCATCACCTCTGGGAAGCTGAAGCTGCGCATGATGAGGTCCGGCTGCACAGGACGCGCGAGGAAGCTCGGGAAGGCGTCGTCGGCACTCACGAAGGCCACGGTGCTGAAATCCGCCGCCGCATCGGCGCAAGCGCCGTTACAGGTGCGGATTTCGAACTTGCGGACACCCGTAAAGCGGCCGGGATTATTGGGGCCTGCGGCGGTGCTGACGTTGACGCGGTTAACCATGCGCGCACCACCCGCCAAGCGGACGGTAGCGTGTGCGCCGGCAACGAGGCCGGCATCACCGATGCGCGCGCCCGTTTCTTCGCTCTCGTCGATCACCGTATCTTTTGCGGCCAGGTTGGCAGCCACGGTCGCGCTGGTGACCACGGCCGCGCCCTTAGCGAGCGAAGCGGCGTTGGTCGGCAGGGCGACGTTGAGGTCGAAACTACCCGGCGCGATGGTTTGGGTGAAGCGGTGTTGACCATAGCCGGGGGCGACGACGGTGAAGTCGTAGGTTCCGGGCACGATTTTGAAGGTCTCACCGTTGAGCAAGGTTTTGCGCGTGTTGAGCGGCGTCGAGCTATCGACCAAGGTGGCGGCACTGGTATCCGCGATATGGCGGCTGCGCGCGGCGTAATGGCCGATAAACAAGCGCGCTTCGGCGACTGCACCATTGCCTTCGTTCAGGGCCGTCGGTTTGAAGTTGACCGTGGCTGCTGCCTCCAACGGCGACTCAAAGTTCGCAATGGCGGCAACGTCATCGGCATCGGTGCTAAACGCATCCTTGCCCATGCCGTAGATGGCAAACACGCGCCACATTTCGGTCTGGTTGGCACCGCCAAAACGGGCCATGTCAGCGGCGAGCATGGCGTCGCGCGCATCCAACATGCTTGGGTTGGCGGGCATCAGCAGGAAGGCATCGAAGATCAACTGAATCCAGCGACGATTGCCGGGGCAGGCATCGGCGGCATATAAGCCGGAGGCGCAGTCCTTCTGCCGCTGGGCATCGCTGGAGGGGAAGCTGCTGTCGTACTTCGCCATCAGTACTTCGCGCAGCTTCCATTGCGCGGCGTTCCAGATTTCGCCGTCGGAGTGCACTTCAGGCCCGGGGGTGTCGAAACCGATGTTGCTGTAGTTCAGCGGGTTATCGACCAAGGAGTAGTCACGAATGCCCTTGTCGATATTGCCGGTCGCGTAGGCACCGAGCGCGGTGGGCTCGAAGTCCTCGTTCGGTAGGTGCCCAAACTGCAACTGGTACTCCACACCGGCCAAATCGCCCCAGCTTTCGCCCATCGACGTGCCTTGGTGGCCGCCGACACCTTCATCAGGCCCGCCAATCATGCGGTTGCTGATGGCATGGGTGTACTCGTGGCCGACGATGCCCATATCGAAGTCGCCATCGACACAGGGCGCGTAAAACACGCCGCCCAAGGGTTGGAACAGGTATTGGTTGGTGATGCCCGGCGTGCCGTCTTGCAGGGTGATCTGGTTCGCGTTGTCGCGGCCTAAGCCGGTGGTGCCGGGCGAGCCGCTCTGCGCGCCTGCCTGCACGTTGCCGATCTCAGGGTCGTTCTCGCGGGAGGTATCCGTCAGACCAAAGTTGCTGGTCTGCATGTTGTAGTTGCGCTCGGTGAAGCCTAAGAAGTAGCTCCAATCGTGCATGCGGTTGTGTGCGGCAAACAGGCTGGCGACGGCAGCGTCAATATCGACGCCACCGGGCACGATGCTCGCGGGGTCGCACTTCGCGTTGTACCAAGCATTGGTGAACGGGAAGATGTACTTCCGCTCATTGCTCACCGGGCGGTATTGCGACGACGGCGTCAGTGGGCTGGCCCATGATTCCGCAGTAATCGCGGCGTTGCCGATGGTGGTGAACGAGGGCTGGTTATTGGACACCTGCACGTCCCAAGGCGCGCGGGCGGCGAGGTTCTCTAAGGTGTAAACGCAGCTATCGGTGCGTACCCAGCAGCCAACCGTGCGGACGTCATCGGGCGAGAAATCCAACTTAGGGTTGCTACCAAACCACGACCAACTGGGTGGGAAGGGCACCGCACTCGCTGATGGGGCGCTGCTTTCGGTGGCCGTGAAAGTGCCGAAGTAGTTGGTCGGCGGCAGCGGTTCGGCATTCTCGAACATGCACACTTCGACCTGATACTTACCTGCGGGCACGCCACCCGCGGGTGCGTAGTTGATGGTCTCTGGGCTGGTGGCGGTATCGGCCGAGGCGACCAAACGAGGGCCGGTGACGGGGTCGACAAAGAACAAATTCAACACCGTGTCGTTGGCGGCGTTTACCAAAGTTGCCTGCGCCGCCAAGGTGGCTTTGCCGCTGGCAACCGTGAACTCATGGCGAGCCGCGCAAGAGCCGTTGGCCGGCATGCTGCCGTTGAAGGGCTCGTTGGTGGTGCCTGCCGCCTGCTGATTGACGCGATTTTCTTTGCGCAGCACCTTGCCGGTTTCGGCATCAATAAAGTGCACATAGGCCATGACGGTTGCGCCCTGCACGTCCAGCACCACGGTCTCATAGGCCTGACGCACGCCACCTTCAGGCAGCGGCATCGCCACCAAGCGGGCGCGCTGCGGTTGGGCGAAGCCGGCGACGCGCATCACCGTCCAGCCAAGGCTGTCGCTTAGGTTGCGGATCGACAACACATCCTCAGGATTGATCCGGCGGTTGACGTCCGCAGCGGCCAGCGTCCAAGCCTGTTGCGCAGTGAGGGTGGCGGGGCCAGGCAGCGGCTGCTCGCCAACGGACGATGACGACACGTAGTAAGCGCGGCCATTGACGATACCGACGGTAATCATGCCGCCGTGGGTCACCGGCAAGTCGGCAAAGCGTTGCCGGAACTGCACGGCGCGGCCCGGGTTGCCCGGTGTCACGCCCTCATTCAGTACCTCCAGATCGGCGACGCTGGCGGCGGAGAGCTTGAACAAGCCGCGATATTCCATAACGAATGCGCGCGCAGCCTCCACCGGCGTGCCGCTGTATTCACGGCCGATGAAACCGCCGTGGCGGACCATCGAGTGCACCGTGCCGAAGCGATTCCAATTGGCGGTAGCGCCCAAGGCATCGACCAACTCCAATTGCAGATTGGTCGGCAGCACCTGCCCAACGCGGTAATCGACCGCAAGTGCTTGCGGCACGCCATCGTGCAGCTGGAACGCGGCTTGCAGGGGCATCGTCGGCGCGGCGAACAAGGCAGCAACGGCGAGTGAACGCAGCCGGAAGCGGCGCGTCGAAGGAGAGGCGGACATAGCGGGCAGGACTCCAAAAATGGTCTACGCAATGCACAGGAGCAGGACGGCTGGCCGCCCAAGCCCGTGCGAAGAAACGCAGCGCGCGTTTAATGCCGGATTATGACGCAGGATTCATGCCGACCAGCGGTAGGAAATTTCACCCTAACGGTGCCCAATGGCTGGCGAGCACGCCCAGCACTTTGTCGGAATACTCGGTGCGGCCCAAGCTGCCGTTGTAGCGGGCCAAGGCGCGGGGCAGATTGCCGCGCTCGATGTCGAGGTAGTAGCGCAGGATGGTGCAGCCCATGCGCAGATTGGTCGCAGGCTTAAACAAGTTGGCACCGTTCTGGCCTAGCTCAGCAAGCCAGAACGGCATGATCTGCATCAGCCCCACCGCCCCTGCATGCGAAAGCGCTAAGCGGTCGAACTTGCTCTCGATATGAATCACCGCAAGCACTAGCTCTGGGCTCAAGCGCGCTCGCGCCGCCTCCGCATGCACCAAGCGCAGCATCACCAGCCGCGCGGGCTCCTCCGGCACATAGCGGGCGAGGCGCAGGGAGTAGTCCAGCATCCAGACTTGCGCGGCGTAGCGGTCTTCAAAGCTGGTCGTTGAGGCAATCGCCGCCTTTAGCCGCGCGCGCAATGCGGGGTCTGGCGGCTCAATCGGCCCTGCTTGCAGCGGCAGCGCTGCGGCTGCCAATAGCAAGGCCGGAAGGAGGCGGCGAATCATCGGCATTGCCTCAGTAAGAGCGCGTACACGGCAGGCTCAACCCAGCCCTAGCCCAGCTTGGCCAGCACCGCAGCAGCTTCTGCGGGAATCAGCTCAGCCGCGGCGGCCGCGCGGTGCTTGTACTCAAACTGGCCGTTGGCGAGGGCCTTGTCGCCCACCACGATGCGGTGCGGGATGCCGATCAGGTCGGCATCGGCAAACATGCTGCCGGGCCTGCCGCCACGGTCGTCCAGTGCCACTTCAATGCCTGCCGCCTGCAAAGCCGCATAGAGCTGCTCGGAGGCTTCCTTCACTGCCGGGGACTTATCCGCGCCGATGGGGCAGATGATTACCTGCCAAGGCGCGATGGAATCCGGCCAGATGATGCCGTTGGCGTCGTGCTTTTGTTCGATGACCGCCGCCACCAAACGGCTCACGCCGATGCCATAGCAGCCCATCTCCGGCGTGGTCGCCGCACCGGCCTCGTTGAGCACGGTAAAGCCCATCGCCTTGGTGTACTTCTGGCCGAGTTGGAACACGTGGCCGCCTTCAATGCCGCGATAAAACTTGATGGTGCCGACGCCATCGGGGCTGGGGTCGCCCTCGGCAATCATGCG
>CAZHTI010000145.1:2678-5289 GCA_964535755.1 uncultured Salinisphaerales bacterium | reverse complement strand
TCGAGGTCTTCGCTCATGTGAATCTCCGGGTGGGTAGAAAGAAAACCCGGCGGGCGCACGGCCCCTGGCGGGAGCGTGTCCCGCGCGGGGTGATGCAAAGTGAAGCCTTACGCCGCCTTGCGGCTGGGTGTGGCAACAGCAGGTGTAGCGTCTGGTTCCAGGCGCAGATGTCCGGCGTGCATCAGTTGCGAAATCGCGGCCTCGAAGGCCGGATCACCCAACTCCACGCGCCAGGCTTGAACCCCGGCACCGTCGTCGAGACGGCGCAGCCAGTTTTTCGCGTCGAGCACTTCCAGCACCGGCTTGCGCCAATGCGGGAGCAGCGGCAGATGTGAAACCTCGCGCACGAGCTGCCAGATGCGGCACAGCTCGTTCTCGGTCAGGCCATCGCTGGTATTGCACCCTTGCAGGAACAGCAGGCCCACGCGGTTGGCGCGATCCGGCTCGGTGGCCAGGCGGTCGTAAATCCAGAGCTGCGCGACATCGCCGAACAGGTTCCGTGCAGGCAACCGTCCGCTGTGCTTCTCCATGCAGTTGATGCGGTCGAGATTGACCCGCGACTCCGACAAACCCTGGGTGATGTGCAGCATCGTGACGCCGCCATCCGAGACCGGCAGCGACAGCCGCGCCTGCAATTCCTGCAAGGCGGTGTCGCGGCCCCAGAGGGAGACAAACAACAGACCGCCGCGCTCATCGCGCAGCAGGGCATCGGCGTAAACGCCCGGAGCTTCCCGGACTTCCATCAGTGGAACAGACGGCTTCGTAACAGCGTGAGGTGTAGGCATGACGTTCTCCGTGTGGTTGAGGAAAACGCCGAAGGCAACAGCCGCCCGTGAGGGCGATTGCGCCCTCGGCGGGTGGTGAAACCGGCGAGATGCCGGTGATGGTTGAAGCGAGGATCGAAGGCCGAATGGCCCTTGCAGTGCTTCCCGATCCGACACTGCTACGCACGATGCCCTCGTGCGGGGGTGAAACCTGTTCGGTGGGCAATGCTCCCGCAATGCCCGATGCCCGTGGGTTGCGACGCTTCTCTCCAAGCGGCCTTGCAGACCACTTCGAGAGAAGCGTCGCGCAGATGCGCGACGCTGCCGGATACCCGGCAAAAGCCATTCAACGAATGGTGATGACCTGACCGTAGGTGGACGAGTGCGGCGTGAAGTCGAGAGCGCGAATCACCGGCACGAACTTGTCGGTGAGGATGCGGATCTCCGAAGTCGTGCCGTCAGGCAGTTCCTCGTATTCCGTTTTCACGTCCTTCTCCTTGTGCGTATCGCCCTTGACCACAAAGCTGCGACCGCCTGCCGCGTGAACCACACCCGACACTTGGCCCGCTGCAAGCGCCAAGGCCAGATGCCAGCGTGAAAGCGGCCGCAGGGGCCGACGATGAGTGGTTTCGACGTGCGCAAAGCGCACCTCGAATTGCTCCCACAGACTTGGCCAGCGGCGAAGCTCGTCCGCCAGTTGCGTCGGTTCAATGATGCTGTAGGCGAACTTCACCTCGGCCCCGGTTGCGGCAGGCACGGCATACGGCAGGCTGTCCCAATGCTCCGGGATCACCTCCAGCCCTTCGCCGCGTCCCGCCGCTTCGAGCTGCTCACGAATCAAGCTGCTCGGTGCAGCGTCCGCCGTGCGACGGCGCACGCCGATGACGATGGCCTGCTTGAACCGCTCCTCCGGTGCCTTGTAAACACACACGCGGTCGAACTGCCCCGCGATCCAGGTGGAGAACTCACGATCCAGCGTGTAGTGCGGAACGATCAGCACCAGCACGCCGCCATAAGCCAGGCTGGGCAGCGCGCGCTGGTAGAAGAGCTTTTCCAGCCGCTTGCGCCCCTTACCATCGGAAGGCCCGCCGGACTTGTCGGACACCAGATCGCCGTATGGCGGATTCAGCCAGAGCAGGCCGAATTGCCGCTTGCCGACGAGGCAGTCCTGAAAGTCGCCGTGAATGCAGCGGTCGAGCAGACCCTTCGCGTGCCAGGCACGTTCGCGGTCATATTCGACGCCGTAGGCTTCGGCCTTATCGCCGCCCAGATGGGCTTTGACTTCGGCCAGTGCCACACCTTCACCGGCACAGGGGTCGAGCACGCGCATCGCGCCCGATGCGGCTGGGGCGATGGCGTTGAGGATGCGCGAAGTGGTCTCCGCGTCGGTGGGGAAATACCCGTTCTTGATGAAGTTGCGCGCGAGGCGCTGAAACATGAGTGCAGACATGGATGAACTCCTGGTAGTGGAAAGAGAAGCTGCGGCGCAGGACGCGCCGCAGCGAACGAACCCCTTCAGGCCGTAACGGCTTCAGGGGTGAATGACAGCGAGGGTTGAACAGGCTTGGCAGCCAGATCGGCTTCGAGCTTTTCGCCGAGCAGGCGGCGCTTGAGGCGGTAGAGCGTTCCGTTGTAGTCGCGTCCCCGAAGGGGGCGAACACTGGTGATGCACACCGCCGCCACCGTGCAACCGACGAGCGACCAGCACTCCCCAACGGCAATGCGGCGGCTGTTGCGCGCGTGCAGCTTGCGCACTTCTTCACGCCAGGCCGGGCAGGCTTCAGGAGCCATGTCCAGATAGGCCAGCGGGCAGTGGTAGTGATACGGGTGCATGGATTCCTCCATGT
>CAZHTI010000145.1:1477-2578 GCA_964535755.1 uncultured Salinisphaerales bacterium | reverse complement strand
TCCAGATAGGCCAGCGGGCAGTGGTAGTGATACGGGTGCATGGATTCCTCCATGTCCTTGTATCCCCAGCCACGGCAGTCAATGGCGCGGTCGTAGCCCATCAGGTAACAGGCGATGAAGGCATGTGGAACGCCCGCTTCAAAGCGCGGATTGCTCTGCTTGAAAGTGACTTCCTGCACGGCCCACAGCACGTTGCCCTTGCAGCAGTGGGCGAGCGTGCGGTAGCTGGACTTGTCGTTTTCTTCCGGCTTGGTGAGGCGTTGAATCAGGTCAGCGCGGGTCTGACCACGGGTGAATAACCATCCCATGACGAATCTCCTTGAGTGATGCCCGGAGACACGTCACCCCGGTCGGGGAACGAGTCCCCGGACGGGTAGAACAGCAATGGCTAGTTGAGGTTGTAGGCTTCCTTGCGCGCGTCGTCGGTGAGACGGCAACGCGCATGGCAGTCCGCTGTGATGCCGAGATACACCGGCGTCCAGAACGGACGCACGACCTTGGCTTCAATGAGCGCGGCAACGAGACCGACGTGTTCACCCTGGGTTTTGACCAGGATTTCGTCAGCTTCGAGACGCACTTCACTGGGCGATGTGGCAACCGCGATGAAACGCCCGTCTGCCGAAGGCCGCGCCGAACAACAGGCGAGCGCCAGGCAGAGGGATTGGTTCTCGTAGAACGACCATTCGGTCGTGCAGGTGCAACTCTTGAAAGGCAGCTTCATGAACATCTCCGGTGGGTAAAAGAAAGCCGGAGACAAGCCCCCATCACGCGGGGCTTGCCCCGGCGGGGTGGGAACAGCGGGTGAACTCAGTCCTCGTGCGGCAACAGAATCGTGATGACGTGCTCGCCGTTGTCGCCGGGGCCGCTCAACATCTTCAACTTTGCCTTGCGGGGTCTGGTGGCACGGCCACCGCGCGGCACGCGATAGAGCTGGTAGTGAATGGCCGGAAACCGCTCCTGCGAGCGACCCGATTCCGGTGCGCGCAGGCGGCTGGCGATGGCGACGTAGCCCATCCACAGCACATCCCACAGGCGACCTGATTCGTTCTGCGTGGTCTGGCGGCGAGTGTCCTCGTCACTCCATTCCACGAAGTCCGACCA
>CAZHTI010000145.1:0-1377 GCA_964535755.1 uncultured Salinisphaerales bacterium | reverse complement strand
TTACAGCGGACAACCCCTGGGGACGAACACGACGATCTGCGGTGGGATGCGTCTGGCCTCGTTCCTGACCCATTGCAGCGGGGCGTTGAGCCAATCGAATGCGGCGCACGGAGTTACCCGCACAAAGGGGCCTGGTCGGGTGCCGACGCCAGGCAGCCGGTGCGTTGAAGAAGGCCACCGGCCTTCTTGCAAGACCCGACGGAAATAACTCCCGCGAGGCCCTCCAAGAAAGCCGGTGGCGTTGCCGTCACCGGCTTCGCCACCGACTGGAAGGACTACTCCTTCACCCATAGCTGACCCAAAGGCTGGAACTTGAAGCCCAAGTCCTTCAGGGCATCGCGCTGGGCGCGGAACGCCTGACGATCCACGGTGGGATCGAGCTTCACCTTGCTCTGGAGCGGCCACAGCGTGCCGAACAGCCGACGATATTCCTGCTCATTGCGGAAGATGATTTCTTCCTCGATGGACATGACCGGAATCGGCGCGCCAGCGGGTGGAATGGCCTCAATGCCAGCGCTATGCACTGCCGGTTCGAGATCCGCGATTTCGAGTTGCGCTTCGGCCACAACGGGCTTGGGCACTTCCTCGATGGGATCGTGCTCGACGACGGGTAGGGTGTCTTCATCGGTGAGCTGCTCGATGCCCTTGAGGGCGATGCTGCCGAGCCGCGCACGGATTTCGACGACGGTGCGTCCGTTGGTGAAGTAGGTCGAAGGAAAGATGCTGCTGATACTGAACTCGCCTTCGTAACGGCCCTCCTCGTATTCCTCGATGAGGGGGTCTTTGACGGCGAACTCGCCGATCTCGGTGACGAGGCGACCGACATTGAAGTCGCCGCGTGCGCCTTTGATGGAACGAATTGCCAGAATGCCGCTGAGTTTCAACATGGGATGACTCCGGTGGTGTGGAAGAAAACACACGGCCAGCGCCAACCCTTGCGGGGTGGCACCCGCCGGGTGGAAACGCTTGAGAACGACAGCTCTACATCACGCTTGCGAGTGCGATGGCTTGCGAGGTGAAGAGGTAAATCACCAACATGCGAACGGTGAACAGATGGGACATGACGCATCTCCTTAAAAGCCGGAGACACGTCGGCCCCATGCGGGGAACGTGTCCCCGGCGTGGGTGGTGAAGCGGGAAGAAAATCAGGCGGCGTTTTGCACCGCTGCGGCTTCGCGCGGCGGCTGGTAAACCATCACGCCATCCACCTTCGCAAACGTCAGGCGCAGCAGGTGGGCCTTGAGGGAAATCCCGGTCTGGCCCGCCTTGTCGCCTTTTTCGTACACGAAGGTTTCCGCGTAGAGATCACCGACCTTGAAGCCGACCAGCACCTTCTTCTTGGCCTCGATGTCGGCCTTGAGACGGTTGATGACGCTG
>CAZHTI010000144.1:0-5377 GCA_964535755.1 uncultured Salinisphaerales bacterium | reverse complement strand
ACCTGCTGCACCTGCCGCAGCAGCCCCCGCCGCACCGACAGCACCCAGCAACCAGATCACCGTGAAGTCGCCCATGGTGGGCACTTTTTACCGCAGCCCCTCGCCGGGCGCGAAGGCCTTTGTCGAAGTCGGCCAGACGGTGAAGGCCGGGCAGGTGCTGTGCATCATCGAGGCGATGAAGATGCTCAACCAAATCGAGTGCGAGACCAACGGCACCATCGCCGCGGTGATCGCGGAAAACGAAAAGCCCGTGGAGTTTGACCAGCCCTTGTTCGTGATCGACCCGGCGTGAGGCGGCAGGCGTGAGGCGGCAGGCGCAAACGCTTCCCCTCCCGCCGCACCCCCACCCCTCACTCCTCCCGCCTCACGAGCACTCCATGTTCAACAAAATTCTGATTGCGAATCGCGGCGAAATCGCGCTGCGCATCCAACGTGCCTGCCGCGAGATGGGCATCAAGACCGTTGCGGTGTATTCGACGGCGGATAAAGACCTCAAGCACGTCAAGCTGGCAGATGAGGCCGTGTGCATCGGGCCTGCCCCCGCCACCGGCAGCTACCTGAATATGGCGGCGATTATTTCTGCCGCTGAAATCACCCAAGCCGATGCCATCCACCCCGGCTATGGCTTTTTGTCGGAGAACGCGGACTTTGCGGAGAGTGTTGAGAAAAGCGGCTTTGTGTTCATCGGCCCGCGCTCAGAAACCATCCGTTTGATGGGCGGCAAGACCACCGCCAAGGCCGAGATGATTGCTGCCGGTGTGCCCTGCGTGCCGGGCTCGGATGGCGTCCTGAATGAGGACGAGGAGCGCTCGCTCGCGATTGCTCGTGACACCGGCTACCCAGTGCTGATCAAGGCGGCGGCGGGCGGCGGTGGCCGGGGTATGCAGGTGGTGCGCGAGGAGCGCGAGCTGCTGGAGAAGATCGAGATTGCCCGCACCGAAGCACTCAATGCCTTCAAAGACGGCTCGGTGTTTTTGGAGAAATACCTCGAAGCGCCCCGCCACATCGAAATCCAGATGCTGGCCGATGGCCAAGGCAACTGCATCCATCTGGGTGAGCGCGACTGCTCCATGCAGCGCCGCAACCAGAAGGTGATTGAGGAGAGCCCAGCACCCGGCATCAGCCAAGCGCAGCGCGAAGAAATCGGCCGCATCTGCGTCGAGGCCTGTTTACGCATCAACTATCGCGGTGCCGGCACCATGGAGTTTCTCTACGCCGGTGGCCGCTTCTATTTCATCGAGATGAATACGCGGATTCAGGTCGAGCATCCGGTCACCGAGCAAGTGACGGGTGTGGACCTCATCCAAGCGCAGATCCGCATCGCCCAAGGCGAAAAGCTCTGGCTCAGTCAGGATCAAGTCCGGCCACGCGGGCACTCGGTGGAGTGCCGCATCAATGCTGAGCACCCGCAAACCTTCGTGCCCTCACCGGGCGAGCTCAAGAAGTACCACGCCCCCGGCGGCCTAGGCATACGCATTGATAGCCACTGCTATGCGGGCTACCGCGTGCCACCCAACTACGACAGCATGATCGGCAAGCTGATCGCCACCGGCCCTACCCGCGAGAGTGCTTTGGCGCGCATGGAGACGGCCCTGTCAGAAATGGTGGTGGACGGCATCCACACCAATATCCCGCTGCACCGGCGCATCTTGGCCGACGCGCGCTTCCGTGCCGGTAGCCATCACATCCACTATCTGGCGGAGATGCTGGAGCGCGGTTGAGGCACGCCCCATGGTTCACGCTTGCCCAAACACCGTCATCCCCGCGCAGGCGGAAATCTAGGATGCGCGTAGCCAGTAGGGGCAAGGCATGCCTTGCCCCTACACGCGGTTTCAACGTCGCTGAACGCCCCAACCCCCACGTCCCACGTCCCCAATGTCCTGGCTCCAACTCCGCGTACACAGCCGCACCCCTGACTTCGCAGAGGAAATCCTCTCCGCCCACGGTGCTGCGGCAGTCAGCATGGTGGACGCCGAAGACACGCCCATCCTCGAACCCGGCGTCGGCGAGACCCCGTTGTGGCCCAACACCATCACCCAAGGGTGGTTTGTGGATACGACGGACTTGGCACCCATCATTGAGTCTCTGCGCGAGACGCTGGCCGATGAGCCCGACTTGCTGATCGAAAGCAGCCTGATTGAAGACCAAGACTGGGTACGCGTGTGGCTGGAGAACTGGCCGCCGCTGAAGTTCACCGGCAGCAAGGGCCGCAGCATTTGGGTCTGCCCGAAGGAGAAGTTGCAGGAGATCACCGAGCCCGATGCCATCGTCCTAAAGCTAGACCCCGGTCTGGCCTTCGGCACCGGCACCCATCCGACGACGGCGCTGTGCCTTGAGTGGCTCACCGATCAAGACCTGCGCGGCAAGACCGTGCTCGACTACGGCTGCGGCAGCGGAATCTTGGCGATTGCCGCGCTCTTGCTCGGAGCTCAAGCGGCAGTCGGTGTCGATATCGACCCGCAAGCGCTCACCGCGAGTAAGGACAACGCGCAGGTTAATGGCGTGGAGCAGCGACTGAGTGTCTACCTGCCGGAAGACTTCACGGTAGAGCCCTACGACGTGCTGCTCGCCAACATTTTGGCGAACCCGCTAATGCAGCTCGCCCCCATGCTCAGCACCTGTGTGCGCGTCGGCGCGCCCTTCGCGCTGGCTGGGCTCTTGGAGCGCCACGCCGAGGAAGTCCGCGCCGCCTATGCGCCGTGGTTTGAACTGCTGCCCGACGGCGGCAAGGACGGCTGGACGCGCATCAACGGCTATTGCCGCAGCCCTGCGCGCATCAACGAGCGGCGCTTGGCGGCAGACTTGCTCACCATGGGCCAGCCGCAACGCGAGCACTTCCCAGCACTTGCCGCCGAGGGCATTACGGCGGTCATCAACCTCGCTATGCCGGGGGTCTCGCCCGGCTATCTGGACGACGAAGCCGCGCTCTGTGCCACCCACGGCATGGCCTACACCGCTATCCCCATCCCTTTTGCCGCCCCGGACGAGCAGCACTGGCAGGCGTTCTGTGCGGCGATGCAGGCCTACCAAGGCCAGCAGGTTTTGGTGCATTGCGCGCTCAATTACCGCGTCTCCGCCATGCTCTATCGCTACCGCACCGAGGTGCAGGGAGTGGCGGCAGATGCGGCGCGTGCCGATGTGTTGGCCCTGTGGCAGCCCGATGCGGTTTGGAATGCGTACATCGGCTGGTAGCGGTTAAAAAAGCATTGCCCTGGGTTGCACCCAGGCGACGCAACGTCCCACATCCCATGTCTGACGTCCCACGTCCCACGGTTTTTATTCCCTGCCGACTTTTTAAGCAAGCGCGCAGCGGCTATGATTCGCGCCCCCATTTTTCGCCCCTCCAGCGCCCCACGCGGCGCTGCGACTACTGACCCCGCTATGCAGTCTCCGCCCAACGACCGCGCACCTGCGCCGCTGTCGCTCGCCGTATCTGACGCCCTCAACGAATACTTCCGCACCCTCAACGGCGCACCGCCAGAGTCGCTCTACGAGTTGGTGCTGGCGCAGGTCGAGCCACCGCTGCTGCGCGCGGTGCTCGCCCACTGCCGTGGCAACCAGAGCAAGGCGGCCGATGTGCTGGGCTTAAACCGCGCCACCCTGCGTAAGAAGCTCTTGCAGTACCGCATCACGCCCAAAGCAATCGCCAATGCCATCGCCGCCAACCGCGCGCATGCGGCGGCGCAGGCCAAGGCGCAAGCGCCTGCCAGCGCTAATCCTGCGGCACGATTTGCCCCGCCTTTCGCCGCCCGGAGTGTCCGTCCATGAGCATCGTCGCCGCCGTCGTCCCAGCCAGCCAGCAGCGCCCAGTGCGCCGTGCACTGCTCTCCGTGAGCGATAAAACCGGTGTGGTGGCGCTGGCGCAGGCGCTCGCGGCAGCGGGGGTTGAACTGCTCTCCACCGGCGGCACCTGCAAGCTGCTGCGCGATGCGGGCCTGACGGTAACGGAGGTCAGCGAGTACACCGGCTCCCCGGAAATCATGGATGGCCGCGTCAAAACCCTGCACCCCAAGGTGCACGGCGGCTTGTTGGGCCGTGGCGACTACGACGCTGAGGTGATGGCCGCGAATGGCATCAGCCAGATCGACCTTTTGGTGGTCAACCTCTACCCCTTTGAAGCCACCGTCGCCAAGAGCGGTGTCACGCTCGCCAATGCGGTCGAGAACATCGACATCGGTGGCCCGGCCATGCTGCGTGCAGCCGCCAAGAACTGGGACGTGGTCAGCGTGCTCACCGCTGCCGAGCAGTACGCGCCCTACCTCGCCGAGCTCAACGAGCAGGGTGGAATCAGCCGTCAGCGGCGCTTCGCACTCTCTGTCGCTGCCTTCAATTTGGTGGCCCGCTACGACGCCGCGATCAGCGATTTTCTCTCCGCACTCAGCTTGAACGATGCCGCGACGGAAATTGCCGAGAAGTCCATCTTCCCCGCCCAGAGCAATGGCAGTTTCACCAAGGTGATGGACTTGCGCTACGGCGAGAACCCGCACCAGCAGGCCGCGTTCTACCGCGACCTCTACCCTGCTAAGGGCTCGCTAGCGACCTTCCAGCAATTGCAGGGCAAGGAGCTGTCGTACAACAACTTGGCCGATGCCGATGCGGCTTGGGAGTGCGTCAAGGCCTTCGTCAAACCGGCCTGTGTGATCGTCAAGCACGCCAATCCTTGCGGCGTTGCGGTCTGCCCGGAGGGTGTGGAACTCGCCTACGAGCGCGCCTACCAGACCGACCCGACCTCCGCCTTCGGCGGCATCATCGCGTTCAACCGTCCGGTCGATGAAGCGCTCGCCAAGAGCATCATTGGCCGTCAGTTTATGGAGGTGTTGCTGGCACCCGCCTACACCGAAGGTGCTCTTGCAGCGCTCGCTGCTAAGGCCAATGTCCGCGTGCTGGTCATCGATATGGACGGCGTTGCCGCCCACGGTGGTGCCAATTCGATCGAGAGCAAGCGCGTCGGCTCGGGCCTTTTGCTACAGACCACGGACGTTAAGTTGGTGGGTGCTGAGGAGCTTAAGGTCGTCACCCAACGCGCGCCGACCGAGCAAGAAATCCACGACCTCGTGTTCGCTTTCAAGGTCGCGAAGTTCGTTAAGAGCAATGCCATCGTCTACGCCAAGAACCGGCAAACCATTGGCATCGGCGCGGGCCAGATGAGCCGTGTCTATTCCGCCAAAATCGCCGGCATCAAAGCGGCCGATGAGCAACTGGTGGTGGCGGGCAGCGTCATGGCCTCTGATGCCTTCTTCCCGTTCCGCGACGGCATTGATGCGGCGGCTGCTGCGGGCATCAGCGCAGTGATCCAGCCGGGAGGCTCTATGCGCGACGCCGAAGTGATTGCCGCGGCCAACGAGCACGGCATGGCAATGGTGTTCACCGGCGTGCG
>CAZHTI010000143.1:0-5395 GCA_964535755.1 uncultured Salinisphaerales bacterium | reverse complement strand
CTTTGCATAGCCCTTTGCTGCGCGATACCCAAAAGCTATGGAGCGCTTAGGCAGGTTTGAATAGTCCGCACCAAGGGCGAGGACTACGGTAGTGCCGTTGCCCACACCACCTTCCTCGGAGGACACCCCATGTTCAAGAAGACGCCCATCGCCCTGTTGCTCGCAGCCGCCTGCGCTGCCAGCCAGCCGACCTTTGCCAACCCCGCTGCCGCGCCCGCCGCAGCACCCAGCACGCCGATGAGTGGCCCAGCCGCCAACACGCAGTTTTGGTGGCCGAATCAGATTGACCTCTCGCCGCTGCGCCAGCACGACGTAGCGTCCAACCCCTATGGCGGCGACTTCGACTACGCCAAGGCCTTCGCCAAGGTGGACTTGGCCGCGCTCAAGGCCGACATCAAAGCGACGCTGACGCAATCGCAAGACTGGTGGCCGGCCGACTACGGCAACTACGGCCCCTTCTTCATCCGCATGGCGTGGCACAGCGCCGGCACCTATCGCACGCTGGATGGCCGCGGCGGTGCCGGTGGCGGCCAGCAACGCTTTGAGCCGCTGAACAGCTGGCCGGATAACGCCAACCTCGACAAGGCCCGCCGCCTGATGTGGCCGGTGAAGCAGAAGTACGGCAAGAGTGTCTCTTGGGCCGATTTGATGGTGCTGGCCGGCAATGTCTCGCTGGAGAGCATGGGCTTTAAAACCTTCGGATTCGCCGGTGGCCGCCAAGATGATTGGGAGCCCGACCACGTCTATTGGGGCCCAGAGAAGAAGTGGCTGGATGCCCAGCGCTACAGCGGCGACCGCAAGCTGCAAAAGCCGCTGGCGGCCGTGCAGATGGGCCTGATCTATGTGAACCCTGAAGGCCCCAACGCCAACCATGACCCCATCTCCGCCGCCAAGGACATCCGCGAGACCTTTGGCCGCATGGCGATGAACGACGAAGAAACCGTCGCGCTGATCGCCGGTGGCCACACGTTTGGCAAGGCGCACGGTGCCCGCAAGCCGGATGAGTGTGTCGGTGTCGACCCCGCCGCCGAAGCCCTTGAAGCCCAAGGCTTTGGCTGGAACAACAAGTGCGGCAGCGGCAAAGGTGCGGACGCCACCACCAGCGGTTTGGAAGGCGCTTGGACCTCGGTGCCGACGCAATGGAGCATGCAGTACCTCGGCAACCTGTTCGCGTTTGACTGGGTGCAGACCAAGAGCCCAGCCGGTGCCACGCAGTGGATCCCCGCCAATGGCCAAGCGGCGAATATGGTCCCGGACGCGTTTGATAAGACCAAGCGCCACGCGCCCATCATGTTCACCACCGACCTGTCGCTGAAGGAAGACCCCGCCTACCGGGCAATCTCCGAGCGCTTTTTGAAGAACCCCAAGGAGTTCGAACTCGCCTTCGCCAAGGCTTGGTTCAAGCTGACGCACCGCGACTTGGGCCCCAAGGCGCGCTACATAGGCGCGGAAGTCCCGGCAGAAGACCTGCTCTGGCAAGACCCCTTGCCGAAGGTCGACCACGCCTTGGTGACCGAGGCCGACGCCAAAGCCTTGAAGCAGAAGATTCTCGCCAGTGGCGTCAGCGTGCCGGAGTTGGTCCGCACCGCTTGGGCGTCCGCCGCGAGCTATCGCGGTACCGATATGCGCGGTGGTGCCAATGGCGCGCGCCTCGCACTCGCGCCGCAGAAGGATTGGGCGGTCAACAATCCGGCCGAGGCGGCCAAGGTCATCGCCGCACTGGAGAAAGTGCGCGGCGACTTCAACCAGGCGCAAAAGGGCGGCAAGCGGATTTCGCTGGCAGATACCATCGTGCTCGGCGGCGTTGCCGGTATTGAGCAGGCGGCGAAGGCCGGTGGCTTGAGCCTGAAGCTGCCGTTCAAGCCCGGCCGTGCCGACGCCACGCAAGCGCAGACGGATGTCGAGTCCTTCGCAGCACTAGAGCCCAAGGCCGATGCCTTCCGCAACTATTACAGCGCGGAGTCGCTGCTGCCGCCGACCGCCGCGATGATCGACCGCGCCAATCTCTTGCAGCTGACGGTGCCGGAGATGACCGCCTTGGTCGGCGGCTTGCGCGCTCTGGATGCCAACGCGGGCCAGTCGCGCCACGGGGTTTTGACCGCCCGGCCGGGCACGCTGAGCAACGACTTCTTCGTCAACCTGCTCAGCATGAAGACCCAGTGGAGCAAGTCCGCCACGCAGGAAGGCCTCTATGAAGGGCGCGACCGCAAGACTGGTGCGCTGCAATGGACGGCCACGCCGGTGGACTTGGCGTTTGGCTCCAGTGCCGAGCTGCGCGCGGTGGCGGAGGTCTATGCCGCTGCCGATGGCCAAGCCCAGTTTGCCAAGGACTTCGCCGCCGCTTGGACCAAGGTGATGCAGCTGGACCGCTTTGATTTGCGCTAAGCCTTAGCCACGTTGGACGCAAAGAAGCCCGCCAATTGGCGGGCTTCTTTGCGTTACGCGGATGCTCGCAACCGTGCTGCACTCACTTCGCCGCTTTGCGGGTCGCGGGCAGGCCTTTGACCACATCTTCATGGGCTTTGAGGTCGCCGCACACTGGTTGGCTCCATTGGCCGCTAAAGGCGATTTGATCCACCCCATTCGGGCCGAGACCCGCTGGGACGTAGTCGAGACCCAGCGTGTGGCGCATGCGCCAGCTGATGAAGTGATCGGCACAGGAGCTATCGCCCGAAGTGCCGAGCGCACCGATGATCTCGCCCTTGGCGTTATAGAGCGGCAGGCCACCGCCGAAGACATTGAAGCCACCGACGCGCGCGCCGACCATAGGGTCTTGCGGCTGGCCCCAATGCGCGGTCGGGCCGGCATACACGCGCTCCGGCACGACCGGGTTGGCTTCTTGAATGCCGAAGGCAAAGCCGCCGGGCTGGGCGATGCCGTATAGGTTGGCGGTCGCCATCGCCAACTTAGGCAGGCTGAAGTTATTGCTGGTGCCCGCCTTCTGTGCGGCGATGATGCGGCTGCCCGGCCATTGGTCGCCCCAGTGCTCGCCGGTGAAGGCCACGGCGCACACCACGCCGGCGCGGTTGACCATGGCACCCCACATATTCAGGCCGAAGGCGGCGTTATTGGCTTTTTGCGCGGCTTGTAACGCAGCTTTGAATTCAGCGTGGTTGGGCATGCCCGCACAGCTACGGTCAGCGGCAAGTAACTGCGCAGTGGCGGCCAGTTTGGGCTTGCCAGCGGCCTGAGCGATGGGGGCGGCGGCGAGCAGGCAGACGGCGGTGATCAGAACTTTGTTCATGGGTCATCAGGGGTAAGCGGGTGGAGCCGCCCGATACGCGCCAACCCGCGCGGCCAGATGCGTGTTTTGCCCGCCCAAGCGCCCGCCACCGCGCCCTAAGGCGTTGGGTGCGCCGGATTCCGGCTGGCTACAATCTCCGGATTCTTCACACCAGCCCCAAACGTCGATGAACACTCAGCACCGCAAGCAGCTCCCCGGCACCCAGCTCGACTACTTCGACGCCCGTGAGGCGGTGAACGCCATCCAGCCCGGCGCTTACGAGAAGCTGCCCTACACGACGCGGGTGCATGCGGAGAATCTGGTGCGCAAAGGCGAGCCGGAAAAAATCGCCGCCTATTTGGGCCAGCTCATCGAGCGCAAGCGCGATCTCGACTTCCCTTGGTTCCCCGTGCGCGTGGTTTGCCATGACATCTTGGGCCAGACCGCCTTGGTCGATTTGGCCGGCCTGCGCGATGCCATCGCTGAGATGGGCGGCGACCCCGCCAAGGTCAATCCCGTCGTGCCGGTGCAGTTGATCGTCGATCACTCGCTGGCGGTCGAGCACGGCGGCTTTGAGAAAGACGCCTTTGCAAAGAACCGGGCGATTGAAGACCGCCGCAATGACGACCGCTTCCACTTCATCGAGTGGA
The DNA here is from genome assembly GCA_964535755.1 of uncultured Salinisphaerales bacterium. Taxonomy (GTDB): domain Bacteria; phylum Pseudomonadota; class Gammaproteobacteria; order Nevskiales; family Nevskiaceae; genus Stagnimonas. The sequence goes on along the minus strand of CAZHTI010000143.1, from coordinate 1,522 downwards.
CCCGCCGTGCCTTCGAGAACATGGAGGTCATCCCGCCGGGCAACGGCATCATGCACCAGATCAATTTGGAGAAGATGAGCCCAGTCATCTACACCCAAGACGGTGTCGCCTTCCCCGATACCTGCGTCGGCACCGACAGCCACACGCCGCACGTTGATGCGCTCGGCGTCATCGCCATCGGCGTCGGCGGGCTGGAAGCTGAGAACGTGATGCTCGGCCGCGCCAGTTGGATGCGCCTGCCAGACATCGTCGGCGTCGAACTCACCGGTAAGCCGAACGAGGGCATCACCGCGACCGACGTCGTGCTGGCACTGACTGAGTTCCTGCGCAAAGAGAAAGTCGTCGGCGCGTATTTGGAGTTCTACGGCGAGGGTGCCGCCGCGCTCACGCTCGGCGACCGCGCGACGATCAGCAATATGGCGCCGGAGTACGGTGCCACGGCGGCGATGTTCTTTATTGATAAGAACACCATCGACTACCTCAAGCTCACTGGCCGCTCAGATGAGCAAGTCGCGCTGGTCGAGACCTACGCCAAGCACACCGGCCTGTGGGCGGACTCGCTCACAACTGCCGAGTACGAGCGCGTCTTGAAATTCGACCTCGCAACCGTCGTCCGCAACATGGCGGGCCCCAGCAACCCGCACAAGCGCCTGCCGACCTCAGCCCTCGCAGAGCGCGGGATTGCCGCCGCTTGGGAGCAGCCCACTGACGGCCAGATGCCCGACGGCGCGGTCATCATCGCCGCCATCACCAGTTGCACCAACACCTCCAACCCGCGCAACGTCATCGCCGCCGGCCTGTTGGCGCGCAACGCCAACAAGGCGGGCCTGACGCGCAAACCTTGGGTGAAGTCATCGCTCGCCCCCGGCTCCAAGGTCGTCGAGAGCTACCTGAAGGAAGCCAAGCTGCTCAGCGAGCTGGAGGCTCTCGGCTTCGGCATCGTCGCCTTTGCCTGCACCACCTGTAACGGCATGTCCGGCGCGCTGGACCCCAAAATCCAGCAAGAGATCATCGACCGCGACCTCTACGCCACCGCCGTGCTGTCCGGCAACCGCAATTTCGATGGCCGCATCCACCCCTACGCGAAGCAAGCCTTCCTCGCCAGCCCGCCGCTGGTCGTCGCCTACGCCATCGCCGGCACCGTGCGCTTTGACATCGAAAAAGACGTGCTGGGGCTAGACCCGAGCGGCAAGCCGATCACGCTCAAGGACCTCTGGCCCAGCGACGCCGAGATTGATGCGGTCGTTGCAGAGAGCGTCAACCCGACGCAGTTCCGCGCCGTCTACGAGCCGATGTTCAAGAAGCCCACCGACGACGGCAGCAAGATCAGCCCGCTCTACCACTGGCGCGAGATGAGCACCTACATCCGCCGCCCGCCGTATTGGGAAGGCGCGCTCGCCGGTGCGCGCACGCTGAGAGGCCTGCGCCCGCTCGCCGTGCTGCCGGACAACATCACCACCGACCACTTAAGCCCGTCGAACGCGATCATGATGAACAGCGCGGCCGGCGAGTACCTGCACAA
>CAZHTI010000142.1:0-5401 GCA_964535755.1 uncultured Salinisphaerales bacterium | reverse complement strand
GTGAGGTGTGAGGTGTGAGGTGTGAGGTGTGAGGTGTGAGGTGTGAGGTGTGAGGTGTGAGGCGCTAAGTCCCGACGACGGCAGGTAGCAAGCTCAGCCTTGCTGTCCCCTCTCCCGCTTGTGGGAGAGGGTGCCTCGACAGAGGCGGGAGAGGGCGACGCGACCGAGACGGCGCGGGCGATCACAGCCAGAGCCTAGTCTGGCAATTACCGAAGCCGCTTGGCAGGCTTGAGGACTCGCACCCTACCAACCCAGCACCCAGATGATCACCACCACTCGCGCCGCCGACGGCAGCCAAATCGGCACGCATCAGCAAGGCGCACAACTGACGCACTGGCTGCCAGCGGGTGCGCGCGAATCCCTACTGTTCACCAGTGCGAACGCGGTGATTGCCGCAGGCACGCCCTTGCGCGGCGGCGTGCCGGTGTGCTTCCCGCAGTTCGCTGGTTTTGCGCTGCCGTGCACTGGCGAGCCGCCGGCGCTGCCCAAACACGGTTTTGCCCGCACCGCGATCTGGCAGCTACTGTCATCTGGCACCGATGCTGCGGGTGCCGCGCAGCAACACTGGTGCCTACGGCAATCGGCCGCGACCTTGGCCGCGTGGCCTGAGCACTTCCGCCTAGACCTACACCTACAGGCACTCGGCAACACGCTGCGCATGCAGCTCCGCGTCCACAACCCCAGCGCGCGCGCTTGGCACTTCTGCGCCGCACTGCACAGCTATTGGGCGGTGCCGAATGTCGCCGATGCGCAGCTCTTCGGCCTAGCAGCCCAGCCCTACCAAGACAGCACGCAAGCGGGTGCCGCCCACCAGCAATCGGAAACCGCACTGCGCTTTACCGACGAGCTAGACCGCATCTACCCCAATGCCCCGCCAGAACTCCGCGTGCAGCGCGGAGACGGCAGCCTACGGATACGCCAATCCGGCTTTACCGACACCGTGGTCTGGAACCCCGGGGCCAAGCTCGCGGGCACGATGGCGGATTTAGGCGCAGATCAAGCGGGCCTGTTTGTCTGCGTCGAAGCCGCACAAGTCAACACGCCCATCCTACTTGCCCCCGGTGCGACTTGGCAGGGCGAGCAGGTAGCGGAGTGGCACAGGCAAGCCTAAGTTCGCCGCCTTGAATGGCCCCACAGACTTTCGTTGGACTGCGGGGCAACACCGCACTAAAACCTAGGCGTGCTCAGCTTGCCTTGACCATTGGCGTCAACAATCTTTTTTGTGCCCCAATACAACGGGTTCTCAGCAGGTGGCTCACTGCCACCGCTAGTTGAGGCAGTGCAGCGGCTCATTTGCGACAAAAAAACCTAAGGAATGTTCGTGCTTGCACAATTACGAGAGCAGTCTCTCAACATCATCGCCAAAACCTCTACTACCCAGGCAGAGTTGGCGGAGTTGTCAAAAATTGACAGCGGTCAATTCAGCCGGTTTCTAAAGCTAGCCGGCGAAGTTGGCTTGAGTGCCGAAGCCGCCAAACGCTTGGAGAAGGCTCTGTCTGGGCTAGAGCCTCCCCCTTACAAATTGCCAACAGGCTTCGCCAGCACCCTCGCGCGCAAGTTGCGTGACCGGCAGCTGATTCTGTTTGCCGGTGCGGGGTTATCGCACCTGTGCCCGCCCATCCCGCCGCACCAGAAGCGTTTGCCGCTGTGGCGGGACTTAGCAGAGCAGGTGTGTGCGCGATTTCACACCGATGGCGATGAAGTCTCGTTGGAAGATTTTGGCGGCGACTTACTCGCGCTGTTCGACTACCTCTCCAAGCGCGAGAACGGTAAATCTCGCTTAGAAATGGCCGTGCGGGATTTGCTGGATACCAGCAAGGTCTCTTTGTCTAAATCGCATGAGCTGATTGCAGACTTACCTTGGGCAGAAGTCTGGACGACCAACTATGACGACCTACTCGAGCAGAGCTTCCAACGCTACCGGCTCGGTGACGCTTGGAAGATGGTGGATGGCGAGGCCGAGTATCTGCACATTCGGGAATACAAAAAGCACAACAAGCCTTTCGTACTGCATTTGCACGGCAGCTTGAGCAACCCGCACACGCTGACCAAGCAGCAGTACCGCGACTGGATGGGCAAGAACGAGAAAGTGTTGAGCCACATCCGTAGCGAGCTACTCAACCGCACCATTCTGTTTGCCGGTTATGGGCTGGGCGACCCGCACTTGGACCAAATCCTCAGTTGGCTGCGCAAGGTCACCGAGGGCAGCAACATCAAGATGTACGGCTTGTTCCATCGGCTGTCCAAGCCGCTGATCCAGCAACTGGCGGATGAGCAAATCGAGGCGGCCAGCCTCAGCGAGCCCGCGCACTGGGCGCAGGCGTTTGAGCAAATCACCGCGCTCTACCGTCAACAGGCGGCCAGCCAGCCGCTAGTCCGTAAGGTGGTGATGGAAGCCGGTGATGATGACTACGGGCGCAAGCGTCTGGCCGAAGCCTTGCGCAACCGTTGGGATGACTCCGGCGTGGCGCATCTCTACCTCACCGGGCCTAGCCCCGTGCATGTGGGGGTGGATGACATCTTCGTGATGCCCGATCTCTTCGTACCCGCTAGCGAGACGCACAAAGCGTTTGAGGACGACCAGCGCGACATCCCCACGGGCGAAAGCAAAGCGGTGGAGGACGCAGAACCGCCTCGCCCATCAGCCTATGCCCGCGCGCGTGCAGAATGGCGCTTGCAAATTGAGCAACGCACCCCCGCTGCCAGCGTGATCGCTCAGCAGCAGAAGCTGGTGATTTTGGGTGGCCCCGGTAGCGGCAAGAGCTTGTTGCTGCGGCAAACCGCTAGGCTGGCTGTCGCTGAATGGGCGCAAAGGAAAGGCCGCCTGCCGTATTACCTGCGGCTCAATGGCTGGGCGGGGCAGTCGTCGCTGCACAGTGAAGACCGCCTGCTGGCTGCCTTGCAAGAGCAGCTCACGCAGGAGCTGCTGGTGAAGCTGCCCGGTTGGGCTGAGGTGAGCCGTGAGCAGGTCAGCCGCTGGCTGGGGCAAGGCGTGCTCTGGTTGCTGGATGGCATTGATGAAATCCGCGACCCCGCCCAGCGCAGCCAGTTCCGTGATGCCGTGCAGGCTTTAGCACGCGCACGCCCGCAAGATGCCTTTGTGCTCACGTCCCGCCCCTTGGGCTATAGCGCGCCGTTTGACGCCAGTTGGCAGCTGCAGAGCCTCTGCCCCTTCGACGATGCGCAGGTCAAGCAGGCACTCGCCGCTTGGCAGCGCTTGGGCGAGACACTCGGTGACCTGCCCATTGATGCCACCGCGCTGGATGAGGGCATGCGCAGCCAGCCTTCCCTCACGACGATGCGCGGCACGCCGTTACTGCTGACCTTGGCCGTCTTGTTCTACCGCACCAACAAGCGGCTACCCACCAATCGTTGGGACTATTACGAATCCACCGACCGCATTCTGCGCGGGCAATGGCTCTACCACCGTGTGCGGGAAGTGGCGGATGGCATTGGCGACAAAGAGTGGGGGGCCTTGCTCGGCAAGATTGCCATCTCAGGCTTTACCGCCAGCCAAAGCCATGTGCGCTTTAACGAAGCAGCACTGAAGAATGCCGTGGGGGCGCATTACCTCAGCCTCGGGCTCGACTACCTGCGCATCCAGCAGCAGGTCGAGCGCTTCATCCGCGATGCCAGTGACCTCATCGGTGTCATCGTCGCCATCGCACCCGGTGACTACGCCTTTTTGCACCTGAGCTTTCAGGAGTACCACGCCGCCAAGCATCTGCTGACGCTGCCCGAAGCCGAGCTAAGCCGAATCGCAGCGCGGGAATGGGACAACCCCGATTGGGCCGAGGTCTGGAATTTGTTCTGCGCCGGTGCCGCCCAAAGCAGCAGGCTGCATCTAGTGCAATGCCTCTGCCAAGCGGCTGCGGATAACCCGCAGCCTTGGTGTATGAGTAGCCGACTCGAACATGAGCAGGCGATTCTTCACTGGGTGGCCGAAGCAGGCCCGCAGACATTATCTCTACTAGCCGTTAATGAAACGGTAGCGCCGCTGTTACTTGCGCTTGAGGGCGATGACCGAGATGCGAGCGTGGATGCAGCACTGAACCTAGGCGCTATCGCGCAAGCTGAACCCGTGCAGGGGGCGTTGCTGGGGGCACTCAACAATGAGGACAGTCTGGTGCGCTGGGCCGCAGCAGAATCCCTGAGCGCGGCTGCGCACATACCGCCGGTTCAACGAGGCTTGTTTGTAGCGCTCAAGGACGAGGATGCCAGTGTAAGCAGGGTCGCAGCTAGAGCCCTTGGCACGATCGCGCATACTGAGCCTATGCGGCAGGAGCTCTTGGCGGCGCTGAAGGATGAGGACGGCAACATGCGCCAATTTGCCGCCATTGCGCTAAGCAATGTCGCTCATTTCGCGGCCGTGCAACAGGCCCTATTGGCTGCGCTTAACGACAATGACATTAAGGTGCGTGCGGAAGCGGCGGGTGCGCTTCACGGCCGCGCGCAAAATGTGCTTGTCCAGCGAGCGTTGCTAAAGACAATGCACGACAAGAGCAACGATGTACGCAGGGACGCTTTATGGGCCCTGAGTAGCGTCGTGCAGAACGAGAACGTGCAGCAGGCGCTGATAGAAGCAGTAAAGGACGACGATAGCCGCGTGCGCGAGGCGGCCGTTGACGGCCTAAATGCCATTGCAGACGACCCGGCAGTTCAGAAAGCGCTTCTGGCCGTGATCAAGGATCAGAATTTCGAAGTCCGCTGGGCCGCAGCCATGGCTCTTCGTAAGGTCGCGCATTTAGAGACTGTGCAGCAGGCACTGCTAGCCGCACTCAAGGAAGACGACGGCAATATGCGCTGGACCGCATGCAGAGCCCTAGGCTCAGTCGCACAGGCAGCACCAGTGCAGATGGCACTGTTGGCTGCGCTGAAGGACGAGGACAGCGGAATACGCGGCGGCGCAGCGGACGCTTTAAGCGACGTCGCTCATGCCGAACCTGTGCAGCAAGCGCTAATGACGGCGCTAAAAGACAAGGACAGTTACGTGCGCTGCATCTCGACCGCAGCCTTGGCCTCAGCGGCACCGAACGCAGTCGTACAACAAGCACTTTTAGTGGCGATCAAAGATGACGATAGCGATGTGAGGAGGGCCGCGTGCACATCCATGAGTGTCATCGCACACGTCCAGCCTGTTCGAACCGCGCTGATACTGGCACTGGAAGATGAGAACAACGACGTGCGCTGGGCTGCATCCGAAGCTCTTCGCCCGCATGCACGCGCGGCGCGCCTCGCCCGCAACCCACCTACATCCGTCTAGGGCGAGGCATGCCTCGCCCCTACACCCACATCAGACGTTGCGCCAGCGGGCTGATTTGCCTGCGGCGCAGCCGCACCGCGCATCACGCCCATCCTGCTTGCCCCCGGTGCGACTTGGCAGGGCGAGCAGGTAGCGGAG
>CAZHTI010000141.1:0-5457 GCA_964535755.1 uncultured Salinisphaerales bacterium | reverse complement strand
CTCACGGCTCCAAGCGCTCCAGCTTCCAGCCGCCTGCTGAGCGTTCAAAGCGGAGGCGATCATGCAGGCGGTTATCGCGGCCCTGCCAGAACTCGATGCGCTTAGGCCGCAGCAGGTAGCCACCCCAGTTGTCGGGCAGCGGCACTTCTTGGCCCTCGAATTGAGCGGCGGTGGCGGCGAGGCGCTGCTCCAATGATTCGCGGCTTGCGAGCACGCGGCTCTGGTAGCTGGTGTGCGCACCGAGCTGGCTGCCTCGGGGGCGGGAGTGGAAGTAGGCGTCGGAGAACGCGCTTGGCAGCTTCTCGATGCTCCCCTCAAAGCGCACGCTGCGCTCCAGCTTGTCCCACCAGAAGGTCGCCGCAGCGAATGGATTTGCCGCCAGCGCGCGGGCTTTGCGTGAGTCGTAGTGCGTGTAGAAACACAGGCCACCCTCATGCATGCCTTTGAGCAGCACCATACGCACGGAGGGTTTTAGGTCCGCATCAACGGTGGCGAGCGCCATGGCCGTGGGCTCGACCAAAGCAGCCGATTTGGCCTCAGCGAGCCAGGCCTGAAACTGCTGCATCGGATCTGAAGCGATTGCAGCTTCCAGCAAGGGTGGGTTTTTGGTGTATTGCGACATGCGGGTCACGGGGTTGAGAAAGCGCGCAAGGCAAGCAGCGCCGCGCAGTGCCTAAGACTACTATTTCAGGCCGCCGCGCTTTGCCACAGCGACTATCTGCCCCACCCCGTTTTGAACTGCCGAGAACTCTATGTCTGCCATTCCCGAAGCCTTCACCGCCCTGCGCGTGCACAGCAGCAAAACCGAATACCGCGTGGGATTTGAGTCAATCGGAATCGAAGCGCTCACAGCAGGGGACGTGGTGATTCGCGTCGCCTATTCAGGCATCAATTACAAGGACGCGCTCGCCGTCACCGGCAAGGGCCGCATCCTCAAGGGCACGCCGCGCACGCCGGGCATTGATCTCTCTGGCACCGTCGTCGCCAGCAGCAGCGCGGACTACGCAGTCGGCGACGCGGTGCTCGTCACCGGCTGCAACATCGGCGAGGCACTCGACGGCGGCTACAGCGAATACGCGCGCCTGCCCGCCGAGGCGCTGGTCAAACTGCCGGCCGGCCTGAGCTTGGAGGAGGCGATGGGCATTGGCACCGCTGGCTTCACGGCGGCGTTGGCATTGCAAAGAATGTTGGAGAACCACCAAACGCCGGACATGGGCAGCATCCTCATCAATGGGCCAACCGGTGGGGTGGGCAGCATCGCGGTTCAACTATTCAAACGCGCGGGGTTTCACGTCACCGCGTTGACCGGCAAGCCCGACCAAGCGGATTACCTGAAGCGCTTGGGCGCAGATGCCGTGCTAGACCGCAATAGCATCGAGATGGGCACCAAGCCCTTGGAAGCGGCGCAGTGGGGCGGGGCGGTCGATAACCTCGGCGGTGCGACGCTGGAGTGGCTGACCCGCACGGTGAAGCCTTGGGGCAACATCGCCAGCATCGGACTGGCGCAATCCCACACGCTCAGCACCACGGTCATGCCCTTCATTTTGCGCGGCGTGTCGCTGCTGGGGATTCACTCCGTGGAAACCCCACGCGCTCGGCGGTTGAGCCTGTGGCAAAAACTGCAAGGCGAGTGGAAGCCAGACTTAAGCCAAATCGTCACCCGCCGGATTGCCTTGGCTGAGGTGCCTGCGGCAGCGCAGGAGTTTGTCGATGGCAAGGTCACCGGGCGCACGGTGGTGCGGGTGGCGGCGTAGCTCCTGCGCCCCAGTTCCGGCCCCCATCGCCAGCGCTGGGGGGCGTTCTAGCTGCTGGCGAGCGGTGCTCGCCACGCAGCGGCTCTCACCCCCACCCCCTAAAGCGAACGCAGCTTGCGTAGCTCCCGCACGGCGACGACTAGGCCTTCAAAGTCCACAGCGCCTGCGGCGCGCAAGTCGCCAATCCGGCTCTGGGCGAAGGCGATTCTGGCGCTGTGCTTGCCCAGCCAATTACCCAGCTTCTCGGCGCTGGTTTTGCCGTCCGCGAGCAGCACGCGCGCTGCGAGCAAATAGTGCAAGTGGTAGGTGTCATCGCGCAGGTTCTGACGCGCTAGCGCGTGCCAGCGGCCGCTGACATTGAGGCGATTGATCGCGCCGTAGAGCCAAAGCATTTGGAAGTGCTCACCGACGCCGAAGTAAGCCTCGGCGGCGTCGCCCAGAGGCAGCTTGTGCTGATGCGCAAGCTCGGTAACGTCGAGTGCCGCGCCCAACACCCGAGTCGCAGTGAGGCGCTTTGCCAGATTGCCGGGGATGTTCTCGGCCAAGAGCGCTTGCAGCGTTTTGTCGTAGTCCTCGCGGTAGCTTTTGGGGAGTGCATCCGGCAGCAGGCTCTCACCGGCTTGGATGGCCTCGGTGAAGCGCACCACCGACAGCGACACCGGCTGCTTGTCATAGCCGGCGCGCACCAGCCAGCCGGTGGCGTGCTTAAGCAGGCCAATCGGGTAGGCCATCAGCTTGATTTGTGTGGCCGCCGGCACTTTGTTGTCAAGCGCTTCGATGCGCTGCCAGTAGGCGTCGGCGACGAAGATCTCGTGGGCAATCGCATAGGCCTTGAGCACCTCGCCCCGAGCATGGCCGTGGTCTTCTGCCATGCGGTGGGCAAAGCTCACGCCCATGCGATTGGCAACCGCATTGCTCAAAATGGTGGCGATAATTTCGCGCTTCAGTTGGTGGCGCTCCAACTGCTCGCGGTGCGCTTCGACCAAGGCCTTGGGGAAGTAGCCGAGCAAGTCGCGCTCGAAGAACGGGTCGTCCGGCATGTCGCTGGCGAGTGTCGCGCCGTACAGGCTCATCTTGGCGTAGGCGAGCAGCACGGAGAGCTCGGGCCGCGTCAGCCCTAGGCCGGTGCGCTGGCGCTCCTTGAGGGTTTCTTCGTCCGGCAGATACTCGACGCTGCGGTTGAGTAAGCCCTCATGCTCCAGCTTGCGGATGAGCTCGGCGTGCTCGTCCAAGCGCTCTTTGGCGGTTGCCTCCAGCAGCGACACCGCGCCGCTTTGCACGGTGTTATCACGCAGCACCGCAGCGGCTAAGTCGTCGGTCATCGACAGCAGCAAGGGGTCGCGCTCGGCGCGGGTCAGCTTGCCCTCCGCCATCAACTGATTCAGCGGGATTTTGATGTTGACCTCGCGGTCGGACGAGTGCACGCCACCGGCGTTGTCGATGGCGTCGGTATTAAGACGCCCGCCGTGCAGTGCGTACTCAATCCGCCCGAGTTGTGTGCAGCCTAGGTTGCCGCCTTCGCCAATCACCTTGCAGCGCAAGTCCTTGCCGTTGACGCGCAGGTTGTCGTTGGCGCGGTCGCCGACCTCGCTATTCGCCTGCGTGCTGGCCTTAACGTAGGTGCCGATGCCGCCATTCCAGAGCAGCTCGACCGGCGCGCGCAGGATGCCGTGCATCAGTTCGTTCGGGGTGAGCTTGCTGCTGCTGATGCCCAGCGCCGTCTGTGCTGCCTCGCTCAGCTCAATGCTCTTGGCGGAGCGTGGCCAGATGCCGCCACCCGCGCTGATTAAGTCCTTGCTGTAGTCCTCCCAACTGGAGCGGGGCAGCGCGAACATGCGCGCGCGCTCGGCAAAGCTCTTGGCGCAGTCGGGGTTGGGGTCGATGAAAATATGGCGGTGGTCGAACGCCGCCAGCAGGCGTATGTGCGGTGACAGCAGCATGCCGTTGCCGAAGACATCGCCCGACATATCGCCGACGCCGACGACCGTGAAGGGCGTGGTTTGAATGTCCTTGCCGGAGTGTGTGACCCCTTGCTCGTCGGTCCAGGGCATTTCCCGGAAGTGGCGCTTGACGCTCTCCCACGCGCCCTTGGCGGTGATGCCCATTTTTTTGTGGTCGTAGCCGACGCTGCCGCCGGAGGCGAACGCATCCCCCAGCCAATGCCCGTACTCAGCGGATAAGCCATTGGCGATGTCGCTGAAGGTGGCAGTGCCCTTATCGGCGGCGACCACCAAATAGGGGTCGTCGCCGTCGTAGCGCACCACATCCTTCGGCGGGATGACTTCCGCGCCACGCCGGTTGTCGGTGATGTCCAAGAGGCCGCGCAGGAAGGTCTTGTAGCCCGCAATACCCAAGCGGCTCCACTCCTCGCGGTCGGCAGGATTGCCACTCTTGAGCACGAAGCCGCCCTTGGCTCCTACCGGCACGATCACGGTGTTCTTCACCATCTGGGCTTTGATGAGCCCGAGCACTTCGGTGCGGAAGTCCTGCCTGCGGTCGCTCCAGCGCAAGCCGCCACGCGCCACTTTGCCGCCGCGTAAATGCACACCTTCTACCGTCGGCGCATACACCCAAATCTCAAACATGGGCTTGGGCAGCGGCAGGTCGGGGATGCGGTTGGGGTCGAGCTTGATGCTGACGTAGGGCTTGGGCTTGCCGGCAGCATCGGCTTGGTAAAAGTTAGTGCGTAGTGCGGCGCGCACCACGGCGAGGGCGGCGCGCAGGATACGGTCAGCATCGAGGCTCGCGACTTGATCCAAGCCCGCGTCGAGTGCGGCGGCAATGCTAGCGATGCGCGTTTGCCGCTCGGCATCGGCCAAGCTGGGATCAAAGCGCGCTTCAAACAGGGCCACCAAATTGCGGGAAATCTCCGCGTTCTGCGCGAACACGCTTTGCATCAGGCCGGGGCCGAAGGGCAGCGAGGTTTGCGTGAGGTAGGTGGCAACGCTGCGCAGGGCGGTGACTTGGCGCGCGCTCAAGCCGCTGGTCAGCACTAGGCGATTGAGGCCGTCGTTCTCAGCAGCGCCACTCCAGACTGAGAGCAGCGCCGCTTCAAAATTGGCGCGTGCGGCTGCTGCATCGGCACCGGCAGCCAGCGGCACCGGTTGCAGACTAAAGGCCTGTAGCCAGAAGCGGCTGCCATCACTGGCGGTGAGCTCGGCGGGGTCTTGGTTGAGCACTTTGAGGCCGAAGTTCTCTAGTACCGGCAGCGCGTCCGACAGCGTTACCGGGCTGCCCGCGCGGTAGAGCGTGAGCCCCACCGCTGCACCCTCGGCGTTCTGCTCCAAGCGGACCACCAAGGGCGTGTCGGCATTGAGCTGCGCCAACATTTGCACCTCGGCCACTGCCCTGGCTGGCCCCATGTGCTCTTGCAACGAGAGCGGGAAAGCATTGGCAAAGCGACCGGCGAGATGCCCAGCACCCGCCGCCTCTAGCGACTCGCGCAGCACGTCCGCCCAGCCGCGCGTCGCGGCGACCAAGCGCGCCTCGATCTCCGCATTGGTGTAGGCCACGCGGGTGCCGGGGGCCGTGCGCACGGTGAAGTGCAGGCGGGTGAAGCCATCCCGCAAAAAGTCGACACCGGCACGATCGACGCCAGTAGCAGCATAGATTTGCCCTAGCTCGCGGCCTATGGCTTCGCGTAGCTCCCGCGAGTAGCGCTCGCGCGGGACGAACACGAGGCAGGAGAAGAAGCGGCCGTAGC
>CAZHTI010000140.1:0-5472 GCA_964535755.1 uncultured Salinisphaerales bacterium | reverse complement strand
CCGTGCAGGCCGGCAACGGCTTAAGGGTCAACGGCGACTCAGCACTTAGCCCCACGTGTGGGCAACAAGACAAAGGCGTCTATCCGGATACCCCCGGGTGGATGCCTTTTTTATTGGCTGCGATTTCGTCAAGCGTGCGTTTTCCCACCACCGTCTGTCTCGTTACGGAGCACCTAATGCCTTCTATTCCTCCTGCCACACCGCTGAAGATAACCCCCTGTCTGATCGCCCTCGCCGCACTCGCGATGAGTGGCCTTAGCCACGCCGATGGCCTAGACACACTGCAATACGCGGTTTCTGGCGGCACGCCCAATTTCGATGCGCGCTTGCGCTGGGAGCAGGTTGACCAAGCCAATCCACTGGCGACGGCAGACGCTTTTCTCGTCCGTGGCCGCTTGGGCTATACCACCGGCAAGTGGAACCACTTTGACGCCATGCTGGAGTACGAGGGCGTCACCGCCCTATTCGGCGAGGAGTACAACAGCACCCGCAATGGCCGCACAGGCTATTCCGTGGTGGCAGACCCAACCGGCGATGAGCTCAACCAAGCTTGGCTGCGCTACACCGGCCTGCCGCTCAACACCTCCGCCAAGTTTGGCCGCCAGCGCTTGATCTTTGGCAACGCACGCTTCCTGGGCAACGTCGGCTGGCGGATGAATGAGCAGACCTACGATGCCTTCTTGCTCAGCAATAACTACCTGCCGAAGACGGTGATCGATGTCGGCACGCTGAGCAACGTCAATAGCTTCTTCACCGGCGTGAATATTCCGCTGCAAGGCCAAGTCGCGTACATCAACAACACGGCGCTGAGTTGGGCCAACGTCGCCGGCTACGCCTATCGCTTCGACTACGACAGCAGCACCGCTAACCGCCAAGACAGCCAAACCTATGGCCTAAGAGTCAGCGGCAGCGTGCCGGTGCAGGCGGTCAAGCTCGGCTACACGCTGGAGTTTGCGCAGCAGAGCGACTACGCCGACGCGCCGGGCTTTGTCGATGCCGATTATTTACTGGCAGATGCACAGCTCACCTTGCCCAACTTCGGCGCGGTGAAAGCCCCGTCGATCAAGCTCGCGTATGAAGTGCTGGGAGGCGACGGTGCCTATGGCTTCCAGACGCCGCTGGCCACCTTGCATGCCTTCCAAGGCTGGGCGGATATGTTCCTCAACACGCCCAAGACCGGCATCAAAAACAGCACCGTCACGGCGGCTGCGACCATCGAGAAGGTCCAAGCCAAGTTGATCTGGCACGACTACCGCGCCGACAGCGGTGGCGCCCACTACGGCAGCGAGTGGAACGCCGAGCTCACCCGCCCACTGATCGACAACCTCAACCTCGGCATCAAAGCCGCCAACTACAACGCCAAGGACCTCGCGGTCGATACCCGCAAGCTCTGGGTGTCTCTCGACTACAAGTTCTAAGGAGCCTCGCCATGAGCAAAACGATCCTCGACCTAAGCGCGCTGAATCGCCGCGAGTTCCTCAAAACCTCACTCGCTGCCGGCACGGTTTTAGCGGCCCCCGCGTTTTTATCCAGCACTGCCTTTGCCGCAGGTTTTGGCAAACCGGAAAAGACCGACATCAACATCGGCTTCATCCCGCTGACCGACTGCGCCAGTGTGGTCATGGCCAGCGAGCTGGGCTTGTTCAAAAAGTACGGCCTCAACGTCACCGTCTCTAAGGAGGCGAGTTGGGCCAGCGTGCGCGACAAACTCATGCTCGGCCAGCTCGACGCGGCCCATGTGCTCTACGGGTTGATCTACGGCGCGCACCTAGGCATCGGCAGCCAGAAGAAGGACATGGCGATCCTGATGGCGCTCAACCAGAACGGTCAGGGCATCACGCTCAGCAGCAAGTTGCTGCAAGCGGGCGTCAAAGATGGTGCAACGCTCAAAGCGGCAATTGCCAAGAAGGACCGCGAATACACCTTTGCCGGCACCTTCCCCACCGGCACGCACCAAATGTGGCTCAACTATTGGCTCGCAGCGCACGGGATTGATCCGCTCAAGGACATCAAAAACATCACCATCCCGCCGCCGCAAATGGTCAGCAATATGCGCGTCGGCAATATGGACGGCTTCTGCGTCGGCGAGCCTTGGAACGGCCGCGCGGTGTTCGACAAAATTGGCTACACCGCCGTGACCTCACAGGGCATTTGGAAGAACCATCCGGAGAAAGTGCTGGGCTGCACCGCCGAGTTCGTCAAGAAGTACCCGAACACGGCTCGGGCGATGGTCGCTGCTGTGCTGGAGGCCAGCCGCTTCATTGATGCCACCACCAACCGCGCCAAAGTGGCGGAGATCATCGGCGGCAAGAGCTACGTCAACGCGCCCAGCGGGGTGATCTTGGACCGCATGTTGGGCAGCTATGACGACGGCCGTGGCGGCAAGTGGAAGGACCCCGACTACATGAAGTTCTTCAACGACGGTCAGGTCACCTACCCCTATCTCTCGCACGGGATTTGGTTCCTCACCCAGCACCGCCGTTGGGGCTTGCTGAAGCAGGATGTCGACTACCTCGCCGTCGCCAAGCAGATCAACCAAACCGAGCTCTACAGCGAAGTAGCTAAGAGCCTCAGCATCGCCGTGCCTGCCTCGCCGATGAAGACCGAGACCTTGTTCGACGGCACGGTGTTCGACCCGACCAAGCCGGCCGAATACATCAAGGGTTTCAAGATCAAGGCCTAGCGCACGGGGCTTGAGTGCCCCGCTTCAGCCGATCGCCCCCGCGCACCCCTGCGCCGAGTCCATCGCCACTCGGCGCAGGGCATTGACCACATTTGGAGCATCCCCTCATGGCAGCACAACTCAAACTGGTGCAGCCGGTGCCGGCAGGCTCAGCCCCTGCGCCCAGCGTCGACGCCGTACCCACCGCGCGTGAAACCCAGCCAGCGGCAAACACCGCAGCGGCGATCAAGGTAGTAACGCCGCCCGAGCCCAGCGCGGCCTTCAAACCGGAATCGCTGTGGACGCAGCGTGCCCGCGCCTTGGTGCAGCAAGTGTTGCCACCGATTGCCGGCATCGCCGTGCTGCTGCTGCTCTGGACGCTCGCCGCCAAGTTCAGCGCCTACCTGCCGGGGCCGGATAAAACCTTCGCCGCTGCCGTCACCCTGTTTAGCGACCCCTTCTACCAAAACGGCCCTAACGATCAGGGCATCGCTTGGAACCTCATCGCCTCGCTAGAGCGCGTCGCCAAAGGCTTTGGCCTAGCGCTGCTGGTGGGCGTGCCGCTGGGCTTTCTCATCGGCCGCTTCGCGGTGCTGAACGCTGCACTGCGGCCCATCATCGGCTTGTTCAAGCCGGTAGCACCCTTGGCATGGTTGCCGATTGGCTTGGCCTTGTTCCAAGCCGCCAGCCCTGCTGCCATCTTCACGATCTTTATCTGTGCGATCTGGCCGCTGATCATCAATACCGCGCTCGGTGTCGCCAGCGTGCCGCAGGACTACCTCAACGTCGCCCGCGTGCTGCGCCTGCCGGAGTGGAAGGTGTTCACCCACATCCTGCTGCCAGCCTCCATCCCCTATGTGCTCACCGGCGCAAAGCTATCCCTCGGCATCGCTTGGCTCGCCATCGTCGCCAGCGAAATGCTCACCGGCGGCACCGGCATTGGCTTCTGGCTCTGGGATGAGTGGAACAACCTGAACATGGAACACATCCTGATCGCCATCATCGTCATCGGCCTCGTCGGCATGCTGATCGAAAAAGCCATGACGGCCATCGCCAACCGCTTCGACTACCAAGCCCACTGAGCCCCGCCATGTCCGCTTACCTAGAAATCGACGACCTCAGCATTACCTTCAAAACCCGCAAGGGCTTGTTCACCGCCGTCCGCAATGTCGATGTGAAGGTGCAAAAGGGCGAGTTCGTCAGCCTGATCGGCCACTCCGGCTGCGGCAAATCCACCGTGCTCAACGCCATCGCTGGGCTAGTCCCTGCGGCCAAGGGCGGCGTCGTGTTGGGCGGGCGCGAGATTGAAGGCCCCTCGCCTGAGCGCGCCGTGGTGTTCCAAAACCACTCGCTGCTGCCGTGGCTCACTTGCTACGGCAACGTCCACCTCGCCGTGGAGCGCGTGTTTGCCGCCACCGAGAGCAAAGCCCAGCTCAAGCAGCGCACGCTGGCAGCGCTGGAGCTCGTCGGCCTCAGCCATGCCATCGACAAGCGCCCCAACGAAATCAGTGGCGGCATGAAGCAGCGCGTCGGCATCGCCCGTGCGCTCGCCATGGAGCCGAAAGTGCTGCTGATGGATGAGCCCTTCGGCGCGCTCGACGCCCTCACCCGCGCCAATCTGCAAGACGCGCTGATGGAGATCCACCACAAGAGCCAAGCCACGGTGGTGATGGTCACGCATGACGTCGATGAAGCCGTGCTGCTCAGCGACCGCGTGGTGATGATGACCAACGGCCCAGCCGCCACGGTGGGCCAGATCCTGCCCATCACCCTGCCCCGCCCGCGTGCCCGATTAGCGCTAGCGGAGGACCCCGCCTACCACACCGCCCGCGCCGCGATCCTGCGTTTTCTGCATGAGGGCAAGGCGCTGCCGCAGGTGGCTTGAGGCTTAGAGGCATTAGAGCTCGCTGCCCGCAACGAAGGCGCAGCGGGCCCAAAGCGCATGCTTGATCGCGTCGTCCATCAATACATTGCGCATTGGGCAAGCAATCCACAGTTTCACTTGGGGCAGGAAACCAGTGAGTCACTCCCGCACAGGGGAGTGCCGGCTAATGCGGCCGGTGAGGCCCTAGCACCGGCTGGCTGCCATCCACCGGATTCGGCCATTGCTGCGGCACGCGACTGAGCTTGCTCACGTCATAACCCCAGTTGGCGATGAGCGTTCTGTACCGCGCGAGGTCGGCATCGCTCATCTCGGGCGTGCGGCTGAATAGCCAGAGAAAATCCTTCTGGCTGCGGGCGATGACGGCCGTGGCATAGGGCGCGGCCTCGTTAGGGGCCTCAAGGTGCGCGATGCGGTATTCAAACTGCATGGGCCAAGGGATTGGCGTGCCCGGGATTTGGAAGCGCATCCCCCACAGCGCGTTGCCGGTATCTGGCATGACGAAGGCGGTGGGCGTGAGCAGCTTGTTGTCGCCTCCGAAGCCATCCAACCGGTTGCGATAGGTAGTGGCGATGCTGCCATCGGCATTGAGCGTGTAGTTTTCCATCGCGTTGTGCGACGTGGCGTCACGGTCGGTGGGGATGTGTGCAATCACATACCAGTCGCCCATATAGCGGGCGAGGTTCACGTCCCTCGCCAGCGGCACGGTGGAATCCGGTCTGAGCGGCACCCCGCCACAGGCTGTCAGTAGCAGGCTGGCAAGACCAGCAAGTAGAAGATTGCGCATGGATGCCGCTCCGTTATCTGGTGGAATGCTCGGCGCTTATTCTGGCAAATGACGCACCCCGCACCTTGCTCTGAGCCGTCACGAGATCGTGGGTAAGAAGATGGCCGGACTGTATGGGTTTGATGCAGCAGCGGTCAGGAA